>JBAUOO010000263.1:0-46493 GCA_049579785.1 Steroidobacteraceae bacterium
GAGTTTTACCGAGCTGGATGGGACTCTATGGATCGCGAAGTTTCCGGCGCGTGACGATGAACGCGACATTGGCGCCTGGGAGTCGCTCACCCACGGACTCGCTCAGCGCTCGGGCATCGAGGTACCGCCGGCCGCACTACAACGCTTCCGGGGCGACTTCCACACCTTCTGCACGAAACGATTCGACCGCTCCGCTGCGCGCCGCCGCTTCTATGCTTCGTCCATGGCGCTCTTGCGCAAGGATCACAGTGAAGGTACGAGCTACCTCGAGCTCGCGGAATTTCTACATCATCGTGGCGCTCGGGACTTCATTGCCGCCGACCTGGAGCAGCTGTACCGGCGAGTGGTCTTCAACGTCGCCGTCGGGAACCGCGATGATCATTTGCGTAATCATGGATTCATCCTGACACCCACCGGCTGGCGCCTCGCTCCTGCGTTCGATTTGAACCCCAATGTCGACAAGGCGGAGCACGTTCTGAATCTCGACGAGTCAGATAATCGACCCAGCCTCAGGACGGTTATTGAAACCGCCGAGTGGTACCTGCCATCGAAGGACCGGGGAGTTGCGATCGTAGCAGAAGTTCTTGAACAGACCCGCCAGTGGCGAACGGCTGCAGCAACGCTCGGGATTGCACGAGGGGACATCGAACTCGTGACCTCAGCCTTCATCGAGACGGATACCTATCCCAAGACATGAGCAAATAGATTGGGTCAGATTGGGTCGTAGTGAACTGCCGCGCGCTCCGTCCGTGGTGCGGGACTGCGCCAGCTACAGCGAGCAGCGAGGCTGCGGCAGCAGGCCATCCTGCGTGCTGAAGCAGCGCACTCTCTTTTGGCCCGCCAAGAGGCCAAAAGAGAGTGCGCCGAGCGCTGCCGCAACCTATTGATGAGACAGGTGCTGGCGCAGCTCGATCAACTATGTTGGACGGATGAAACAAAAGTTGACCTGATGGCGGATCGCTGCTTCAACGGTCTCTCGACAATTGCCGAAAGCTGCGGCAACATTCAAACCGCCTGCCCGTATGTGGCCTCCGCCTCGGCGGGGAGCTTCTCCGCCTTTGCACACCTGAAGAATCGATATCATTCGCTCCAAGAGGTCGTTTCCATCGGTGGCGCCGGCAGTCAGTCCGCCCTGGACAACGCCCTGGATCATCCCGAAACCTTCGTTCGGTCAGCCGTCGCACTCATCCATGCGTACGATCTCGAAGGCATCGATCTTGATTTCGAACCAGATGCCTTTTTCGGCTCCGGTCAGGGCGAGCGGTACGCGCAACTCGTGGCTGCTTTGCGGCAGGCGCTAGGCGGGCGAGCGTTCATCAGCATCGAAGTTCCGGGAGATTGGGAGACGCTGCGGAGTATTGACTGCCCGTCCGATTCGCACTGCGGAAACAACCTTGCGCTCATTGCCGCCGATGCCTATATCTCGCTGATGGGCTACGGCTATCACGGCCCTTTGTACCCGGGGACCGTCACCGGAAACAGCTCCAATCTGTACACCGACCCGGATGAACCTCTGCTTGCGGGGTTTTATCACGTCAGCGACAACCAGGCGATCGACTATCTGACGTTCATGGGTGTGCCCGCCGATAGGCTCCTGCTGGGCTTTCCGGCCTACTTCGTGTCCTACAGCGACGTTGTGGCGCAACCGGGTAGCCACGGGCTGTATCAACCGTTCGACCGCTCCCGGACGAAGACGTATGACCTGGGCGGCTTGAAAGGCGTCGGCTCGGATCGAATCGCATGGCGGCTGCTGAGCTCCGGTTTCAAGCCTCACCGGCTGCTGATCCAGGGGAAGCTCAGCGCCGTCTACGCCTACAGCGCCTCTTCGCGGGCGTGGATCAGCTACGACGACGCGGACTCGGTAGCCGCGAAGGCCGACTACGTCATCGCCAGGCACTTGGGCGGGATGATGATGTGGGAGATCGGAGAGGACATGCCGGTGGACAGCCGGCAATCCCTGCTGGGAAGTGCGCACCGAGTATTGTTCGGAACAGATCCTTGAGCGCTCTCCGCTATGTTCGCAGTGGCGGACTGATTCCTTCCTGAGCGTTCAGCAGTTCGTTGCCCGCCGAGAAGCCGAAACGACGGCCCACGACCCTCTGCTGCCGTTCAAACCGACGGAGGGCAATGTCCGGTATCCGAGTAAAGCGGCCTGTCGACTGACGGATGAGCAGAAACCACGACCGGCAGAATTGGCCGCTCTGGACTTCTCTCGAGCGGTTCAGGCGCGGCCGCCAGCACAACAACAGATAGCTGATCAAACGCGTCGTGCTATTGACTGCACCATCAGAAAGCTGCGCATGAGAGCAGATCTCATTAAGGTCAATCCCTTCGCTGAGTCGACCAGCGAAATCCGAGAGCTAAGGTCAACAGCGCAATCACGTCCCACCCGATTGTCCCGCCGCCGCCGCCTGTACCGCTACCGGTGGTTGATCCCGGAGGACTTTCTTCGACGCCGAATTTTGCAACGAACGCCTGCTGGTCGGCACCATACTGAGTTACAGTCTTGTTGGTACTCTGGAACGCATTAAGAGTGGGAAAATCGCTCGATCCCGTCGTGCCCACGACGTAGATGCCTCCGGACCCATCGATGGCAATGCCGGACGCGCTATCTCCTAACGGAATGGGAGGATGAGTTAAGGCTGGGCCCCACGACCCGCTGCCCCCCAGGTAGGTCGAGAACAGCAATTTGCTACCGGTCGGATCCAGCTCAGAGACAAAAGCATTTTCCGATCCAATTGCAGCGGCATCATTCGTCTCCTGCACCGCATTGACCGTCGGGAAATCGGTCGAGGAGGTGCTTCCGGTGATATAGGCATCGCCCGCAGCGTCGATGGCTATCGCAAAACCGAGCTCCCCCTCAACGCCCTGACCTCCGCCACTGCCGCCGAGGTAGGTCGAGTAGACCAGAGCCGTTCCCGTGCTATTGACTTTGGTGACGAACGCGCTGGTTCCGCCGAGGCCCTCGGCGTCCCGATTTGTAGCCTGATAGGGATTTACGGTTGGGAAATCCGTCGATTCGGTCGCTCCCGTGACGCAGGCGTTCCCGGCACTGTCGACGGCGATGCCGAGTGCCTCGTCGAAGCTGCCACTGCCGCCGAGGTAGCTCGAGTAATCGAGGGTCGTACCCCCGGCGGCAATCTTGGCCACGAACGCCGTGGGATTGGTGCTGCCGTTCGCACTCTCATAGTTCGTGCTCTGAAACGGATGGACCAGCGGGAAATCAGACGAATTGGTGCTTCCGGCGACATATGCATCGCCGCTTGCATCGATCGCGAGCGCATCTTCACTGTCATACCCGCTTCCGCCAAGATAGGTCGAGTACACCAAGCCATTGCCCGAGGGGTTGAGTTCAGTGACGACCACGTTGTTTAGGCCCCGCAGCGAGCCCTGGATCGCTTGGGCCGTGGTGGGGAAGTCCGTCGAGTTGGTTGATCCGGCGACATATGCATCCCCAGCGCTGTCGATCGCCAGCGCGGAAACGCCATTGTTCGCTCCGCTGCCGCCGAGATAGGTGGAGTAATCGAGCGTACTTCCGTCCGGACTGAATTTAGTCACGAAGCCTTGACCAGAGGATTGACCGGTTCCCTTGAATTGGCTCTGATAGGCGTTGACGACCGGGAAGTCTTTCGAGGCGGTTCCTCCCGCCACGTAGATGCTGCCCGCGCTGTCCACCGCGATGCCTGCAATCGTCGCGCCGTCGCTGCCGCCCAGATAGGTGGAATACAGCAGCCGGGTTCCGGTGGGATCGAACTTCGCGATGAAAGCAGCCCCAGCGTTGCCGCCCGGGTTGTTGGTCTGATAGGGATCCACCGTCGGAAAATCCGTCGAGCCGGCTTGACCCGTAACGTAGGCGTCACCTTCGGCATCGACGGCAATGGCTCTGCCCTGATCACAGCAGGTACCGCCCAAGTACGTGGAATAGGCCAGTGCCGGATCGATGTAGAGCGTGCGTCGGTGATCATAGGGACCAAGGGCTACGCGGACGCGTCCGCCGGTCAGCGTGTACGATCCCTTGATGCGCCCTCGAATCCCGCTTGTGCTGACCTGGTAAATGACCGGTGGGAGCTGGCGCAGTATTCGCCCGTGCACATCGATCAGCAACTCGCCTTCCTTGTTTAGGGATAGATGCTCGGCTCCCGTCACGGCAAGGGCCACGCGCGCTGGATCCGCGTGTGGCCGGACTACGAAGTCGTATTCCAGGACGTGACGGCGGTTACCGTAAATGACCCAGTCGATCCCGGGGTACACATTCTCGTATTCAATGGCCGCGAAATTGGGCACGTGAGTGCTCCAGCGCTTGGGATTGTCACCGATGAAATAGTTGCTGAAGCTCGCAACCCGTCGCTCTGGGAGGAGCATGGGACGAGTCGTCGCGGCGATAAGTCGGATGCGTAACAGGTATGGATGTCCGGACCGCAACCGGCCGCGGCCGCTCGACAATTCAGCCGCAACAGCTGGCAGTGCGACCGTCAATCCCTGTTCCGAGAGGGCGAGTTGGTATCCTGTTCCACTGGCACTGTAGGCGAATTGCGGGGGTGCTTGCCCCACATTCGGTTCGAAGAGGATCGGTAATTCGCCGTATCGAGGAACGGGGCCTCGGAGGACCGTGCTCATCAACTTTCTCGACACGCGAATATCGGTTGGACCAGCCTGGGAAGTGATGCCCGACAGCAAGCATGTCAACGCCATAATGATCGCAGGGCGCGCTGGGATTACGTACTTTCTCATCATGCTTCCCTCTCGCATAGCCAGTGCGTGCGCAGCACGGTCCGCACTAAGATGACTGCCGCACCGCCCAGCGCACCATACAGATGCGCTTGCGGCACCACTCTACCGCCGAGGCCCACCGTCTCACTCGGCAAGGCACCTGTAGACAAAGTCCAAGCAACGACGGTGGCCATGCCGAGCAGCAATACGCCGGCAAAGATGGGGCGCTGCGGCAACTGGCATAGAGCACCGGCGCAAAACAGGCCGAAGAGCACTCCGGATATCCCCACATACCAAGAGATCTCGGGGCTGAACACCAGGAGGCCCAGGCCCACCGCGAGCCCGCTCGTGCCCAATACCCAAAGCCACGAGCGGTCGTCGAGCGAGTCGCCGACGAGAGTCCAAATCAGAAACAGCCCGGCGAGGTCCCGGGCAAGGTGCACCCAGCCAAGATGCACCACGTCGCCGGTCACTAGGCGCCACAACTCACCCCGCAGCACTGCCGCCCGCCGGTATTCCAGTGCCTGACGCCAGTCCGCGGCTTGCAGCGACACCAAGAACGCAGCCAATGTCAGCGGTACTCGCCAGCGTAGTGAAAGCGGTTGTGCGCGGGTTGCTTTCGTAGTCCTCTCCGAGCCCCGAGCACCCCGCGCTTTGGGAGTCATGCCCGCAGACTACAGGTGCAAGGGGGTCCACTGACGCATAGCTGCCCATCGACGCCACCATACCGCGCCGACCCGTGGACCCGCTGGGGCCTCAGTGACGCGAATCCGCACGACTCAGTCCCCTTACTTCTTGCGGCAAATCTATGCTCGCAATCTCGCCCCTGTCAAAGCATCGCTAAAAGGGGGTGGATATCCTGCTCAGATCTCGAGATGGCGAATCACTGCTGCTTGTCTACCATTTGAGGTTCAACGGCTCCTGCCGGTATAGGGCAACCGGCGTAATACTGAAGCCCCGGGGTCGAATTGCTACCCGCGCCGCAGGTAGACCCAGTACAAGCCTCCACAATAAAATAGTCGATTTCGCCACTAGGCACCTTCACAGAATCGTTGGTCCCTGTGGTGGAGCCGTATAAATTGTAACCCGTCCCGTCTGGGGTGTACCTAAACCAAACCCTGTACGACGTTGCGTTCGCCACAGATGTCCATTGAAGTAAGTAGCTCCCGTTACAAGCCAAACGGCCATACGATGTGAACGATGATTTGCCCGGTGCCGCCTGGATGTTATTGATGATGTCATTTACGGCAAGGCTGCCGAATCCCGTCGGATAGTCATACCCGGTACCGGCGTTGTACCCATCATTGTTGCCTGAGGTGACATCGTGGAAATCGCTCGCGTAGTTGGCGCTCGCTGCACCGTAGAGGGTCGGTGCTGCGAACCCTACGCCCGTCCCTTTGTCATGCAGGATGCGCGCCCATGCTCCGACAAACAGCGGCGAAGCCAGGCTTGTTCCGCCAATGTTGTGGTCTATCGTGTAGGTGCCATTGTGATCGCCCGAGTCTATCGTCACGTCCACACCCGAGGCGGGGGCGGCGTCGAATGCGATGTCCGCCACGCCCCGATAGAGGGACTCACTGTTCGGGTATACCCCATACTGCCACGCCGGCTGCGGTTCGAACGCGCTTGGCCCTCCACCGCTGTAACTCCAAGCTGTTTCATTACTCCACGTAGTGTCATTCGTCGTGTAAAGGTTTGTTCCCCCGACCGCCACGACGTACGACGAACTCGCTGGGTAACTAACCCCTAGCACGCTTCCATAGGTCCCGGGCTGCGGCATCGGGCATTGGTATGCACCACTATCACCGCTTGCAACAGAAAACGTCTGGCCCTGAGCGACCGCCTCCTCGAAGATCTGATCATCCGAGGCGGCCGCGCCATCGCCTTTCGCAGCGGTCTCACACTCACCAAGTGAGACATTCACGATCTTTACGGCATCGTCCGTGACCGCCGTGTTAAAGTCTGTAGTGAGCTCGGAGTCGGAAGGGTTACCCGGCGCGTCGTATAGAATTAGATTCTGCACTCCACCCATCGCTACGATGTCCTGAGTGTCGAGTTCCCATTCAAGGTCGCCGGACGTGCCTGAGCCGCTGCCGACCACCTGGACGCTCACCGCCGGCAGGTCATTCGCTGTGGTGAAGTCGGATAGCGAGGCCTCCGCATCGGCCATGCTTCCATCCGTGATAATGCCTACGGTCACGTTACTGGCAGCGTTCAGGTTGCTGGCCCCGTAGATTACTGGGAAGTCCGTGGGATCATGACCAACCTCCGTCCCGCCACCACTGGTCAAAGGCTGCGCGGCAGACGGAGGACCATACACGATGAAGCTGTGCATTTGGTATACGCTCTGCACCCCGAGCACCGCCAGCACTGTACTTTGCAGGGCTGCAGGGATAAGTACGTCGGCAGTATTAGCAAACGCCGAGCGTCCATGAGCGGTTAACACCTGCGCGAAGGAAGTATGAAATGCGGCGGCTACCACAGCTGCAGACCCGTCAGCCGAAACCAACAGACGGTTTGCCGAAATGCCAACGTCTCTGAATCCCCCCTGTCGCAGGAATGTTGCGACCGCCTGGGCTTGCGTTGGGGTCGGGGAGTAGGCTGCCTCGAACTCCGCCGGGCTCAGCAGTGGGTGACTGGCGTCGGACAGAAACGCACTGAGCTCTGACTGGTGGCGCAGCTTCAGGGTCGTTACGATATGCATCGGGAACGACGACTGGAGTGCGCCGACGAACGCGCTGTTCGGAGGCAGGGTTACGGCAGGGTGCAGGCGCACGAAGTTACTGGTAACGGAGCTCACGTTTTGAGCCCACACATGGGTTGCAAAAGAGGAGATGAGTGCCGCGGCTGCTGTTGCGTAAACTAACTGTGACAATCTGCTGACGCGCTCGCTTCTCATTGTCGTCCCTCCCGAGCTTGCGTGGGTCTGACTAGTCTGCTTGTCTGGCGCTTACAGTCAAGTCTTGTCGATACTGTAAACTCTCGGAGCGGACGACCCAAACAGGTGGCGCAGAGTTGTGTGATGTGTGCACAGGGTCGAGTTGCTCTCCTAAATCATGGAGTTACCGTCACTCCAGTGCGTGGATACGCGTGCGCTGACAGACCTGACTCGAGCGCGACCGTCAACGGTACAATTCAGTGGCGGCCTATCCGCCACGGCTAAGCTGACGTCCGGCTCGATCACACCGGGCGGCGGGAATATCCACGTTCGCTCACCCAGCCCAAGCATTCCAACGCCTCTCCCCGACGAGTGCCACGACCCACTTCGCATCGGCGTGATCGCAGACCTCACGCTCGAGCAGATTCGCCAGCCGGATCGCAACACGAGGCTGTGCACGTCATACGGCGATGACCGACGCTTACCACCGAATCCGATCTGCCCGCTTAGAGCACCGCGCCCGTCTTCCGGAAGAAATCCGGCCCGACCAGGATCGGGTGATAGATATTCTTGCCCGGCGTCGGTGCGCCGAATGGCAGGCAACCAGCTTCTCGCACCGGGAGGCACCGACGGACGAAGAAATGGCCGCGCGTTCCGGGGTCAGAATTCCGTCGAAGTCGGGCTGACGACCGCTGCCCGTCTCTCCTCTGACAGCCACAAACTGTACACATACGCTCGAACCTGAACTTCAAGCGCGAACCGCACGCGGCACCGCGGGAATTCAGCTGTTTTGTTGGCCGAGGTGACGCCTCTGATTCCTCCTAACAGATGTTCGATCACGGGCATAACGCCTACATCGAGCGGTCGCTATTGACGGGCTCCTCCGGGCTGGCTGTGCTGAACGGCCGCTTCCGGAGATTTCGAGGAGAACGTTGACCGGCAGCTTGGCCGAATGCTGCCGGATTGCGCGATCTGAGGTATGTTGGTCTGCCTTTAAAGCGCTTCCGCTCCGACTCCGCCGGCAGCCGCGGGCCGCGGAGTCGCATTCGCTCGCAACTTGTCCAGGTAATCCGCCCATTCCTGCATCATTGCTCGCCGCTCCGCGAGCCGCTGCGCGCGGTTGTACGCGGCGCGGACCGTGTTCCGCTCAGCATGTGCGAGCTGCAGCTCAATGAGATCCGGGTGCACACCGCGTTCGTTCAACAACGTGCTTGCCAGAGTCCGGAACCCGTGCGCCGTCATCTGGTCGCTGGAGTAGCCCAACCGGCGAAGGGCGCCATTCAGGGTGTTCTCGCTGATCGGGCGGCCGCCGCCGCCGATCGCCGGAAAGGTGTACCGGGCGCGGCCGGTGATGGGGTGGAGCTCGCGGAGGATGGTGACGGCCTGCCGGGACAGCGGCACGATGAGCGCTTCGCGCATCTTCATCCGTTGAGGCGGAATTCTCCACTCGGGATGCTCTCCGTCCAGGTTGATCTCGGACCACTCGGCGGCGCGAAGCTCAGTGGGGCGCACGAACACGTAGGGCGCAAGTTTCAGCGCCGCCGCGGTCGGCGGCTGGCCATCATAGCCGTCGATGGCCCTCAGCAGCTCTCCGACCTTCATCGGGTCGATGATCGCGGCGTGGTGCTGCGTCGTTCTCGGTGGCAGTGCTCCCCGAAGATCGGCAGCAATGTCGTGCTTCGCACGTCCGGTCGCGATCGCGTACCGGAAGACTCGGCCGCAGACCTCGCGCGTGCGATGCGCCGTGTCGATGACCCCCTTCGCCTCGATGCGCTTCAGAACCTCGAGCAGCTCGGGCGCCTCGATGGAGGCGATCGGTCGGTTTCCCAGATGGGGAACCACCCACTTGTGAAGCTGGTCGTGATCCCGCTGCCACGTGGCAGCCGTCAGCGCTTTCTTCCTGGTCAGCAGCCACTCGTTCGCGACTGCCAGGAACGTGTTCGCGGACGCCGTGCGCTCAGCTTGGCGCTTCGCGCTTGGATCGACGCCGTCGGCCACATGTCTGCGGGCATCGTCGCGCTTCTCTCGCGCTCGCTTCAGCGACACGTCAGGGTACACGCCCAACGCGAGCAGCTTCTCGACACCGCCGTGTCGGTATCGGAAGCGCCACAGACGACCGCCGGCGGGTGTGACCAACAGGAAGAGGCCCCGCTCGTCGAAGAGCTTGTAGGGCTTCTCGCGCGGTTTGGCGGCGCGGATACGGGATTCGGTGAGCGTGGCCATTGCAGGGGTATGCTTTTACACAATAGCGAGATACCCCTGTCATGTACCCCAGCCTATGCGTGGCTGTCAATGGCCGGCCAGGGCCATTGGTAGAGCTTAACTCATGGATTCTTCATGGCTTTCTGGACTTCCTTGGCCCAGCCTGGCCGTCCCTGGAACGGTGATCGATGGGCCCGGTAGGATTCGAACCTACGACCAAGGGATTCACTCTGCCCCGGCGTTTCCGCCGGGAGTGGACTATCTCTTCACCCGCGAACAGAGTGCGCCGATCTGAACGGCTCACCGCGCTCGTGTGGGGTGCGGGATGCTCCTGCCTGTCATTAAGGGCGCTCGAGCCCTCAGGTAGTCTCTGCACCTTCCGGCGGTGTACCGCCGGCTCGGCTCAGGATTGCCATGAGCTGGGGCGTAATCCACGGCTCGAAGGTTCCCCTGAATTCATCCCGTCCACTGTGCGCGTTTCCACGCACAGGCACCTTTTCCCGATGAGTCCCCTGCACTAACCGCTGTGCTACAGGCCCAATGCGCGAATATTGTATTCGGAAAACCATAAGGATGCGCGCTCAGAATCAGAACACCACGTTGAGGGCGGCTACGGGAGTTACCGTCGCGGTGACGTTGCGTCCGGTTGCGGCCACTCGCGCTCCGGCGATCACACCCATCCTCTCGCTCCAGTTGTATTCGATCGCCGGCGCCAGATAGAGCAGATCGTCCGCGCCGGAGTCCTGCACGAGGTCGGAGCCATAATCGGCCGCCACCCGCGTATTGCCGTCGTGCTCCCACCAGATATCCATGGCGAACACCCAGTTTCGCGTCTCGCTGTACTCGAACGCCAGATCGCCGGTCAGACTCTGGCCCGGATGTGCTCGCCCATTGAAGCCGGCCGAGGTCCCATAGACGCTCATGCCGCGTACCGCGGTCCATCGCGACAGCGAATAGGACAGGTCGAAACGCGTGCGCAGGATTCGTCCGGTGGGCATCCAGAAGTAAGTCTGGGAGTAAAGTGACATCGTGGTCGAATAGGCGCCGCTGCCGAGCGCTCCGTCCGTCCGCCCATCGAGCCGATCATACCTCCCGGTGGGAAACGTCTCGCCGATCACGAGCGAAGTCGCGGGTATCCAGTTGCCCAGCCGAAATTGCGTCAGGCGATACGCACCCTGCAAGGTGAGGTCCCCGACGGTAAATCCGGCTGCATCCTGCCCGGCGCTCGATTCGTGCAAGCCCAGACGCGGAATGAGCCCCAGCGTGAAACTGTCGACTACGCCGTACTCGATGTACGACTGCGAACCGATCGCGTGGGCCGCGCCGGTGCTGCGTAGCGTCCGATCCTCATCGAAATGGCCATAGGTCATGAGGTCATAGACATACGGCTCGAGGAGCCAATGCCCCTGCGGCAGCGTCGCCGCGTTGGGTGCGAGCAGCGGGCCGGTCCACCAGGCGTCATCGAGTGACTGCTGCGCCGCGATGCCCGTTTCCGAGACCGCCCCTGCGAGCGCGCTCGCGCCGACGCCGATCGCCCAAAGGATGACTCGCCATGCGCGGCCGCGGAGTTGTTTTGCCGGCGTGCGTGCGATCTGCGGCTGCATCGTAGCGCTTACGTTAGCACGCTCCTTCGAGGCACGCTTCGAGTCGGACCGAACCGTCCGCGCGTGCGGCGGGTTCGTGCGCCCCCATCTACTCCGGCAGAGTGATTCCCGAGCCGCCCATCTCCTTGGGAAAATCCTTCAGCTTGGGAAGACCATCCTTGATTCCGACGACCTTCTCCCCGTAAGACACGTGGACGGCAGGCTTGAAGGGGAGCGTCGGCAGCACGGCGGCGTAGACATCGACGAGCTTCATCGACGGATGATCGGTGAAGAGGTGTCCACCACACCTCTTGCACCACTTGCGCGAGCTGTTCGCTGTTTTGTTGAAGGTGCCGATCTGATCGGCTCCCTTCAGGATCTTCAGTGATTCCGGGTTCCACAGGGTGAAGGCGTTGACCGGACCGGCCGACCAGTGGCGGCAGGATTCGCAATGGCAGAAGCCCATCGCCACCGGCTCTCCGGAGACCTCGAACTCGACCGCGCCGCAGAAGCACTTGCCCCGATGGCTGCTCATATGCGCATTCCCCTGGATTGACTGCGCACATCATCGGCCAAGAGCGCGTAGCGGGCAAATACGCCGGGACATGGCGGTAGAATCGCACGCATGGACACCGTGTTGATTACCGGGGCATCGCGAGGCATCGGGCGCGCCACGGCCCTCCTCGCAGCGGACCGTGGCTGGCCGGTCGCCATCAATTACCGCAGCGACGCCCGAGCCGCCGCCGAGGCGGCGGCCGAAGTGCAAAGGCGGGGCGCCCGTACCACGACCATCCGCGGCGATGTGTCGGTGGAAGCTGACGTGATCGCCATGTTCGGCAAGGCCCACGCCGATCTGGGGCCCATCAGGGGCGTCGTGATCAATGCCGGCATCGTTGCGCCCGCCGTGCCTTTGGCGGATATGGGTGTGCAGCGGCTGGAGCGGATGTTTCGGGTCAATGTTCTCGGAGCGTACCTCTGCGCCCGGGAAGCGGCGCGCGTGCTGTCGCGCAGCCGGGGCGGCAGGGGTGGCTCGATCGTGCTCGTCTCATCGGCGGCGACCCGGCTCGGCTCGCCCGGCGAGTACGTCGACTATGCCGGCTCGAAGGCCGCGCTCGACACGCTCGCCATCGGCCTGGCGAAGGAGCTGGGGGCCGAAGGGGTTCGTGTCAATGCCGTCAGACCCGGTCTGATCGATACGGAGATTCACGCGTCCTCGGGCGATCCGCAGCGGGCCCGAAGGCTCGGAGCCGCCACGCCGGTGGGGCGGGCCGGCAGGCCCGAGGAGATCGCCGAGGCGATCATCTGGCTGCTGAGCGATGCCGCCTCGTACGTCACCGGAGCCCACTTGGACGTGGCCGGCGGGCGATGATCGCACTTGCGGCGCCACCCGGGGCCAGCCCCCGCGGGCCCGGCGGCCTCGACAGACCGAACCCCGGGGCGCCGGCCCACTCTATGAGGTAGCCTTAGCCGCCTCCCACGGCCCCTGTCCGAGGAAGCGCCACAGGGCTGTAACTTTCAGGCGCCGGCCGTGTTCTTGCCTCAAACGATGACATACCCGTGCAACAGGCAAGCTCCCGGCCAGTCGACCCTAATGAGTTCACAGCGTTCATGCGCGCCTATCAGGACATGGTCTTTTCGACCGCCGTCCGCCTGACGGCCAATCCCGCCCAGGCTGAGGACATCAGCCAGGAAGTGTTCCTGCGCGCCTATGAGAGCTTCGACAACCTGCGTTCGAGCCCGAAGGCCGGGGGGTGGCTGAAGACCGTCGCCACGAACCTGACGCTCAACCATCTGACCCGCCACCGCAAGCGCTGGCGCCTGTTCTCCGAGGTGTTTTCCGAGGACACCCGCGAGGAGGAGCTCGAATCGGCCACCGCCATTTTCGACACCGTCTTTGCGGAGTTGGAAACCAACGAGCGCAGCGCCCTCATCGGGCAGGCGCTCGAGCGCCTGCCCGACCATCAGCGCATTCCACTGGTGCTATATCATTACGAAGAGATGCCTTACCAGGACATCGCGGACCGACTGGGCATCTCCCTCGCCAAAGTCAAGACCGACATCCTCCGCGGAAGAGTCGCGATGGCGGCCCTCCTCGCTCCAAGCGGTTTCGGTTCGGCGGATGATCGGCGCCGCTCTCTCACTCCCACGCCCGGTGCGCAACCATGAGCTCACGCGATCAGTTTGACGAGAAGCTCGAGCGCCTGGTCGGCCAGGCGTTGCGGGAGCAGCCGCTGCGACCGGCACCGGCCTCGCTCGAGGCACGCGTGCTCGGCGAGATCGCGGCTCGTGCCCGGCTGCCGTGGTGGCGCCGGGAAATCGCGTCCTGGCCCGCCGCGGTACGCATCCCGGTGATTGCCGGCTGTGCCGTCTGCGTCCCTCTCGTATGGATTGCCTCGGTGTGGCTCGCGACCCGCCTGGTCGCCGTGGCGACGCATCCCGGGACCACGGGCCCGCTCGCCAGCGTCCGCGACACCGGCCGCGCGATCGCCTCGCTCGGAAACCTCGCCGTTCACATCGTACAGAGCATCCCGCGCGAGTGGCTGCTTGGAGGCATGATCGCCACAGCCACGCTTTATGCCGCGCTCTTCGCGCTCGTGGCTCTCGGCTACTCGCTGCTCTACCCCAGAACCGAATACTCCAAGGCTCACCTGACATGAAGAAAACCCTCCGCTGGCTGCTGCCCTGCGCGCTGATCGCATGCCTCTGCGGCTGCATCATGCCGGCGCAGGCTCAGGACAGTGATAACTCGGCCGCCCAGAGCGACCGCGAGATCGTCTCGATCGGACACGGGTCCGTGCTGCCCGCCGGTGAAAGCGCGGAAGACGTCGTCTCGGTCTTCGGCTCGACGACTGCGGACGGCGACGTGTCTGACTCGGCTGTTGCGGTGCTCGGCGATCTCAGCGTCAATGGACACGTCAGCCAGGACGCGGTGGCCGTGCTCGGCGATGTCTACATCAATGGCAAGGTCGACGGCGATGTCACCGCGGTGCTCGGCAGCGTGACCCTGGGCCCACAGGCGGTAATCAACGGCCAGGTGACGGAAGTTCTCGGAACTCTGCATCAAAGTCCCACCGCAGTCGTACAGGGCGGCACCGTTCACGTACTCACGGGCATCATCGGCAGCGTCGCAGGCCTGCACGCCTGGATCGAGCAGTGCTTCCTCTACGGCCGGCCGCTCGCCCCGACGCTCGATATCGCCTGGGCCTGGTGGCTCGCGCTCGGCACGCTGCTCTTCTATCTCCTGCTCGCGGCGGTGTTCCGCGAGGGCCTGGCCCACTGCGTGCAGACGCTCGATGCGCATCCCGGGCCGTCGCTCCTCGCCACCATCATCGTGGTGCTGCTCGTGCCGGTGGTGCTGCTCGCGCTCGTGATCACGGTGGTTGGACTCGCAGTCATACCCCTCTTCTGGATTGCGCTCTTCTGCGCGGGTATCTTCGGCCGGGTAGTGGCGATCGCATGGCTCGGCAGCAGGTGCCTGCGGCTCGCCAACACCAGGGCCGCTTCACAGACCGTGCTCGAAGTGCTGGTGGGAGGCCTGCTCGTGTTGGCGCTCTACATGGTTCCGGTTCTCGGGTCGTTCGTATACATGCTGGTCGGTGTGTTTGGGTTCGGCGCCGTCGTATACGCGCTGCTGCTCGCCACGCGGCCGGCACCTGCGGCGCCGGGCGCGCGCCCGCAGGCGACCGCCGGCCCGTCCCCCGGCGGTCCCTCCGGACTCGGTGCGTTCGCGGCAAGTGCCGCCGCCACACCGCCGCCGCAGATGCGCACGGACGCGGACACGATGTCCGCGCCGGAAGGCCCACCGCCAGGGACGGCTGGCAGCATGCCCCCTCCCGGCGCAGCGGCGGCTGCGCACGCGACGGCCGAGATGCTCGATGTCGCGACACTGCCGCGCGCGGGATTCTGGATCCGGATGTTGGCTCTGCTCATCGACCTGATTCTGGTCGGCGTCGCGCTGAGTTGGGTTCACCACGGCGGCAGCGGAATGTTGCTGCTGCTCGCGACCTACGGCGCCATCATGTGGAAACTCAAGGGCACGACGGTCGGCGGGATCGTCTGTGACCTCAAGGTGGTACGCATCGGTGGGGGTCCGCTCGATTGGGGAACCGCCGTCGTCCGCGCTCTCGGCTGCTTTCTTTCGCTCGTGGTCGCCGGCCTCGGTTTCATCTGGATCGCGGTCGATCGCGAGCACCAGGCCTGGCACGACAAGATCGCGGGCACCGTGGTCGTGCGCGTGCCCAAGGGCGTCGGACTGGTGTAGGAGGTGACATGGGAGCTCAGCCGAAAGAAGAGTCTGGCGCCGAGATGCGCGTACCGCAGCAAGAGCCGCACGCCAAGGTGCTGATCTTCGAGCGCGTCCGGACCGACCCGCGCCGCAAATGGCTGCTCGGCGCCGCGGCAGTTGTCGTGGCCGTCGCCGTCGGCGCCGCCGTGTGGATGAGCCGCGCGTCTGCGCCCAAGACGATCGTGCCGCTGGTGGACCGCAGCTCCATTCCGCTCGTCAGCGTCATGAGGCCGGGCGTGCAACCGGTCGCAACGGAGGTGGCTTTCACCGGCACCATCCAGGCCCGCCATGAGCTGCCGATCGGCAACTCCGGCGACACGGGACGAATCGTGGCCGTGTATGTGCAGGTCGGCGATCATGTCAAGCGGGGGCAGTTGCTCGCGAGGCTCGACGATTCGGTGCTCGCCCCACAGGTCGCTCAGCTGACGGCGGCGCTCGAGCAGGCACGTGCCCAGGCCGCGTTGTCCGCCGCCGAATACAAGCGTGGCGTCGCGGTGGGCCCGTCGGGCGGGCTGTCGGCCCAGGACATCGAGAAGCTCCAGGCCGGTTCCCTCATGGATGCGGCCAACATCAAGGTGGTGGCCGCGCAGCTCGCGGTCATGCGCGCGAAGCTCGCGCTGACGCGCATCGTGGCGCCGGTGGACGGGGTCGTCCTCACCCGCAACGCCGAAGTCGGCCAGATCGCCGCCTCGGGCGGTCCGGCGCTCTTTGACATCGAGGATGCCGGACAGGTCGAGATGATCGGTCAGGTCGCGGAGCAGGACATGGCGGACCTGAAAGTCGGGCAGGCGGCGGGTGTCTCCATGATCGGCTACTCGCAGCCCTTCCAGGGTCACATCTGGCTGCTCGGCGCGGTGATCGATCCACAGACCCGTCTCGGAGAGGTTCGCATCGCGCTGGCGCCGAATCCCGCGCTGCGGCCCGGCGCGTTCGCGCGCGCCAGCGTGACGCTCGCCCGGGCGGAGCGGCCGGTGCTGCCACAGACCGCCGTCATGGCCGACAACAGCGGATCGTACGTCTACGTGGTCGGCCGCGGCGATGAGGTGCAGCGGCGCGCGGTCGCCGTCGGCAGCGTCGTTCCCACCGGCGTCGTCATCGCGCGGGGTCTCTCGGGACGGGAGCAGGTGATCACGATGGACGGCGGGTTTCTGCACAGCGGCGAGAGAGTGACCGTCGCGCGCACGGCGGACCCGCAGTCATGAAGAACATCTCCGCGTGGGCGATCCGCCATCCGGCGCTGCCGATGGTGCTGTTCGCGGTGCTGCTCTTCACCGGCACGGTGGCCTTCATCAGACTGCCGGTGACGCTGACGCCGCCGATCGACTACCCGATGGTGTCGGTGAACATCAGCCAGCCCGGCGCGGCCCCGGAAGAGGTCGAGACGCAGATCGTGCGCCGGGTCGAGGCGGCGGTGGCCGGCATCAGCGGCATCAACCATATCTACTCGACCGCCTCGCAGGGTGGGGCGGAGACGGACATCGAGTTCCAGATCGGTACGCCGATTGATCGCGCGCTCGCCGACGTTCGCAACATGGTGACCCAGGTGCAGGTCGATCTGCCCGCGGACATCCAGCCGCCGGTCGTGCAGCAGATCCGGATCGACGGCGGACCGGTCGTGTACTACGACGTCAGCGATCCCGCCATGACCCCACAGGGGCTTTCCTGGTTCATCGACAACACCGTCACCAAGCGGCTGTTGAAGGTCTCGGGTGTTGCACAGGTGTCGCGCTTCGGCGGCGTCGATCGTCAGATCAACGTGGAGCTCGATCCGGCGCGCATGCAGGCGCTCGGCATCACCGCGGCGCAGGTCAACGATCAGCTGCGGGATCTCAACATCGATCTGCCCGGGGGACAGGCGGATCTCGGCAATGGGGAACAGCTGATCCGGGTGCTCGGAGGCGCCGATACCGTTCATCAGCTCGCCAACACGCAAATCATGCTGCCCGGCGGGCGGTTCGCGCGTCTCGGCGACATCGCCACGGTGCGCGACGGCGCGGCGGAGATCCGCAGCCTCGATCTGGTCAACGGCCGCCCCGCCATTGCGTTCGGCGTTTATCAGGCGAAGAACACGTCGGATGTGTCGGTGTACAACGGCGTACAGAAAGCACTCGGTGAGATCCGCAAGCAGTACCCTGACATCAAGCTCAGCATCACCTTCACACGGGTCACCTATACCAAGGAGAACTACCACTCCGCCATGAGCGCCCTCATCGAGGGCTCCATTCTCGCGGTGCTGATGGTGTGGCTGTTCCTGCGCGATGTGCGCGCCACGCTGATATCCGCGCTCGCCATACCGCTCGCCGCCATCCCGACCTTCGCTTTCATGCAATGGATCGGCTTCTCGCTGAATCAGGTGAGCCTGCTCGGGCTGTCGCTGGTCTCGGGCGTGCTGGTGGACGATGCCATCGTCGAGATCGAGAACATCGTGCGCCACAAGCGCATGGGCAAGAGCGCCTTCCAGGCGGCGCTCGATGCCGCCGACCAGATCGGCCTCGCCGTCATCGCGACCTCCGCCACCATCATCGCCGTGTTCATGCCGGTGAGCTTCATGGGAGGCATCATCGGCCAGTACTTCAAGCAGTTCGGGCTGGTGGTGGCCGCGGCGGTCTTCTTCTCGCTGCTCGTGGCGCGGCTCCTGACCCCGGTCATTGCCGCCTATGCCCTGAAATCCGAGCCGGAACCCCCAAGCACCGATGGCCCCATCATGAAGGGGTACCTGAAGCTTCTGCGCTGGTGCGTGCGCAACCGCTGGAAGACGATCGCCTGCGGCACTCTTTTCTTCGCGGCCTCCATCGTGGGCCTCGGGCTCATGCCGAAATCCTTCATTCCCGATTCCGATGACGGCAGCCCGGCATTGCACATCGAGCTGCCTCCCGGTGTTTCGCTCGCCGATACCAGGAAGGTGGCCGATGCCGCCTACCGGATCGTGGCGAGTCAGCCGGAAGTGAGCAGCGCCGATGAGTCGGTCGGCGACAACAACGCGCTGAATGACGCAGACCTTTACATCACGATGGTGCCGCGCAGCAAGCGCAAGGTGAGTGAGCAGCAATGGGAGGCCCGTGTCCTGAAGCTCCTCAAGACGATCCCTGATGCGCGCCTGAACTTTCAGACCCAGAACGGCTCCTCGGACGGTCACGCCATCACGATCGATCTGACCGGCGAGAATCTCTCGCTGCTCGCGAGCACGGCCCGTCAGGTGATGGAGCAGATGCGCAAGCTCCCGGGCGTGATCGATGTGGGCTCCGACGATGATCTGCCGCAGCCCGAGATCCTCATCCGTCCGCGATTCGACCTCGCCGCTCAGCTCGGTGTCACGGTCGCGAACATCAGCGACACCATCCGCATCGCCACCCTCGGCGACCTCGTGCAGAATGACGCCAAGTTCAATCTCCCCGATCGTCAGGTGCCGATCCTCGTCGACCTGCAGCGCTCGGCGCGCCAGAGCCTCAGCGCCCTCGAGAACCTGCCGGTGCCCACCGCGAGCGGCGGGACGGTGCCCCTGAAAGCCGTCGCCGACTTCAGCTTCGGTCAGGGACCGACGACCATCAACAGCTACGACCAGAGTCTGCGCGTCGCCATCGACGCCGACCTCAACGGCATTCAGCTCGGCACCGCGCTCAAGGAGATCCACGCCCTGCCGTTGCTCAAGCATCTGCCGGAGGGCGTGCGCCTGGTGGATACGGGGAACGCGCAGCTCATGAACGAGCTTTTCACCGACTTCGGCATCGCGATGATGACCGGGATTCTGATGGTATTCGCGGTGCTCGTGCTCCTCTTCGTGCGCGTGCTCCAGCCCCTCACCATTCTCTCCTCGCTCCCGCTGTCACTCGGCGGGGCGGTGATCGCGCTGTGGCTGACGCATAACCCCCTCTCCCTCGGCGTCATGATCGGCTTTCTGATGCTGATGGGCATCGTCGCCAAGAACTCCATTCTCCTCGTCGACTTCGCGATCGAGGAGATGCGGGCGGGCAAGGATCGTATGACGGCCCTCCTGGAATCAGGTCACAAGCGCGCCCGTCCCATCGTCATGACCACCGTCGCCATGGTGGCGGGCATGCTGCCAGTCGCGCTCGCGATCGGTGACGCATTCCGCGCCCCCATGGCCATCGCGGTGATCGGCGGTCTGATCACCTCCACCGCGCTCACCCTGATCGTGGTGCCCGCGGGCTTCACCGTCATCGACGACATCGAGCGCTGGGTCGGGCCGAAGGTCGCGCACGTGATCATCGCCGAGCCGGTGGTGCCGCCCTCCACGGCGCACCAACCGACGGGCTGACCGCTACGCCCCGGGGCGATACGGCAAGGCGCGGGATGTGCCACAATCGATATTTCCCTGCCGCGAGTCTCACCGATGGCCCCGAGCAACCTCCCGCCAACACCACCGGCACCACTTCTCAGGCGCATTCACGAGTTATCTGCGGACATGCGCGAGGTGCGCCGCGACCTGCACCGACACCCGGAGCTCGCCTACGAGGAGAAGCGGACCGCCTCGGTGGTGGCGAAGCTGCTCAAGGAGTGGGGCATCGAGGTGCACGAGGGCATCGGCAAGACGGGCGTGGTCGGGGTGATCGCGGCCGGCAATTCCGGCAAGGCGATCGGCCTGCGTGCGGACATGGACGCGTTGCCCATCCAGGAGACATCCGGCGCCCCGCACGCGAGCGTCCATGCGGGCGTTGCCCACAGCTGCGGACACGACGGCCATACGGCCATGTTGCTTTGTGCCGCGCGCTATCTGGTCGAAACCAAGCGGTTCAACGGCCGCGTGCATCTGCTCTTTCAGCCCGCCGAGGAAGGTCTGGCCGGCGCCCGCGCGATGATCGAGGACGGCCTTTTCAAGAGATTTCCCTGCGCGGAAGTCTATGGGCTACACAACTGGCCGATCCTGCCGGCGGGCACCATCGCGACCCGCGCGGGGCCCATCATGGGCGCATCGGATCGCTTCACGATCACGGTACGCGGCGCGGGCGGCCACGCCGCGCTGCCGCACCTGGCTTCGGACACCGTGCTCTGTGCTGCGCAGATCGTGACCGGCGCCCACACCCTCATTCCGCGCCGCATCGATCCGACGGCGACCGCGGTACTGTCGATAACCCGCATCCAGGGCGGCAGCTCCTTTAACGCACTGCCGGGCGAGGTGCAGCTCTTCGGTACCGTGCGAACCTTCGATCCGGCGGTGCAGGACAAACTGGAAGCTACCCTGCGCGAGTGGGTGGACCTCGCCGCCAAAGCGGCCGGATGCAGCGCTTCCCTCGATTACGACCGCATCTACCCCGCGACGGTCAACGATGCGGCCTGCGCGCAGCACGCGCTCGATGCGGCGAACGCGCTCTTTGGTCAGGCATTGCGTGTCGAGTCGCCGGCCGCGACCGCGGAGGATTTCTCGTTCATGCTGCAGGAGGTGCCGGGCGCCTACATCTGGCTCGGCAGCCGCAAGGGCGCGGGCAGCCCCTCCTTGCACCATCCGGCGTTCGACTTCAACGACGAGGCGCTGCCGGCGGGCGCTGCACTGCTGGCGAGCCTCGCCGAGCGGCGTCTCGCGGCCTAGTTGAAGCGCTGGATTTGGGCCCGCCCCCCCCGGCGTGCGGCGGGACACCACCGTGTGCCTTTGACACGCACTCAGCCCTCCTTCCGCCCGGGGTATTGCGGAGCCGGGGCAGGTAATATGTTCACGGAACCCGAGCCGCCGGCCGGTGGTCAACCCGGCTTCGGGTGAAGCTGGATCGGAGCTGCGATCCGATGCCAACCGGCCGAGCACGCGGCGCAGCAGAACGGACCCGCGCAGCCCGGTCGGACCCGGGCGTGCTAAAGGCTTCGTCGAGCGAAAGTGAGGAAACCCACGATGACTGCTGGCTTGAGCCCTCTCGTCACCAAGACCGCCCGCGCGGGCGGTGCCGCCCACACCGAGTTCCTGCGGTTGCGCGAGTACCTCAACAGCCAGATCGTCGGGCAGACGACGTTGGTCGAGCGACTGCTCATCGCGCTCCTCGCCGATGGTCACCTGCTCGTCGAGGGCCCGCCCGGGCTCGCCAAGACGCGCGCCGTGAAGGCGCTCGCCCATGCGCTCGAGGCCGATTTTCAGCGCCTGCAATTCACGCCCGACCTGCTGCCCGCCGACCTGACAGGCTCGGACGTCTATCGGCCGGAGGAAGGTGTGTTCCGCTTCCAGCGCGGACCGCTCTTTCACAACCTCATACTCGCCGACGAGGTCAACCGCGCGCCGGCCAAGGTGCAGTCCGCCCTGCTCGAGGCGATGGCCGAGGGGCAGATCAGCGTCGGGACGGCGACTTATCCGCTACCGCAGCTCTTCCTCGTGATGGCGACTCAAAATCCGATCGAGCAGGAAGGCACCTACCCGCTGCCCGAGGCGCAGCTCGACCGTTTCATGCTGCACACTCGCGTCGATTACCCCGATCGCGCCACGACGCTCGAGATCATGGCGCTCGCGCGGCGCGAGGCCATGACCCGGCGGGAGTTGCCGCCGCCCGAGCATCGCGTCTCGCAGGAGACCGTGTTCGTGGCGCGCCGCGAAGTGCTCGGCCTCACGCTCTCGGAGCCGGTTGCCGACTACATCGCGGCGCTCGTCGATGCCACGCGGCGGCCCGAGCCCTACAGCGCGCAACTTCGCGAATGGCTGCGCTGGGGCGCGAGCCCGCGCGCGGCCATCGCGATCGAGCGCGGCGCGCGCGCACTCGCGTGGCTCGATGCGCGCGAGTTCGTCACGCCGGAGGACGTGCAGGCCATCGCTCCCGATGCGTTCCGTCACCGGTTGTTGATCGACTACACCGCGCAGGCGCGCGGCGTTACGGCACAGGCCTGCATCGAGGAGCTGTTGAGCCGGGTCCCCGCCCCATGATCGTTCCGGATCTCGAGGAGCTGTTGGCGCTGCGCGGCGCGGCGCACGGACTCTCGCTGCACGGCCGCAGGGGGGCGCGCGTGACGCTGCTCGGCACCCACTCGAGCGCGCAGCGAGGACGGGGGCTGGAATTCCAGGAGGTGCGCCCCTACGTCGCCGGCGACGATCCGCGCAACATCGACTGGCGCGTGACGGCGCGTCGCGGGCGGCCGCACACCAAGCTCTTTCGCGAAGAGCGCGAGCGGCCCGTCTGGCTGCTGGTGGATCTGCAGCCCGGGCTTTTTTTCGGCACTCGGCGGCAATTGAAGTCGGCGCTCAGCGCGCGCACGGCGGCGCTTCTCGCCTGGACTGCATCGCTCGGCGGCGATCGCGTCGGCTCGGTGATCGCGCATGGAGCCGGGCAGGTCCGGATCCTGCCCGCCCGCGCCCGTCAGGCTGGCGTGTTGCCTTTGCTCCAGGCGCTGTTGGTGGCACAGCCGAAGGCTCCAGGCGAGCCTGAGCCGCTCGCCCTCGAGGGAGCGCTGCACGCGCTCCTGCCGCTTGCGCGCCCCGGAAGTCAGATCCTCGCCATCAGCGACTTCGCCGGCCTGCGTGACGAGGCGGAAAGTCTCTGGACCGCGCTCGCGGCGCGCGGCGATCTGCGGCTCTTCTGGATCACCGACCCGCTGGAGGAGGAGGGATTGCCGAACGGGCGCTTTCGCGTCGGCCTGCCGGGCCGGTTGCGCATCCTGGAGGGCGCGCGCGTGCGCGAGCGCTGGCGGCAGCTCTGGCGGGAACGGGAAGCGCGCGTCGCGGCGCTGTCGCAGCGCAACGCGGCGCCGGTCGTGAGGCTCGATACCCGGGAGTCAGTCGAGCGCATCCTGCAGCCTCTGCTGCGAGCCCGGCGGTCCGCGGCATGACTCCGGCCTGGCTTTCCCAACTCGCTCCCGCCCATGCGCCGCCGCCACCGGGCTGGTGGCCGCCCGCTCCGGGCTGGTGGCTAATGGCGGTGCTGCTGCTCGCGGTGGGAGCCGCCGGTGTGTGGTGGTGGCTCGATCCGTACCGCAGGAGCCGGCGCGCGGCACTGCGCGAGCTGCGTGCCATCCGTGTCGCGGAGTACGATGCCGTGGCGCGTGCGCGCGCCATCGAGAGTCTGCTGCGGCGCTTCGCGCTCGCCGTGTTTGGCAACGCGCGGGTCGCCCGTCTGACAGGCGATGCCTGGTTGGCGTTCGTCGCCGACCACGGCGGCAGTGCGCTCGCGGGAGAGGCGGGCCGATCGTTGCTCTCCAACGCGTTTGGCGGCCGCGGGAGCGATGAGCGCGAGAGTTGGATTTCGGGCGCCGATGCGTTCGTGCGGGCGAGCCGGCGAAGCCGGCGAGCGCCCGGACACGACGTCCGCGCCGGGTGCCCTGCCGCCAGAGATGGCCAGTGGCAGAGGCGAGCGCCGGCGCAGAATGCGCGGGCCGGAGACCCAGGGGCACTCTGATGTTCCATCTTGCCTGGCCGTGGATGGCGCTGCTGCTGCCGCTGCCTTGGATCCTGCTCAGGATGCGTCGCACCGTGGAGCCGGGCGGCGCTGCGGTATACCTGCCGTTCGCCGCGTCGGTCCCGACGCCCGCCGCGACGACGACGCTGCCGGGAGGCGTACTGGCACTTCTGGCCGCGGCCTGGGCGCTGCTCGTGCTGGCCGCCATGCGCCCGCAATGGCTCGGGCGGCCGTTGCCGGTGCCCACCAGCGGACGCCAGATCATGTTGGCCATCGATTGTTCGGGTTCCATGGCCTCCCAGGACATGGGAGGCGCGAGCCGCCTGGAAATCGTGCAGATCGTCGCCGGGCGCTTCATCGAGCAGCGTCAGGGCGATCAGATCGGTCTGATTCTCTTCGGCACGCGTCCCTACCTGCAGGCGCCGCTCACGACCGACATCTCGACCGTTCACAAATTTCTGAACGAGGCCGTGGTGGGCATTGCCGGTCCGCAGACGGCGATCGGCGATGCGATCGGACTTGCGATCAAGGAGCTGCGGCGGCGCGAGCGTACATCCGGCGCCCCCATGCATCAGGCCGTGCTCATTCTGCTCACCGATGGTGGCAACGACGCCGGAGTCATACCGCCGCTCGAGGCGGCGCGGCTCGCGGCCCAGGTGGGCCTGCGCATCTTCACCATCGGCGTCGGAGCGGCCGAGCAACAATCCTTGTTCGGACTCACCGTCGGCAACAGCGATCTCGACGTGGGTCTTTTGAAGAAGATCGCGAGCATCACCGGCGGTGAGTACTTCCGCGCCACCGATCCGCAGGCACTGCAGGCGGTCTACCGCAGGATCGACGAGCTCGAGCCGACCGTGGGGCACAAGCAGTGGCTGCGGCCCGCCGCCGAATGGTTCACCTGGCCGCTGGCGCTCGCCCTGCTCTTGAGCGTACCCGCCGCCTGGTTCATGGCCGAGCGGCTTTGAAGTCATGAGCCATTTCCACTTTCTCCATCCTTACTGGCTACTGGCGCTCCCGCCGCTCGTCGTGCTCGCGGTCTGGCTCGCCCATCGCCGCGGACGCGATGGCGCGTGGCCGCGGCTGCTGGATGGCGAGCTGCTGGCGCTCCTGCGGCTGCGGGAAGGCGGCGCGGGGCGCTCGCCGTGGCTCCTCGTCGGACTCATCTGGACGCTCGCAGTCCTGGCCCTCGCGGGACCCACGTGGCAGCGCCAGATCACGCCCGCCTATCGCGCGCCCGCCGCCTGGATCGTGGCGCTCGAGCTGTCACCGTCCATGGATGCCGCCGACGTTCCACCGAGCCGGATCGCGCGGGCGCGCCTGACGGTCGACGATCTGTTGTCGGCGGCGCACGATGCTCGCGTGGGGCTCGTCGCATTCGCCGGCGACGCCTACACCGTCGCGCCGCTGACGAGCGATGTCGCCACCGTGCTCAATCTCGCCGGGCCGCTCGCGCCGAGCCTCATGCCGGAGACGGGCGACCGCCTCGCGCCGGCGCTCGAGGAGTCCGCGAACCTGCTGCATGCCTCACCGGGCAGGGATCGCCAGGTGATCGTCTTCACCGATGGATTCACCGATCCGGCACGGACTCTGTTGACCGCCGAGCGCCTGAGGCGCCAGGGAATCACCGTCAATGTCGTCGGTGTCGGCACGGCGAGCGGCGCTCCGGAACCCGACGGTAATGGAGGCTTCGTCCGCAACCCCAAGGGCCAGGTGGTGTTGACACGGCTCGACGCCGACCTGCTCGCGAGGGTCGCCGCGGCGGGTGGCGGCCGCTATGTGCCGCTGAGCGGCATGCCGGCGCTCATCGCGCAGCTGCAGGATGCGGGCTCACGACGGATGAGCTCCGGCGTTGCGGCGCCACGTGCCAGGCTTGCGAGCTGGCTCAATGACGGGGTATGGCTGCTGCCGCCGCTTGTGCTGCTCGGGGCGCTCGTGGCGAGGCGGGGCTGGATATGAGGTCCCGGAGGGTCGTGTCTGCGGCCGCCCTGTTGGGTTGCGCGTATCTGGCGAGCGGGACGGTGCGCGCCGGCGAGGCGCTGAACGCATGGTCCGATCTCTGGCACACGCCCGACCAACAGGGACAGGCGTTGCTCGATGCCGGTGAGCCGGCCCGGGCCGCCGATCGCTTCCACGATCCGCGCCGGCGCGCTTACGCCGATCTCGAGGCGGCCCGGTATCAGGGTGCGGCGAAGCTCCTCGCTCCGTTCACCGATCCCGAGTCCGAATACAACCGCGGCAACGCGCTCGCCAATTCCGGGCAGCTGCCGGCGGCGCTTGCCGCCTACGATGCCGCGCTGAAGCAGGCTCCAACCGACAGGGATATCCGCCACAACCGGGATCTCGTCGAGCGCGCGCTGCGGCAACAGCCGCAGTCGCTCCAGTCGTCAGCAGGCAACGGGCGTCGGGGCGGAGCCTCATCCGGGCAGCAGTCGCAGCAATCCGCCGCCGGCCAGCACGGCGGTCAGCACGCCGGAGAGCGAGGTGGCTCGGGGTCACGGCAGTCGGGCACCGCGCAATCCTCGGGCGCTCTCGCCCAACAATCCGCCGGCAGTCACGATGCGGCATCGAGCGGCGCTCAGCCCGGCAACGCGCGCCCGAACTCCGGCAGCTCGAAGGAGGCGCCCGGCCAGGCGCGGCGCGACGCGGCACTCGCCGCCGAGTTCGCGCGCGAGCAACGGCAGAGACGCGGGATGGGCAATGCGGCCCAGGCGCGCGGTTCTGAGCGCAACGGCGCATCCGAGGCTGGCGCGAAAGGCGCAGGCAAGCAGCCCGACACTGGGAGCCTGCTGGCGGGCGGTACCGGGACTCCCAGACAGAAACCCGAGACCGAGCAGCAATTGGCGCTCGATCAGTGGCTGCGGCAGATCCCGGACAGCCCCGCCGGCCTTTTGCAGCGCAAGTTCCTCATCGAGCACATGATGAAGCAGGACAACGCGAACCCGGGGAGCGGTGATTGAACGTGACGCGCGCGGGTGTACTGCTGGCGCTGCTCGCGGGGGGTGCGGCAACGGTGGCGATCGCGGGCGTGCGCGCATCGCTCGATACGTCGCAGATCGCCGCAGGCGATACCGTGCAGCTGACCTTGGAGCACGATGGCCGCACGAGCGGCCAGCCCGACCTCACGCCGCTCGAACAGGACTTCGACATCCTCGGCACGAGCAGCAGCACGAGCTTCGAGCTCTTCAACAGCAGCGCCTCCGAGAAGTCGCAAGTCATCCTGACACTGGCGCCGAAGGTTACCGGACGCCTGACGATCCCCGCCCTCTCCTGGGACGGCGAGCGCAGTCAGCCGCTTTCGCTCATCGTGACGGGACCCGGCATCGGTACGCAGCCCGGCTCCGCGGCGGCGACATCGGCGGCCAAGGTATTCATCCAGACCAACGCCTCGCCGCGCCAGCCGTACGTCGAGGCCGCCGTGCAGCTGACCGTGCGTCTCTTCACGTCGGAAACTCTGTATCACGCCGATCTCGAGCTCCCCGGGAACGGCGATGTGCTCGTGAAGCAGATCGGCTCGGATCAAAACAGCGAGGTCGAGCGCAGCGGCCGCAGCTATCAGGTCGTCACCCGTCATTACCTGCTTTTTCCCCTGCATAGCGGCCGGCTCGCTCTTCCGGGCCCGGTGCTCGATGCGGAGATGGCGACGAGTCCGCAGCGCTCACCCTTCGGCTCCGATCCGTTCGGCGGCGCCTTCTTCGGCGGCCCGCTCCTCGCCGGGCCCATTCGCGTCTACGGCGATCCCGTCGTGCTCATGGTGCGCCCACGACCTGCCGGCGCCGTCGGCAGCTACTGGCTGCCGGCCCGCGATGTCACGTTGAGCAGCGCCTGGAATCCGGCGCAGGTCACCGCGCAGGCGGGCGATCCACTGACTCTGGATGTCGATCTGCAGGCGACCGGACTCACCGCCGCGCAGCTTCCTGACATCGCATCACTGTTGAATATGCCGGCCGGGCTCAAAGCGTATCCGGATCAGCCGAAGCTCAATGACTCGATGCAGGGCGGGACGCTGATCGGCAGCCGCGACCAGACCATCGCGCTGATGGCGGACTCGCCCGGGCACTATACGATTCCGGCGCTCACGGTTACCTGGTGGGACACGCAAACCAACCGACCTCGCTTCGCGACACTGCCGGCGCGCACGTTGACCATCCTGCCCGCACCCGGCAGCACGGTGGCCGGCACGGCGGCGCCCGCGAATCGCGCCGCACCCATCACCGCTCCTGGCGTGGCGGCCGCGCCAGCCGCCGCAACCGCCAGCGCCGGTTCCCGGAGTGCCGCGGCCCCGCGGTCGCGGCTCTCAGGGGCCTCGCGCAATCCCGCGCCGGCGCGTTCCGCCCCGCGGCTCGGTCCGTCCGAGCCGGGAGCATGGGAGTGGATCAGCATCGCTCTTGCGCTCATGTGGCTCTCGACCCTGATCGCTTGGCTCTGGTCTCGCCGCTCGCGCGCCGCTACCCGGGCTCTTCACGGTGGCGGCGTTCGTACCCCGACTCCCTCGCTCCGCCCACGGCAGACACCACCTGATGCTTCCAGGGAGCGCGCGGCCTTTCGCGCGGCGTGTGAAGCCAACGATGCGCATGCGGCCCGCACGCACCTTCTCGCCTGGACCGCGGCGGTCTGGGGCACGGCTCCGGCAGGTATCGGCGCCATCGCCGCGACGATCCACGAGGCCACCGTCGCGGAGCTGCTGCGCGATCTCGACCGCGCCTGTTATGCAGGCGGGGTGTGGCAGGGTCAACCGCTTGCCGCCGCGCTCAACTCACTACCCACACCGTCCGGCAAGAACGGATGCGAGCGCAATGGGCTGGCGCCGCTTTATCCCTGAGCGGCCTGCGGCGGCGCGCCGAACCCGCCGCCCCCGGGGGTTTCGATCCCGAAGACATCACCGGCTCCCATCTCGACGACCTGAGTCGCCCCCAGGGTCTCGATCGCTCCCGAGGCGCGCCGGATCCAGTTCCTGCCGAGCGCACCCGCCACGCCGCCGGAAAGGCCAAAGGGTGGAATGCGGCGCCGATTCGAGAGGATCGCGGCCGTCATGGGTGCCCTGAAGCGGATCTGTCGCACCACCCCGTCGCCGCCGTGATGCCGGCCCTTGCCGCCCGATCCCCTGCGGATCGTGAACCGCTCGAGAAGCACGGGGAAGCGCCACTCGAGCACCTCCGGGTCCGTGAGCAGACTGTTGGTGGCATGCGTCTGCACCGCGTCCGTGCCGTCGAAGTCAGGCCCCGCGCCCGAGCCGCCGCAGATGGTCTCGTAGTACTGACGGTCGCCGTCACCGAAGGTGAAGTTGTTCATGGTCCCCTGCGCCGCGGCAAGGACACCCAACGCGCCATAGAGGGCATCGATGATGGTCTGGCTGGTTTCCACGTTGCCGGCGACGACCGCCGCCGGATAGCGCGGCCGCAGCATCGAGCCTTCCGGGATGACGATCTCGAGCGGGATGAGGCAGCCGTCGTTCATCGGAATGTCGTCATCGACGAGCGTACGGAACACGTAGAGCACCGCCGCGCGGCAGATGGCGGGCGGCGCATTGAAGTTGTTGGGCCGCTGAGCGCTGGTGCCGCCGAAGTCGATGCGGGCGCGCCGGGCCGCGCGATCGATCGTGATCCGCACGCGGATGAGGGAGCCATCGTCCATTTCGTAAGCGAATTCCCCGTCGCGCAGCACGTCGAGGACACGGCGGACGGCTTCCGCCGCATGATCCTGCACGTGCCGCATGTAGGCATTGACGACCTCGAGTCCGAACTGACGCACCATCCGCCGCAGCTCCTCGGCCCCCTTCGCGCAGGCCGCGACCTGTGCCTTGAGATCGGCGAGGTTCTGGCCCGGATTGCGCGAAGGCCAGGGTCCGCTGCGAAGCAGCGCCAGTGTCTCCGCCTCCCGCAGCCGCCCGGCATCGACCAGCAGGAAATTATCGATCAGTACGCCCTCTTCCGTGATCGTGCGGCTGCCCGGCGGCATCGAGCCGGGAGTGATGCCACCGATATCGGCATGATGTCCGCGCGATGCCACATAAAAGAGCGGCTCCCCGTCGCCCGCGAGCGCGGGCTCGGTGCCGAACACGGGCATGATGACGGTGATGTCGGGCAGGTGCGTCCCGCCGTTATAAGGCGCATTGAGCGCATACACGTCTCCGGCCAGCATGCCGCGGCCGTCGCGCTTGCGATCCCGCGCCGCAATGACGACTTTGACGCTCTCGCCCATCGAGCCCAGGTGAATCGGCATGTGCGGCGCATTCGCAATCAGCGCGCCTTGGGCGTCGAACACCGCACAGGAGTAATCCAGCCGCTCCTTGATGTTGACCGACCGCGAGGTGCTCTGTAGGGCGACTCCCATCTGCTCCGCGATCGACATGTAGAGATTGCCGAAGACCTCGAGCATGACCGGATCGGCGTTGGTTCCGATTGCCGCGCGCCTGAGTGCCGTCTCGGTGCGCTTGAGGACGAGGTTCTCGAGCGCATCGACGCTCGCGCGCCAGCCCGGCTCCACCACCGTGGTGGCTGAGGCCTCGATGATGACCGCCGGGCCGGCGATCACGTGGCCGAACGCAAGGTCATCGCGCGAGTAGATCGGTGTCTCGACCGCCTGGCCGCCGAACCAGATCGGCCGCATCGCGCGCACCGGAGCCGGAGAGGCCGCTTCGACGCGAGACTCCAGCGAGCGGCTCTGCGCATCGCCGGCGCCGACGACTTCCGCCGATGCGGCCTCGACGATGAGCGGCCGGCCGGGAACATCGAAGCCGAACCGCGCCCGATGGGCCGCCGCGAACGCTTGGGCGACCGCGGCGGTCTCCGCGAACGGAATCACGAGCGCCAGATCCGTGCCTTCGTACTTGAGGTGCAAACGATGCAGGACGGTGATGTTGCCCGGGCCGACACCCTGTGCGGTCATTTCCGCGATGCCCTCGCGCTCCAAGTCATCGAGGATGCGCGCGAGCTCCGGTCTCAGCGCGTCCCCGAGCGGCGCCTCGATGGCCCGTTGCTTGAGCAGTCGCAGATCCGCGAGCCCCATGCCATACGCCGACAACACCCCCGCCAGCCGATGAATGAGGATCCGGCGCATGCCGAGCGCATCCGCCACCAGACAGGCGTGCTGTCCGCCGGCGCCCCCGAAGCATGCGAGCGTATACGCGGTGACGTCGTGCCCCCGCTGGATGGAGATCTGCTTGATGGCATTCGCCATGTTCTCCACCGCGATACGCAGAAACCCCTGGGCGAGCTCGGAAGCCGACCTCCGCATCCCCGTCGTCCGCGCCACCTCTGCCGCCATCGCGCCGAACTGCTGCTCGACCGTCGCGACATCGATCGGCGCCTCGCCGCGCGGCCCGAACACACGCGGAAAGAACTCGGCCTGCAGCCTTCCCAACATCACATTGCAGTCCGTGACCGTGAGCGGTCCGCCGCGCCGATAGCATGCAGGCCCCGGGACTGCGCCCGCCGATTGCGGGCCCACCCGGAGGCGAATGCCATCGAAGCGGCAGATCGAGCCGCCGCCCGCGGCCACCGTATGGATGTGCATCATCGGCGCGCGGATTCGCACGCCGGCCACCAGAGTCTCGAAGGTGCGCTCGAGCTCACCGGCGTAGTGGGACACATCGGTCGAAGTGCCACCCATGTCGAAACCGATGACCTTCTGCGCCCCCGCCTCGGTCGCGGTGTGCACCATGCCGACGATTCCGCCGGCCGGGCCGGAGAGGATCGCGTCCTTGCCGTGAAACCTGCGAGCCGCCACGAGACCGCCGTTCGACTGCATGAACAGCAGCCGCACGGCGTCTCCGAGCTCCCCGGCGACCTGGTCGACATACCGGCGCAGCACCGGAGACAGATAGGCGTCGACCACCGTGGTCTCCCCCCGCCCCACGAGCTTCACCAGTGGACTGACCTCGTGACTTACCGACACCTGGGTGAAGCCAATCTCGCGCGCGAGCTGCGCAAAGGCACGCTCGTGCCGCGGAAAGCGGTAGCCGTGCATGAAGACGACGGCAATCGCACGAATGCCGTCCTCGAAAGCGCGCTGCAACTGACTGCGAGGGCCCTCCAGATCGATCGGAACCAGGATCTCACCCTCGGCGCTCAGGCGCTCCTCGACTTCGACCACCCGCTCATACAACAGCTCCGGCAGCACGATATGCCGGTCGAAGAGCCGCGGCCGGTTCTGATAGCCGATGCGCAGCGCATCGGCGAATCCGCCCGTGATGGCGAGCAGCGTGCGTTCGCCGCGACGCTCGAGCAGTGCGTTGGTGGCGACGGTCGTGCCCATCTTCACCGCCTCGATCGCAGCGGATGGAATCGGCGAGTCTCTCTCGAGTCCGAGGATGCGGCGGATGCCCTCGACCGCCGAATCGGCATACTGATCCGGACTCTCCGACAGGAGCTTGCGGGTGCTGAGACTCCCCTCGGGCGAGCGGGCGACGATGTCCGTGAAGGTGCCGCCGCGATCGATCCAGAATTGCCAGCCGGCGGGGCTCATCGTCACATGACGCGGCCGTCGGCCGTTTCCGCCTGCAGCCGGTCCAAGAAGGACCTGAGCTCGGCCGCGCGCTCGGCGCCGATCCGCTGCGCGGTCCTGGTGATGAGCCGCGGCGGGATCTGCGTCAGGAACCCGCGCAGCGTCTTCACCGCCGGCGCAAAGCTCGGCGCCTTCTCACCAGTGAGCGCGATGAGGCGTGCCGCTCCGAGGTCGCCGAGAAAGTTGAGCGAGTCGGCATCGTGCAGCACGATCGCATTGGGATCGCTCCCCGGGGTGCTGTAGAACATGTGGCCGCGCTCGGCGGCCTGCACCGCCGCGAGTTTGCGCATCGGAAAGCCGGTACCCTGCAGCATCTTCCGCGCCTGGCGCGCCGCGCACTCGCCGTGCTCGATTTTCGGCCCGGGGCAAGGCATGAAGGCCGCCATGTCATGCAGGAAAGCGGCCGCGAACAACACGTCGGTATCGATGCGCAGACCATCGCCCTTGGCGAGGCGCACGGCGAGGAGGTAGTCCCGCTCCGAATGCTGCCAGCCCCAGGCGGGATGCACGAACTTGGAGTGGGCGAGATCGTAGATCCTGACCTTCCAGGGCGCATCGAGCGCAATCCCCCCCGCGGTCACGGCCGGCGCGCCGGCGCAGGACACCGGCCTGACCGATACCAGCAGGCAGAGCAGGCTCGCCGCCAGCGCGAGCTTCGTGCGTCTCGGTCGATTGAGCAGTGACATGACTAACCTCTAACGGGGCACGGTGTCAGTTCGTGGTCGAAGCCTCGGTCGGGCTCTGCCGCTGAGAGTCGATCCAGCGGTCGATGACCTGATCGAGAACCGTGAGCGGCAGGGCGCCGTGCTCGAGCACCGCCGCGTGGAAGTTCTTGATGTTGAATCGGGTACCGAGTGCGTGCTCGGCCTTCTTGCGCAGCCGCTGGACGTCGAGCTCGCCGATCATGTAGGAAAGCGCCTGGGCGGGCCAGGCGATGTAACGATCGACCTCCGTGTTGATGTTCTGCTCGCTCAACGCGCTGTTCTGCTCGAAGTAGCTCACGGCCTGGGCCCGCGTCCAGCCCTCGGAGTGAATGCCGGTGTCGACGACGAGCCGCACCGCCCGCCACATCTGGTAGTCGAGATAGCCGAACTTCGAATAAGGATCGTCGTAAAGACCCATCTGATCGCAGAGCGTCTCGGTGTACAGCGCCCAACCTTCCCCGTACGAGCTGTAGTAGTCGAAGCGGCGGAAGTCCGGCAGGTTCTTCAGCTCCATCGCGATCGGGATCTGCAGCTGGTGCCCGGGACGACCTTCGTGGCAGGTGAGCACCTGGATCTCGTACTTCGGCCGGCTCGCGGGCTCGTAGAGATTGACGGCCATGTAGCCCGCGACACTGCCATCGCCGGCCGGCGGCACCGAATAGGCCGGATAGGTGTCCGGAGCGAGCGCTGCGGGAATCGGACGGACGCCGTAAGTGACCCGCGGCAGAATCCACACCGGAAACTCGGTCACGAGCAGCGGATCCACGCGCTTGGCGGCGGCGCGATAGGCCTCGAGGAGCTCGCGCGGTTTCTGGTAATAAAAGCGCGGATCGGTGCGCAGATAGTGCACGAAATCCTTGTAGCTGCCCTTGAAGCCGACCTGTCTGAAGACCTGCTCCATCTGCGCGTGAATCTCGGCGACCTTGCGCAGGCCCATGGCGTGGATCTGCCCGGGCGTCAGATCGGTGGTGGTGTACTTGCGCACCTGGAACGCGTAGTAAGCCTTGCCGTTGGGCAGCGCCTGCGCCGCGATGCTGGCGCGGCAGTGCGGCAGATAGTCGTGATCGAAGTACTGCTCCAAGTCCCGGTACGCCGGCGTCACGTCCTTGGCGATGGCCGCCTTCGCCGCAGCGCGCAGCTGCGCCCGCTCGGCCGCCGGAATGATCTGCGGCATCTGCTCGAACGGCCCATAGAGCGGACTTTGCGCAGGATCGGCCACGACGTAGGCGGCGATCTGGTGCGGCACCCGCTTCATGACCACCTGCGGCTCGGTCATGCCCTCCCTCACGCCCTGCTTGAGCAGCGCGATGGTCTCGTCCATGAAGGGCCTGAAGGTCTGCAGGCGGTGGAGGTAATTGCGGAAGTCGGTCGCGCTCTCGAAGCGCAGCGTGTGGGTGAGGGCCTGGAGGGTCTGGATGCCGTCCAGCTCATTCACGGGCATCAGGTAACCCTTGAGGTCGTAGTCCTTCACCTGCATCTGGTAGCGGTACTTGAAGAGGTCGTAGCTGACCCGGTCCTCACCGGAGAGGTGGCTCGGGTCGATGGCGGCGAGACTCTTCAGCGTCCGGATGTCTTCCTGATGCTCGCGGGCGAGAGTGGCGGGACTCACGTTCGGCCACAGGCTGTCATATTGGTGAAAGCCGTCGAGAGATGCCTCGAGCGGGTCTTCGCGCATCTCCCGCTGCCATGCCGCATTGATGAGGTTGTGCAGCACCGCCGCCGCCGCGCTTGCGGGTGTCGATGCGCTTGCCGGATCGGCGCTCGCGGCGAGACCCGGCACACCGGCGGCGAGGAGCACGGCGAGAAAGAGAGGGGCTCGCGCGATTCGGATCATGAGGCAGGCTCCGCCGATCGGCCGCGCGTGGCGGCACGGGCTCGGGAAGCTACCACGAAGCGGTCCACGGTGGCCGCTTCGCCCGTCGCCCCGCCGTTTCGGCTGGGCGCGAGACAGGAGACGGACTTCTAAGCCCGCGCCTTCTCCGGCAGCGCCACACTGAGCTCGAGCACCTCGTGACCCTCCTCCCGCCCGACGTTGATCTGAACCGCCTCCGGATCGACGTTGACGTACTTGTGGATCACCTGCAGCAGCTCGCGTCGCAGCAAGGGCAGGTAATCGGGGCTGCCGCGCGCGCTGCGCTCCTGCGCGACGATGATGCGCAGGCGCTCCTTGGCGACGCTGGCCGAGGAGGGTGCGCGGCGAAATAGATCCAGCAGCCCCATCTCAGGCTCCGAACATGCGGGCGAAGAAGCCTCTCTTTGGCTCCTCGAGAAAGCGCAGCGGCAGGTTCTCCCCGAGCAGGCGCGCCACCGCATCGTCGTAGGCCAGCGAGGCGTCGCTCTCGTCGTTGAGGATCACCGGCACGCCGGCGTTGGAAGCCGCCAGGACGTCGGGGGACTCCGGCACCACGCCGATCACATCGAGCCCGAGAATCTCCTTGACGTCATCGACGCTCATCATCTCTCCGCTCGCGACCCGCTTCGGGTTGTATCGCGTCAGCAGCAGATGTTCCTTGACGCCGCCGTTGCCCTTCTCGGCGCGCTGGGTCTTGCTCGCGAGGAGTCCGAGGATCCGATCGGAGTCGCGGACGGAGGAGACTTCGGGATTCACGACCACGACCGCCCGATCGGCGTAGTACATCGCGAGATGCGCGCCTTTCTCGATACCGGCGGGAGAGTCGCACACGATGTAGTCGAAACCATCCGCGATCAGCTCATCGAGCACGCGCCGCACACCCTCCGGCGTCAGCGCGTCCTTGTCGCGCGTCTGCGAGGCGGCGAGCACGTGCAGCTTCTCGAGCCGCTTGTCCTTGATGAGCGCCTGCTTCAGGGTGCAGTCGCCCTGGATGACGTTCACGAAGTCGTACACGACCCGGCGCTCGCAGCCCATGATGAGATCGAGATTGCGCAGCCCGATGTCGAAGTCGATCACCGCCACGCGCTTGCCGCGTCGGGCGAGACCGCATGCCACGCTGGCCGAGGTGGTCGTCTTGCCGACGCCGCCCTTGCCTGAAGTCACCACGATGATCTCGGTCAAATCGAGTCTCCGATGTGATAGCTGTTGACTTGCTCAGGAACCCAGCGGGGCGAGGCGCAAATCCTCGCCATCGAGCCACGCCTGCACGGGCTTGCCGGCGAGCTCCGGCGGCAACGTCTCGAACACGCGAAACACACCGGCCACGGATACCAGCTCGGCGTGAAACTCCTGACAGAACACGCGCGCGCTCGCCTCGCCGCGCGCACCGGCCACGGCGCGCCCGCGCAGCGAGCCGTAGACGTGCACACTCCCATCGGCGATCGCCTCCGCGCCGGCGCCGACCGTGGAAGTGATCACGAGGTCGCGGCTGCGCGCGTACAAACGCTGCCCGGAGCGCACCGGCTGATGTTGCATCAGGGCCGCAATGAAGGGCTCGGTGCGCTCGGCGGCCTGTACCACCGGCACCGTCTGCGCCTGTGGCTTGAAGGGCGCGAGCACGGGCAGTCCGAGCGCCGCTGACAGCCCCGCCATCGCAGCCGAGGCGCCGACGAGTCCCACCGGCAGCATCCCGGCGCGGCGCACGGCATCCAGCACCGCGCGCATTTCCGGCAGCTCGGGATCGCGCCCGAGCACGGTCAGATCCAGACACACGCCCGCGCGTTGGAAAAAAAGCGGTGCGCTGGCGACGCGTCCGGTGAGCTCATCGAGAATCGCGCCCGGGTCCGTCACCCGGATCCGCGCCTGAATGAGACCCACCTGTCCGAAACGAATATCGATGGCCGGCGCTGCGGCGGCGGCATCCACTGGCTGCGTCATCATCAGTATCGATGCGATCCGTCAGAGTACAGAGCGGGATGGACACGCAGTGTACCGGCTTAGGTTCGCCGCCGCACGCCTCTCACGGCCTGCGCTTCGAGTGGATTCTCGGGCCAGTAGTGCTTCGGATAGCGGCCACGCAGGTCCTTGCGAACCTCGGCGTAAGCGCCGCGCCAGAAGCTGGCAAGATCGCGCGTCACCTGCACCGGGCGCTGCGCCGGCGAGAGCAGCTTGAAGGTGATCGGCACTCTGCCGCCTCCGATTCGCGGCGTCGCTTCGAGGCCGAAGACCTCCTGCAGGCGTACCGCTACCGCGGGGGCGCTCTCGTCGAGATAATCGATACGCACGCGTGATCCGCTGGGTACCGCCAGCTCGCTCGGCGCCAGCGCATCGAGCTCGCGCCGCTCGTCCCAACTCAGGCGCGCCAGCAGCGCATCGGGCAGTGGAATGCGCGCGAGGTGCTCGCGGCGCGTGACACACTCGAGCCACGGCGCAAGCCACTCGCGGGCCGATGCGGCGAGCGCCGCATCGGAAAGCTCCGGCCACCGCTCGAATTTACCCCCGAGCCGTCGCACGAAACCGACGCGCGCCTGCAGATCGCGTGCTTCTCGGTCCCATGGGAGCGATTCGATGCCGAGCTGGCGAATGCCCTCGAGCATGGCGGCCAGCGCCGCTTCCCGCGGCACCTCGGGCAGAGCGCTCTCCTCGAGCACGAGACCATCGAGCTTCAGAACGCGGCGTGCCAGCACCGCCTGTTCGCGCGCATTCCACTCGATGGAATCGGCGCGCTCGAGGCGCGAGGCCATGAGCTCCTCGATATCCTCGCGGCTCAAGGGTGCCGCAAGGCGGATGCGCGCGTCCCGATCGCGATCATCGAGGTCCACCGCGACGATGAGCTCCTGGCGCGCGAGGCTCTGCGGCTCGGCAAAATGCGCGCCCCGGCCATTGCTCAGCGTGAACCGCCCCTCGCCCGCTGCCCGCCGGCGGCCGATGCGATCCGGAAACGCCAAGGCGAGCAATCCGCCGACGGAGCCTCTGCCCGACGCGGTCCCCGATTTCGCTTCAGGCTCGCCACCGAGCTGCCGCAGCAGCTCGCGCGCGCCGCGGCGTGCGCGCTGCAGAACCGCGCGATCGATCCCGGCGGCATCGCCCTCGCCCCGCAGCACATCGATCCGGCCGCGAATATCGGCATCGCGCGCGCCCGCGAGACCGCGCAGAAGGTCCCGTTCCGCAAGCAGTGCCGCGAGATCCGCGGCGAGTGGCAGGGACTTCAGCTCTTGCGCGCGCAGCAGCATGTGCGCGAGCCGCGGGTGTATGCCGAGCCGGGTCATCTCACGACCGTGAGGCGTAATGCGCCCGTCATCCTTCAAGGCGCCGAGGCGCGCGAGCAGATCGCGCGCGCTTGCAAACATCGCCGCGGGCGGCGGATCGAGCCACTTGAGCGCTTGCGCCTCGCGCACGCCCCAGCTTGCAAGCTCCAGCGCAAGGGGCGTGAGGTCCGCCTCGAGGATCTCCGGCGGATCATACGGAGCGAGGCTCCTCTGCGCGCTCTCGCTCCAGGCGCGATAACACACCCCGGGCCCCACCCGCCCGGCTCTCCCCTGTCGCTGCTCGGCCGAGGCGCGCGAGATCCGCTCGGTGTCAAGACGGCTCATGCCGGTTGCCGGATCGAAGCGCAGGCGGCGCGCGAGCCCCGAATCGACGATCACCCGTACGCCCGGAATGGTGAGGCTGGTCTCGGCGATGTTGGTGGCGAGCACGACGCGCCGGGTACCCGGGCGGGAAGGCGCGAGCGCCGCGCCCTGCTCCTCCCCCGAGAGATCGCCATAAAGCGGCAGGACCTGCAGCCGCGCCGAGCTCGTGGTGAGCAGCGGTGAGCCTTCGAGCAACGCGCGCACGCGATGAATCTCGCGCGCCCCGGGAAGAAACACGAGTACATCGCCGTGCTCCTCATCCAACGCGCGCCGTACGATTCTCGCCGTGAGCGCCTCCGGGAGCTCCCGCGCGCCGCGCGCCGGACCGTCTTGGGGCAGCGGCGGCAAACCGTTGCCCACATAACGCGTTTCCACCGGGAAAGCGCGGCCGTGTGCCTCGACCACGATCGCATCGCCGAGGAGCCGCGAAACGGTCGATCCTTCCAAGGTCGCCGACATCACGAGGATCCTCAGATCCGGAGTCACGCTCTCGCGCGCATCGAGCGTCAACGCCAGGCCGAGATCCGCCTGGAGGCTGCGCTCGTGATATTCATCGAAAATAACGGCCGCGACACCCTCGAGCGCCGGGTCGCCCTGCAGCATCCGTGTTAGCACCCCCTGCGTGACGACCTCGATGCGTGTGTCCCGCGACACTCTCGTGTCGAGGCGCATCCGGTAACCCACCGTGCGCCCGACCGGCTCGCCCAAGGTCTGCGCCATCCGTAGCGCCACCCCGCGCGCCGCCAGCCGCCGCGGCTCCAACATGAGAATGCGCTTGCCCTGTGCCCACGGCTCCTCGAGCAGGACGAGCGGCACGACGGTGCTCTTGCCCGCCCCCGGAGGTGCGGTCAGCACCGCGGACGAATATACCCGCAGCGCCCGCCGCAGCTGCGGCAGCGCCTCATCTACCGGCAGACCCGAAAGCAATCTACGACCGCCAGATCCCGTAAGCGAACGCCAGCCAGCCCACAATCAAGGCCAGCCCTCCAATCGGCGTCACCACCCCGAGCAGCCTCGGGGCGCCGAATGTCAACGCATAGAGACTCCCGGAAAAGAGGACGATCCCCGCGATGATGAGCAGCGCGGCCGCTTTGAGCGGCGCGACGTCGCGCGTTCGCAGCGCCAGGCCGATGCCGAGCAATCCCAGCGAGTGATAGAACTGGTATCGGACCGCCGTGTCATACACATCGAGCCGCTCGGTCGCCCAGTGACTCTTCAAGGTGTGAGCCCCGAGCGCGCCCGCAACGGTGGCGAGGGCCAGCAGCACACCGGCGGCCCCGAGCACCCGTCGCGCGGCGAAAGCCGCCATTATCGCCCCTGCGCTCTATGAGCCCGGCTGACCGCCCCTCTCCAACGCCCCCATCAGCGGCCGGATGAGATCGAGGGGCAAGGGGAAGATGATGAGAGAGGACTTGTCGTGCGAGATGTCGGCCAGGGTCTGAAGATACCGAAGCTGCAGCGCGCTCGCGTGCTGTCCCAGAATCTGCGCCGCCTCGGTCAGTGTCTGCGCCGCCTGCTTCTCGCCCTCGGCGTTGATGACCTTTGCGCGACGATTACGCTCGGCCTCCGCCTGCCTCGCCATCGCGCGGACCATGGTCTCATCGAGATCCACGTCCTTGATTTCGACGTTCGAGACCTTGATGCCCCACGCCTCGGTGCTCTGGTCGAGGATGCGCTGGATGTCGCTATTCAGTTTGTCACGCTGGGAAAGCAGGTCGTCCATCTCATGCTGGCCGAGCACCGAGCGCAAGGTGGTCTGCGCCACCTGACTCGTAGCCTCCCAGACGTTCGCCACCTGGATGATCGCGCGGCCGGGATCGACGACACGGAAATAGACCACCGCATTGACTTTGACCGACACGTTGTCGCGAGTGATCACGTCCTGCTTCGGCACGTTGAGCACGATGACCCGCAGGTCCACCTTGATCATCCTCTGGATGACGGGCCAGAGCAGGATGACTCCCGGCCCGCGGATGCCGGTGAAGCGCCCGAGGGTGAACATCACGGCGCGCTCGTACTCGTTCAGCACTTTGATGGCGCTGAACACCAGTAGGGCGATGATGACGACGATGACGACGGCAGCGTAGGGCATGAGCATCTCCGGGCGAAGCCGGCCGTTTATCGCAACGGCTCGACCCACAATGTTAGACCTTCCACCTTCACGACGCGCGCCGCCTGTCCCGTCTTCAGGGGAAGGGCAGTGCAGGCGTTCCACAGCTCGCCGCCGTAGCGAACCCGCCCGCGCGCCGCGAAATCCTCCGCCGCCTCGACCACCGATCCGAGCATCGCCTGCGTGCCGGTCACCACCGGGCTGCGCGCCGCGCGGGTCGCAAGATACACGATCCCGAGAATGACGAGCCCGCCGACCGTCGCCAGACCCCCGATGAGCGGCAGCGCCACCTGGATGCCCGGAGCTCCCGAGAAGAGAATGAGCGAGCCGACGACGAATGCGATGAGCCCACCGATGCCGAGCGACCCATAGGCCGGAAAGAAGAACTCCGCCGCCATCATACCGGCACCGATCACGAGCAGCGCCAGTCCCGCGAAATTGGTCGGCAGGAGCTCGAAGGCGAAGAGCGCCACGAGCAGGCAGATGACACCGACCACGCCGGGCAACACTCCGCCGGGATGATAGCCCTCGAAGAGCAGCCCCCAGATGCCGATCAGCAGCAGTCCGTAGGCGATCTCGGGATTGGTGATGATGGCGAGCATGCGCGTGCGCCAGTCGGGCTTCATCCACACCACCTGCACCCCGCGCGTGTCGAGGCGCACGGTGTGATTGCCTATCCGCGTCTGCCGGCCATTCAACTGGGTCAGCAAGCTCGGGAGGTCGGGCGCGATCAGGTCGATGACGTGCTGCTGCAGCGCCTGAGTCGCGGGCAAGCTCGCGGCGCCCCGTACCGCCTGCTCCGCCCAGTCGGCATTGCGGCCGCGCAGCTGCGCCAGGCCGCGGATGTAGGCGATCGAGTCGTTGAGCACTTTGCGCTCCTCGGCGCTCATCGGTGGCCCGGACTCTGAAGCGGGCGCCGGCTTGCCGGAGGTCGCGGGATTTTCCGCAGGCGGGGCCGGCTCGGAGCCGCCGATCGACACCGGCGTGGCGGCGCCCAGATTGGTCGCCGGTGCCATGGCCGCAAAATGACAGGCATAGAGAATGTAGGTGCCGGCGCTCGCCGCCCTCGCGCCCGGCGGCGCGACATAGCCCACGACCGGTACGGATGACGCGAGGATGGCACTCACGATCTCGCGCATCGAGCTCTCGAGCCCGCCGGGCGTGTCGATCTCGAGAATGACGAAGGGGCTGCCGCGCTGCTGCGCGACTTGGAGTCCGTCCTGAATGTACGTCGAGGTCGCGGGCCCGATCGCCCCGTCAATCTCGAGTCCCAGGGCGGCTGCGTGCCGCGGCAGGGGTGAGGCCGCCACGATCGCTCCCCTGGACATCGGGGCGAGCAGGCCGGCAGTCGCAAGGACCGCAGCGATGCGGGCAACGATCGATGCCAGCCTCATCGGTTCATCCCCGCCTCTCGGGCGTCCCACGAGAATACCGATCTTACGCGCCTGAGAGCTCAGACGTCGGAAACGGCGACCGTGGAGGGCTTCCGCCCCTCGGCCATGAGCGCAATTGCTCGCACCGTCCTGCATCTCAACGCTGGGGCGTGCGCGGCAGGCCCGTGTGCTGCGTACGGAATGGCCGCGAGGGCCCTTTTGCGCGCGCACGCCGTCCCTCGGCCGCACCGCTCGTGCCGGCGGGCTGGTAGGCCGGAACGAGCTGATGCCTGCCGTTGCCGATGAGATCCGCGCGCCCCATGCGGCGCAGCGCCTCCCGCAGCGTTGGCCAGTTGTTCGGATCGTGATAGCGCAGGAACGCCTTGTGCAATCGGCGCACCTTCAGCCCCTTCGGCACTCGCACCTCACCGCCCGCGCGGCTCAACCGCTTCAGGGGATTCCTGCCCGAGTGGTACATCGCGGTCGCCGTTGCCATGGGCGAGGGCAGGAAGGCCTGCACCTGATCGGCGCGAAAGCCATTTCGCTTCAACCACAGCGCGAGCTCCAGCATGTCCTCATCGCTCGTGCCGGGGTGGGCCGCGATGAAGTAGGGAATCAGGTACTGCTCCTTGCCGGCCTCGCGCGAGTAGCGGTCGAACAGCGCCTTGAAGCGGTCGTAGGCGCCGATCCCCGGCTTCATCATCATCGACAGCGGCCCCTCGGCGATCGCCTCCGGGGCTATCTTGAGATAGCCGCCCGTGTGATGTTGAGCGAGCTCCTTCACGTACTCGGGCGACTCGACGGCGAGGTCATAGCGCACGCCGGAGGCGATGAGCACCTTGCGGATGCCGGGAAGCTCGCGGACTTTTCGGTACAGATGCACGAGCGGCGCGTGGTCGGTGTCGAGGTTGGGGCAGATGCCGGGGTAAACGCAGGAGGGACGGCGGCAGGCGCTCTCGATCTCGCGGCTGCGGCAGGCCAGCCGGTACATGTTGGCCGTCGGGCCGCCGAGATCGGAGATGACACCGGTGAATCCCGGTACCTCGTCGCGGATCGTCTCCACCTCGCGAACGACGGAAGCCTCCGACCGGCTCTGGATGATCCGCCCCTCGTGCTCGGTGATCGAGCAGAAGGTACATCCGCCGAAGCAGCCGCGCTGGATCGCCACCGAGAAGCGAATCATCTTGTAGGCGGGAATTACGTTGCTCCCGTAGCTCGGGTGCGGGCGGCGCCGGAACGGGCGCTCGTATACAAAGTCCATCTCCGTCGTGGTCAGGGGGATGGGCGGCGCATTCAGCCAGAGCTCGATGTCCCCATGGCGCTGCACCAGCGCCCGGGCGTTGCCGGGATTGGACTCGAGATGGAGGATGCGGGACGCATGCGCATACAACACCGGGTCCGAGGCCACCTGTTCGTAGGAAGGCATGCGGATGACGCTGCGTCCCCGGTCGGCGTTCTTCACCTGGCGCACGAAGCGCACCACCTTCTCCTCGCTTCGCTGAGGCCCCCCGGGCGCTGCTTGCGCCGCGGCGCGCTCGGCCGCCATGGCGTAAGGATCGGGAGGCGGGGTGATCGGACCCGGCGCATCGAGATGGGTCGAGTCGATCTCGATCCACCCCGCAGGGACCGACTTGCGCGCAAAGGCGGTGCCGCGCACGTCCGTGATGTCGCGAATGGATTCGCCGCCGGCGAGCCGATGGGCAATCTCGCAGATCTGCCGCTCGCCGTTGCCGTAGATCAGGAGATCCGCCTTGGCATCGAGCAGGACCGAGCGGCGCACCTTCTCCGACCAGTAATCGAAATGCGCGATGCGCCGAAGCGATGCCTCGATGCCGCCGATCACGATCGGTACGTCCTTGAAGGTCTCGCGCGCCCGCTGTGTGTAGACGATCACCGAGCGATCCGGCCGCTTGCCGCCGGCGCCTCCCGGTGTATAGGCATCGTCGCTTCGCACCCGGCGATCCGCGGTGTAGCGATTGACCATGGAGTCCATGTTTCCGGCGGTGATGCCGAAGAAGAGGTTGGGCCGGCCGAGCGCCGCAAAGGCTTCCGCGCCGTGCCAGTCAGGCTGCGCGATCATCCCCACCCTGAAACCCTGAGCTTCCAGCACGCGACCGACGATCGCCATGCCGAAGCTCGGATGATCGACATAAGCGTCGCCGGTCACGATGATGACATCACAGCTGTCCCAGCCGAGCGCATCCATCTCTGCCCGCGACATGGGCAGGAACGGCGCCGTGCCGAAACGCTCGGCCCAGTGCTTGCGGTAGGCGGTGATGTCGCGAGCGGTCTGCATACGGGCTAATATAAAAGGTATGGCTGCCTCGCCTCGCTCCAGGCAGCCTCGTCCTTCTGACAGAGTGCATCGAGGTCGCCCGGGGTGGCCGCCGGATCATCCACCCAGCGGCGAAGTCCCTCGCCGCCATTGATGACATCGATCGCCAGACGGTCCCGCTCGTACTCGTAAACGAAGTCGCGCCAGAGCGGGTAGTCCGGCCGCAGGCGCCGCAGCGCCTTGAAGGCGAGCGCCATCAGCCGCCAGGGCCGAAACGCCTCGTGCTCGTAATAGATGGCATCCTCGACATGGATCTGTGCCCCCGCGCAAAGCTTGCCCACGTGCTTGTAGAAAGTCGGCTCGAACCAGCAGGGTCGCAGGCGACAGCCGCGCATCCAGGCGGGCGCGAGCTCGCGCATCGTCGCAAGGAGCGCGCGCACGTCGAGGTCCGGGGCGCCAAAGAGCTCGAGCGGACGCGTCGTGCCGCGCCCCTCCGAGAGAGTCGTTCCTTCCAACATCACGGTGCCGGGATAGCAGCGCGTCATCCACAGGCTCGGCGCGTTGGGACTCGGATTGACCCAGGTGCGCCGCCCGATGGGCCAGCCGTAGCCCGGAGCGGCGTGAGGCTGCCAACCGTCGAGCGCGACGACCTGACAATCGACGTCGAGCCTGAATGTGGAAACCAGCCAGCGCGCAAGCTCACCGAGCGTCAGGCCGTGGCGCATCGGTATCGGACCCGGGCCGACGAAGCTCTCACAGCCAGGACGCAGTGACAGCCCCTCGACGGGCCGCCCGACGGGGTTCGGCCGGTCGAGCACCCATACGGTCTTGCGATGTATCGCGGCCTCCTCGAGCACATAGCGCAACGTCGTCACGAAGGTATAGACGCGACAACCGACATCCTGCAGGTCCACCAGCAGCACATCGAAGCTGTCCATCATCGGCGCCGTGGGGCGCCGCACCTCGCCATACAGGCTGAAGACGGGAATCCCGTGCACCGGGTCGACGAAGTCCGCCGACTCCATCATGTTGTACTGTTTGTCGCCCCGCAACCCGTGCTGCGGGCCGAAGGCGGCCGTCAGGCGCAAGTCCCCGAGCGCGATCAGCGCATCGAGCGAGTGCACCAGGTCGCGGGTGACGGACGCCGGATGGGCGAGCAGCGCCACCCGCTCACCCGCGAGCGGCTTGCGGAGCTGCGGCTCCTCGAGCAGGCGATCGATACCAAACTTCATGCGAGGTGTTTCCCGGGAAACTCGAGCGCGAGCGAGAAGCTGCGCGGATGATGAAAGTCCGGCCTTCCAGGCGGGTGCCGCAGTGCCCAGTATGACAGTCGGCCCTGCATATCCTCCACTACCGCGCTCAGGGCAATCCGCAAACGCCGGTTTGCCAAGGCCTTTTCGCCGCGCTCGGGCGCGGGTAGGGTGCCACCCAGGCGAACCTCAGCCTGCAGCTCGAGCTGCTTCTCGCCGCGGCGCAGCGCGAGCCAAGGTGCCGCATCCAGCACGAGCGGCGCCATGCCCTGCCGGTACGACTCGAAGCGATAGGCCGCCCATTGCGTCGACGGCGAGAAATTGAGCTCCAGATATTGCGGCGAGTCGTCCACCCCAACGAACGCCTCGAAGCAGGTGTGCGCCCACAGCCTGTCCGCCCTCCCCGCATCCACCACCGGCGGTGGAATTCGAATCTGCCGCAGATCCGTCTCGAGCACGTACTCGAGCCGCAGCGAATCCGGATTCACGAGCTGCGCGCGCGCGGCGAGCCGCCGCACCGCCTCGTTCGGAGTATCGGGGTGCGCGAGGGTGCGGGCGAAGCGCATCACAGACGGACCCGCCGGAGCCTGAGCGCGTTGGCGATGACTGATACCGAGCTCAGGCTCATCGCCGCGGCGGCGATCATCGGGCTCAAGAGCAACCCGAAGAGCGGAAAGAGCGCCCCGGCGGCCACGGGAATGCCGATCAGGTTGTAGATGAAAGCGAGGAAGAGATTCTCACGGATGTTGCGCATGGTCGCGCGACTCAACTCGCGCGCGCGCGCGATCCCGGCGAGGTCCCCCTTCACCAAGGTGACGC
>JBAUOO010000264.1:0-5176 GCA_049579785.1 Steroidobacteraceae bacterium
GCTGAAAATCGGTGATGTAGAAGGGCTGCGTCGGGGAGGGCGTGCCGTTGGTACCCGTGTCATTGCTCGAGGATTGCACGTAAAGATAGGCGCTGCCCTGAGTGGGATCATAGCCATTCGACATCGAGAATCTCGGCACCGAGATCTGCACCCACTGGCCCGCGGGCGCCTGGACGGTCGCGATGCCCGTATAGCTGGTGGCCGCCGTCCCGTTGGAGGTCAACGTCGTCTGCAGGCTCAAGTTGAGCGTATCGCCCAGCGGTGACATGACCCAGACGCTGATGGAGTAAGAGGAGCCGACGTACATCTTGTTCAGGACGCTGATCTGCGGTCCATCCCAGTAAGCCGCCCGGTCCTGCACGTACAGGGCATTGGTCTCACCCGCCGGCCCGTTGGAAATCGCGACGTTGGAAAGTCCGTTGGCGCCGCTTCGCTGCGACCAGCCATCCAGCCCGCCGTCCTCGAAGTTGCTGGTGATGCCGGAGTTGTCCTGCTGGCCGCTGTTGGGCGGTCCGGCGGTCTCGGTGATGGTCACATCATCGAGGTAGAAGGATTGCGGGCTCGTCGGCGTGGTGCCGGGATCGAGCTGCGCGTAGAGGAGCAGACTCGTCGCCGTCGTGCTCACCGTATAGGTGCCGCCGATCTGCGCCCAGCCGCTGGCCGGGACCGGCACCTGATATTGGCCAACCGTGTCGTAGCAGGTGCCGCCGGAACAGGCGGAGTCCTGCGCATCCTGACGCTGAACGGTGAAGTTCGCATCGCTTGCGGCCTCGCCGGAGGTCAGCATCACGTACCCGGTGATGGTATACGTCGCACCGGGCACGAGCCCCGTGAGCTGCAGCGCCGGGCCGCCGCCCCCGCCGCTGCTCGTGTAGTTGATCGTGGTCAGGAGGCTCCCCGTGCCGGGATCCTCCGTGGCCGCCGCCGAATAGACCGGCGCCGAGGCGTCGTAGAACGCCGTCCAGCCATCGGCGGTACCGTCGCTGAAGGTGTATTGCGCCACCAGGTACGGGAGCTGTTGCGCGCCCGCGGGCCGCGCCAGCAGGCAGATGCTCGATACGAACACCGTCGTGGCTATCGCAAGGATGCGGCGTCGGGTCGCGAGAGAAGAGAGGCTACGCGCGCGATGAAACATGACGTTTCTCCCCTGGAATTCTTATGGCGCTTCTACCGTGCCGCTCCACCGCGGCGCCCGGTCGCGCTCGAGGCGAGAGTGGTAGCGGTATCAGGCTAGCGCTGAGCGTAGCCATTGTCAAAGCGAGGCGCGCGACTGCGGCACTCGAAAAATACCGTAAATGTTGCAAGGCGGCGGGGTGGTACCGCTACCTGGAGCTTGGCGCGTCCGCTACGCCGCGATGCGGGTCTCCTCCGCGATCATCTCCTCCAGCCGGTCGAGGTCCGGCACGAGCGGGGTCTCATTCGCCATCCTCACCTGGCAGATCACCGGGGCCCGCTCGGCGAACACCCGCGAGTTATCCGGGCGCACTACATCCGAGCTCACCCGCACGAGCTGCGGAAAGCCCTGCGAGACGATCGCAAAGTTGCCGCCGTCGAGCCGCGTGCCGAGGCAATGGAACACCACCACCCGCGTTCTTCCCGAAGGCGCCGGCATCCCCTGCCCGCAAGCCCCTTCGAACGAGACGAGCGGCACCTGCTTGCCGGTCCAGAGCACCGTGCCGATGTACCAGGGCGGCGCGCCGGTCATTTCCGACGGCACCTGGAAGCCCACGACCTCGGCCACGCAGGCGCGCGGCACGATGAGCCGCCCCTCGGCAAGGGGAACCAAGAGGCTGTAGATCTCCTGCACGCGCTCGCTCATGACTCACCTGCCCTCGGCCTGGCGCGGCATGTCCTGCATGGCGCTCTCTTGTGCCGCCCGCCGCCGCTCCACCAGCGGCGCGATGGCATCGAGGAGCTCCGCTTCCTGATAGGGCTTGCCGAGGTAATCGTCGACACCGAGCTCGATGGCGCGCGCCCGATGCTTCTCCCCGACACGCGAGGTGATCATGATGATGGGGACATTCTTCAGCCGCGCATCGTTGCGCACGTGCGCGGCGACCTCGTAGCCATCCATACGCGGCATCTCGATATCGAGCAGGATGATGTCCGGCACGTGATCCTGCAGCAAGCCGACGGCATCCATGCCATCGCGGGCCGTCAGCACGCGCATGCCATTGCGCTCGAGCAGACGCTGAGTCACGCGGCGCACCGTGATCGAGTCATCGACCACCAGCGCAAACGTCCGCCGGTCCTCCTTTTCCCGAGGAACCGCCGGCAGCTGCGCTCGCCCGCGCCACTCGGCCCGCACCAAGGCTCCGATATCGAGAATGATGACGATGCGCCCGTCGCCGAGAATCGTCGCGCCGGAAATGCCACGGATGCCGGAAATCTGCGGTCCGACCGACTTCACCACGATCTCGCGGCTGCCGACCAGCTCATCGGCGACCAGGCCCGTGGAATGCTCGCCCGCGCGCACCAGCACCACCGGGATCGTCACGTCCTGCTCCGGCAGCGGTGAGGGCTCCAAGCCCACGAACAGCCCCAGATACTGGAAGCGATACTTCTGACCGCCGTAATCGAACAGCGCCGCCTCGGGCCCGAGATGCGCGCTGACTTCGGCCTTGGAAAGCCGCAGCACGCCCTCGACCGTCGGCAAGGGCAGTGCGTAATACTCCTCGCCCGTGCGCACCACGAGCGCATGACTGATCGCCAGCGTGAAGGGCAGGCGGATGGTGAAGACCGTGCCCTCGCCGGCCTTGGTTTCCATGTGCAGCGCACCGCCCAGGCGTTTGATCTCGGTCGCGACCACATCCATGCCGACGCCGCGGCCCGCCTGTTGGGTCAGGGTGCCGGCGGTCGAGAATCCAGGCTCGAGAATGAGCTGCATCGCGTCCTCATCGCTCAGCGTCCGTCCCGGCTGGATGAGCCCGAGCGAGTGGCCCTTGGCGCGGATCGCCTCGAGATTCATGCCGGCGCCGTCGTCGGTGAGGCGCACCATCACTTCCGCTCCCTCGCGGTGCAGCTCGAGGAGGATGCGACCCGTGGGCGGTTTGCCCCGGCGCGTGCGCTCCTCGGGGGTTTCGATCCCGTGGACCACCGCATTGCGCAGCATGTGCTCGAACGGCGGCAGCATGCGCTCGAGCACCTGTCGGTCGAGCTCCCCGGAGGCGCCCTCGACGACGAGCTCGGCGCGCTTGCCGCTGTCGGAGGCGGCCTGGCGCACGATGCGCGCGAGGCGCTGCACGTGCCGCTGAAACGGCACCATGCGCGTTCGCATGAGGCCGTTCTGCAGCTCGGTGATGGTCCTCGCCTGTTGCTGCAGGAGGTTCTGCGCATCCTTGGCGAGATTCTCGAGCAGCTGCTGGATGCTCGCCACGTCATTGGCGGTCTCCGCGAGCGCGCGCGAGAACTGTTGGATGGAGGAGTACCGGTCGAGCTCGAGCGGGTCGAACTCGCTGCGGTGGCCGCTCTCATCCTCGTGCCGGTGCAGGATCTGCGCCTCGGTCTCGATCTCGAGGCTGCGCAGCTGCTCCTTCAGGCGCGTGACAGTGCGCGAGAGCTCCGCGAGGTTGAAATCGATCGAACCGAGCTGCTGCTCGAGGCGCGATCTCGCGATGCTGGCCTCGCCGGAGATGTTGAGGAGCTTGTCGAGCAGATCCGCGTCGACGCGCGCCATCTCCTGCCGCTCGACGGGCGCCACCGGCTCGCGTCCGGGCGGCACCGGCTGCGGCGCCGCCAGTGCGTCCTCCGCCGGAGCCTCCGCCAGGTGGGCTTCCGCTCGGATCGTTTCCGCGGCTTGAATTTCGGGCTCCGCGGGCGGCGGCGCCGAGGAGAGAACGGGCTCCTGCTCGGCCGCCGCCGATGCCGGTGGCGGCGCCGGCTCGGGCTCCGGCTCGGGCTCGGGCTCGGGCTCAGCGGATAACGAGAGGACCGGCTCCGGCTGTCTGAGCTCGGGGGTCGCCTCGATGGTCTCGATTGTCTGGATGAAGGGCTGCACCGCAGCGAGCGGCGGCGCCTGCGGGTTCGGAGCTTCGACGTGCAGTGCTTCGACTTGCGGCGGTCCCGCTAGCGGAGGTTCCGGCTTCGGCGCCTCTGCCTTCGCAGCTGCCGGTGCAGTCTGCGCCGCAACGCCCGCAGATCCTGCGGGCCGTGTCAGCGCCTGAATGCGCCCGATCATCGCTCGCGCGGGCGCGACCCGCCGGCCGTTGGCAGCGGACTCCCGCATGCGAGCGAGCTCATCGAGACTGCCCTGGATGACATCGAACACCGCGCCATCGACCGCCATCGAGCCGCTCTCGGCCTGAATGACCAGCGTCTCGAGCTCATGACTCAAATCGCCCATGGCGGTGATGCCGGCCATGCGCGCCCCGCCCTTCAGGGTGTGCAGCGGGCGCTTGAGTGCGGTGGCGCTCTCGGCGCTGCCGGGCTGGCTGCGCCAGTCGCTCAACGCACGCTCGGACGCGTCGATGAGCTCGAGCGCCTCCTCAGTGAAAATCGCCGCCACCTCGGGATCGAAATCCGGGGGCTCCTCATCGGCGGGCCCAGGCGCCGCAGATCCCGCCGACGCCGCTGATTCGGCGGCCTGCGAGGCAGCCGCAACCGGAACCGGTGACTCGACGTGCGCACCACGGGCGAGGCGAGAAGCTTCGCCAATGCGTGCATCGAGCGCCGACTCCGCCGCCCGCAGACGCTCGAGGAGCTGCCAGTGGCTCACGAAATAGCCGGTCGGCTCGTCAAGATGCGCGGCCACCGACTCGATCGCCTCCATGCAGTCGGTGAGCAGTGTCAGATCGGCTCCCCGCAGGCCGATGCCGCTCGTGTACGCGCGGCGCAGCCAGTGATCGAGCGGCTCGGCGAGGCGTACGCCATGACGCGCCTGCGCCATCTTGGAGCTGCCGGCGAGTGTGTGGCAGGCGCGGTAGACGTCCTCGCGCAGCAGGTGCGGCTCCGGAGCCTGCGACTCGCGCTCGAGGAACCGGCGGATGGTGGCGACATGCGCGCCGGTCTCACGGGTGTAGATCTCGCGCAGCCCTTCATCCATCGTGACCTGAGACGCCGCTTGGGGCGCGTGCGGCGGCGCGGGTTGCGCAGCGGCGCTGGGGCGCGGAGCCAGCTCCGGGGGCCTTCCGATGCCACTCACGCTGATGGAGGCTGACTCCTCGACGGCCGTCGATCT
>JBAUOO010000265.1:0-9781 GCA_049579785.1 Steroidobacteraceae bacterium
GCCTGCACTATGCCTGGCGCCTGGCGCATCAGATCACCGTCATTCATCAGGGAATGGCCGATTATTTGTCTCATCAGCTGCACATTCCCCCCTCGCGCATCAGCGTGATCCCCAACGGCATCGACGCCGCACGCTGGCACCGCCGGGACCGCGAGCAGTGCCGAGCCGCGCTCGGACTCGGCCCGGAGTTCGTCTTCATGTTTGTCGGACGGCTCGCGTCCGTCAAGAACGTGCCGGAGCTGATTCGGGCCTTCCTCGCCGCGCAATCGAGCTTGCCGAGGCCCGCCCGACTGCTCATCGTGGGCGACGGCGTCGAGATGGCCGCGTGCCGATCCCTACTCGCAGAGCATCCCCGGGCGGAATCGGTAACACTCCTCGGCGAGCAATCGGACACGCGGCGGTTCCTGGCGGCGGCCGATGCCCTGGTCCTCAATTCATTGTCGGAGGGCGTACCACGCGCGCTCATCGAGGCCATGTGCATGGGGCTGCCGGCCATCGCTACCGCGGTGGGCGGCATTCCGGCGCTCCTGAGCGATCATGGCTGGCTCACGCGCGTCGGGGATCCGGATAGCCTCACGTCCGCGCTGCTCGAGGCGGCCATTCACCCCGAGAAGGCCGCGCGCTTGGGCGAACAGGGTCAAGCCTTCGTCCGCTCTCATTTCGACTATCGCGAGGTGATTCCTCGCTACCACGATATCCTCGGGCTCTCGCGGTCGGCAGCCGTTGCGACCGCAGCATCCGACTCGTAAACCCATGTGGATCCAGCGGGCATGTCCTACGTGAAGCGTCGATCATCGTGCCGCGCCGGAGCGCGAGGGGCGAGCGTATGAATCTCGCCGCGAACGCCCTCCCATCCGACTCTGAGCGCGAGCGCCTGAGCGCGGTCGAGTACGGCTACTGGGCTTTCCTCGCGGTCGCCGTCGGGCGGGTCAATCAGCTCATACCCGGCCTCTCATCGCTACCGCTCGCGAAGCTCGCCATCGCGGTTACGGCCATCGCCTATCTCACCCAGCGGAGGTCCTTACCGGCCCTGTCCGCCGATGGCCGCCGTTTGATGCGGACGGGGCTGTGGATGGCCGGCCTCGCGGTTCTGCTGACGCCGATCTCGATCTGGCGAAGCGCGAGCCTGAACTTCGTGCTCTTCGAGCTGCCGCCGCTCCTCGTCGGCACCGCGGTTGCCTGCTCCATGCGCAGGTCGTGGAAATCCCTACGCGGCACACTGCGGGTGCTGCTGCTTTGCGGCTTCGTGCTCGGCGCGCTCGCGGCTCTGCACTACTCGCACGGCCGTGCGGATGACACGAACACGATGTACGACCCGAACGACCTCGCCTACGTCCTGGTCACGGTCATTCCCCTTGGCCTGGGCTTCATAACGCTCGCGCAATCCCGCCTCCGGAAGGTCCTCTACGGGCTCGTCACGGCAACTTCTCTGGTGGCCATGCTGCTCACTCAGTCCAGAGGAGGTCTGCTCGGCCTCGTGATCGTTCTGATGCTCGTGGTGTTTCTACCGCTCGGCGTCGCGGGTCCTCATAACTCGCGAAAGCGCGTGCGCAACCTTCGTGCCGTTTTCACGGTCGGTCTCCTCGTCGCCTGCACGGGCGCGGTGATCTGGGACCAATTACCGCCATCGGCTCAGGCGCGCTACCTGACGCTGCTTCACCCCAACCAGGATTACAACACTAACCCCAACAATAAGAACGGTCGCTTCGGCGTTTGGTCGCAGGGACTGCGGGCATTCGAGGCATGGCCGATCGGCTACGGGCCGCAAACCTTCCGCTTCGTGGATTCCCGTTTCGGAGGAGATTACAGGGCGCCGCACAACAGCTACCTGCAGGCCCTCGTGGAGCTGGGACCTCTCGGCCTTTACTTTTTGATCCGCATGTATTTGCTGACGCTGCGCGTCTTGCGGCAAACCCGCTCTGCGGCGCTCGCGTGGCCCAAACCGCCGAGAGAACGAGTGGAACGAGCCGTGCTGAGTCGCGCGCTATTGTACGGTGTGGTCGGCAATATGGTGTCCGGCTTCTTCCTGTCCGATGCTTACTCCTCGCTGCCCTGGTTCATCTTCGGGCTCGCCGCGGCCATGTCAACACCTCCCATCGGGAAGCCCTTGGAACCAACGCCGTCGCCGCGCGACTCTGGTAGCCGAGTTCCTCGCTCCGCCCCCGGTAACCCGTCCGCCGCGACGCTCTCGGGCACCGGCTTCCTGACTGAGCGCATACCCGCAGATCGAACGAGGTGACCTTCAAGCCCCCTGCCGCGCGGTCGCAAGCCCTAACGCGATCTCCAGCGCCCTGGATATCGTGGAATGGTGATCCGCGCGGTCGCTGAAGTGCTCATCCAACGCTCGACGCAAAGCAGCTGCCTCGAAGAGCCCGGATTGCATAACTTTCCTCGAAAGGAGAGTGTCGCAAGTGACGGCTCGTAGCGGGCCGCGGATGAGTTCGGGCCAGGGAACCAGGGTCGAGGGCCTCCCAAGCGCCCGCGACAGTTGTGTCATGACCTTCAGGGACTTTCCCTGTCTCGCAAGTTTGCATGCGACTGCGTCGGCTGCGGTACGGATCGCGGCAGGCGCCCAGCCAATCGACCATCCGCCTCGAGCGCGCCAACCCCAATTGATCGGTATGTCGCGGCCCGCCTGATCGTACCGCGCCAGAATGGCTCGCTGAAAGGACCGCGATAGTGGCGGGCCGCCCAAGCGGTGCCGTACATCCCGATTCCTGATCGAGGTTTTTGTAGGATTGTGGAATCTCGCGTCGCCCGAAATGGCGGTTTTGGCCATTTCGACCAGCGCAACGTCCGCGTAGGGACTGAGCTGTAGCGCGCATGAGCTGCCTAACATGTAATTCGCGACGGACCAATAATGGACTTCCTGCTCGAAGAGCACGGATGCGTACCCCGTTTGCCCCATTCTTGACACAAACCACGGTTCCACCGGTCGGTGGTCAAGGGCCAGGCGAAGCTCTGCCGAAAAAATCCGGTCGGACAGCGTTGCGGCGGTGATGCTCTCCACGCCTCCCCGTCCAACCTGATTGCCGAGATGACCTGAGATTCTCGTATGCCTCGTCCCTGCGATCTGCGAATACGAATAGAGGTCGATCGTCTGGCTCAAGCACGCAACGCCTCCCGTGAGCGCCGCTGACCGCGTTACCAGATCAGGCAGACGCCGAGCGTAATCCTCGCCGAATTCGATTGCTTGGTGCGCGAGGCCGTGAGCTTCACAGAACCGACGGGCCAAGCGAAAGTCAAGGGTATAAGGTGACCCTGCCATTGATACGCAGTGGACGGTCCGCCCGCTTTGAAGCAGGGCCACCAAAGCCGTGCGAGAATCAAGGCCACCACTCAGGCTTAGAAAGGCATCTGTCGTTGGCAATCGCGATGCCGCCTCGAGCAGTGCCCCCGCCTGTGCCTCGACCAATCGGTGTGAGCGCGGCTCTTCGTACGAAGGAGATGAGCTCGTAAGTTGCCTACGCTCAAAGTGCGCCTCGCGGCCGGCTTCCAGACTCACCCGTGTGCGTGCGGGGACGATCCGTAAGTGATCGAATAAAGTTCGGCCGTCGAGCGGGTGTCCCCATCTCAACGCGTCTGCTACACCCTCGAGATCCACTTCGCCAAACGGGGCGTGGAGGGGCAACCCGGGAGAACTGAGGAAGGTGACGCCCCGACCCTCGTAGACCACGATCGGGGGGAGCCCCACGACCGACGAGATCGCTTCAACCCGACCGGCCACCGTGTCGATCTCCAGAAGTGCGGCATTCGCGCACAAACCGTCTTTGGTGGAGACGCCGGGCTCCGTATAATCGCCGATGACCAATCGGAGAACGCCGCTTGCCGCTGCCTCCTTTAGCTTCTGCTGACCATCGGGATTCCACGGCGCCGGCTCGATCTCGACGCACAGACGACCCGAGCGATCCAAGACCCGCAGCCGGTCGCCTCGCGAGAAGGTAGGGAGCCCAGTGCTCGCGGAGGACACCATGATCTCCACGGCTTTAACCGCAATTCGCTCGACGCTCGACATCCTAATGTTTGTCCCGACAGTTGAACTGAGCCATGGCTGATCGTGAGACGGGCTTAATGGAGAGCGGCGAGCAGAAGAGAGTTCCTCCGCAACCGATTAGGGTCGTCGGCCTGGTACAGGCGGAAACTGTCACCGGTCCCATGAAACCGCTGCTGATGTTCGCCCGAAATATACAGCTTCCGCGCCACGGACGCGGCAGAATCTCATACTCGGTGGTGACGACTGTTCGGTGTGGCGGTCGGGGACCGGCGCCTCAGCACAGCTTCCTGCAGGCCGCAAAAGCGGCGGGCATCACGGTCGATGCGGTTCGCGAGCGATTCGTCTTTGATCCGACGATCGTGCCGAAGCTCGCGCGTAGTCTCGAGGCAAACAATCCCCAGATTGTCGAATCCCATGACTTTAAGAGTCACTTCCTTATTTGGCTGCTGAAGAAGTGCGGCAGGATATCCGGCTCCCGCTGGGTCGCCTTTCACCATGGCTATACCCGAATGAGTAACAGAGTCCGCATGTATCAGCAGCTCGACAGGCTCTCCCTGCACCAAGCCGATCAGGTCGTGACAGTATGTACACCGTTTTTGGAGCAGCTGACGGCGCGCGGCGTGCAGCGAGATAAGATCGCAATTCTTGCCAACGCGATCGAGAACCGCGACCGTTTGGGGCCGCAAGAGACACTCAGCCTGAGACGCCGCCTGGAATTAAAGTCGACCGACCGAGTGATCTTAAGCGTCGGACGACTCTCTGCCGAAAAAGGGCATGCAACCTTGATCGCGGCATATCGACTACTGCGCAGAAGACTGGACTCACCGGATCTACGCCTCGTCCTCGTAGGAGACGGCGGGGAGGCCGATAATTTGCGGGCGGCCTCGGAAGATCTGGGCGACCGCGTACTGTTCACCGGCCATGTAGCGGACCCTTGGCCCTACTACTGCACGGCGGATGTCTTTGCGCTGCCCTCTTACTCGGAGGGTTCGCCTCTGGCGCTCTTCGAGGCGATGGCCGCAGGACTCCCTATCATCGCGAGCAACGTTGGAGGAATTCCCGAGACGCTAACAGACGGGACATCGGCGCTTTTGGTCACTGCCGGTGCCGTAGATGATCTGGCTTGCGCTCTCGAGAGAATTCTCCGGGACGCGGACCTGGCTAACCTGCTCGCTGGAGGCGCGCGGGCTGCGGCGCTAAAATTCTCGCCCGAGGAGTACACTCGGAGGCGCCTCGCGATCTACGAATCCGTGATGAGCCGCGGCGAACCCCCGGCCTCCTGATCGATCCGAAATCCCCATCCGCGATATCATTGCACCGCGATCGCCGCCGGCCCCCGCATGCGCCGGTACAACTGTGCCACCGCCCGCACGCGATCCCGGTGCATTAGCAGCAACCAGCCGCAATACGCGGCGGCGCCGACCGCAACCTCCACCAGCAGGCCGATCCAAGCCGGTCTTCCCGGGAGTGCGGCGAGTCTGATGATTTCGACCGCGATTGCCATCGCAACCGCCCCGCTCATCGCCGGTCGCAGCGCCTTGAAGTAATTGCCGGCGCTCAAGCCAATTCTGCGGAAAGCCCGTCCGAACAGCGCCAGCAGCATGATCGGAAAGCCAAAGATCCAGGCGGCCGCAATTCCGGCGGCACCCCAATGGCTGCCGAGATAAAACGCGCAGGGCATCAGGAGCGCTGCGCTGAGATTGACCAACATGAGGTAGCGCGTATTGCGTACCGCGGTGAGCAGCGGACTCATCAGCGCGCTCACCGAGCGAGCGCAGCCGAGAACGGCGAGTATCTGCAGCGGCACCACCGCCCCAACCCAGACCTTTCCGAAGAGCAGGGGCACCGCCTCGCGCGCCGTCAGTGCCAGGCCGACTCCCATCGGAAACGTGATGACCGACAACCCCTCCGTCAGTAGCAACACGTACCGACACAACTCCGCGTAATCGGTCTGTCGCGCGGAGAAAACCGCGGGCGTCACCTGGCCGACGAGCGTGGTCACCTTCTCGACCGGCAGCGACGCCACGTTCCAGGACAGACTGTACTCTCCCAGTACTCTGGCCCCGAGAACTCGGCCGGCAACCAGGAAGTCGGCATCCGTATAGAAGGCCCATGACAGATAGGAGACCAGGACTTCCCAGCTGAACTTCAGGGCATGATGGATCGATTTCAGCCTGGGCCAGGCGAAACCTCGCGGCGCATAGCAGATCGGCAGGGCCGCCGAAAGCATCGCGCCCGCGAGAATCCCGTTGACCAGTGCCCAATAGCCGTATCCGAGATACGCGAGGACAAGCGTGAATAGCGCCGTAACCAGCGTCGAAGCCGCCTGAATGCCGGACAGCAGTTTGAAGCGAAAATCCCGCTGTAGAAGTGAGAACGGGATAGTTTGCACGCCTGCCAAGAGTACCGTGACGCTCATCACTGCCACCACCGCGGGCAGATGCGGCGAGCGAAAGAACGCTCCCAAAGGTCTGGCTACGGCACAGGACAGCAAGAACATGACGATCCCGGCGAGCACGGAGAACGCATTGATCTGCCGGATATCCTGCTCGGCGAGATCTCGCAGGGTGATGGTGGCGGAACCGAGACCGAATTGGCTGACGATTCTGGCGAACATGAGATACAGGTTCGCCATGGTCACCAGCCCGAAATCCGCAGGGGATACGAAGTGGGTGATGATGACCAGCGAGCCCCAGGAGACGATCTGGCTGGACCACTTCGCGGCCGCCGTCCAGAGAATGCCATGGACAAGGTGCTTGTCCATTGCGGCAACTTCCACTTTCTTCTCTGCCGATGCAGTTGTTGAGGTCCCGGTCGGCCTCGTATCGCCCCTGCTGTCGAGTTGCTCCACGATTGGTTACCCAATCATTGGATGAATCGGCGCGAGCGCATCGGGCGACAGCGTGGCGTTGGCGAAAGTGCCGAAACGGGCTCGTCGGCCTGGACGTACAGACTCTCGAGCATCTGAGGCACGCAAAATATGCACCTGGCAGGGTTGCTTCTCGCCGGTCACGCGCCGCTCTCCAAGCGATCAGCCATGGGCTCGCGTGCACGGACGACTCGCCTGGAGCTCGGGTGAATCAGCCTTACGATCCGGGAGACTTCCCGGCCTGGGAACTCCGACCGCAGCGGACGCAATTCGGGTTTCAATCCTCGGGCGGGAATCGAGCGCTTTGCGATCAAATCGGCCCCTCAGTCAAGATTAGCAAGTCCCAGGTCCCTTGGAAAGGAGACGCTCCGGCAGGGAACCCTCCTGTATATCGCCGATGCCCGCCGCCGTGTGCTTGCAAGCGCTCGGCATACGATCCCGCCCACGTTGACGCATCGTTATGGTCAATGGCGCAACTACAGCCGGATGACGGCGCCTAACGAGCAGTCGCCCTCCCGCGCACCGCCTGATCGCAATTGAACCAAACGGCTTGATGGAACAGGGTTGCGCCACCGGCTGAAAAATGCGAAATTCGCCTCCGCCGGCAATTGGACTGTTTCCGGACGTCCCCCCCCAAGCGCGAGCGGGCTACCAGGAGGACAACCAGATCGCAGGTAGAGGCGACGCAATGACCTTCCGCGAGAGAACTCTCCTAACCGCTGAGCGCATGACGACCACGCAACGTTACCGGAGTTGCGGCAAATGACCTGCCGTCCCTCGGATGAGCGCACCTGTGCGCCCTTCGCGTCTGGCCGACGGCGCGTCTCGTGTTGCCCCTGAGCGCGGGATCCGTGGAAACCAAGAGAATCAGAAAACTCTCCGACGCCCAGGTCGAGCCGTTTGACATGGAATACGTCGAAGGCCGCCGCTGGCTCGCCATACGCGAGCTCATTCAGCGTGACTTCCCGGACGGTGACTTCACGCTGCTCGATGTCGGAGGGGGCAATGGCCGGTTCGCAGATCGGATACTTGCCGAATTTCCCAATTCGGTCGCGACCGTCCTCGACAACTCGGAATCGCTATTGAGCAGAAATGCACCCAACCCCCGAAAGACGGTCATCCGCGAGTCTGTCGAAAACCTCGCGTCCATCGACGGTTCGCGGCGATTCGACATCGTCTGCTTTCATTGGCTGTTGCATCATCTGGTGAGTGATTCGTACCGCAGAACCTCAAGTAACCAACTGGAAGCACTGAAGTGCGCCAAGAGACTGCTGACACCTCGCGGACGTATTTCCGTTTTCGAAAACATGTACCAGGGATATGTCTCGGAGGGGCTTCCCGGCCTCTTGATCTATCATTTGACGTCGGCGAAATCTCTGACGCGCCTCGTCCGTGCGATGGGTGCCAATACCGCCGGCGTCGGCGTTTGCTTCAGATCGAGTAGAGACTGGGCTCGGATGACTGCAAGCGCGGGTCTTCAGACCGCCGACTATACGGAGCCTGACGATTGGGTTTGGCCGCAGAGGATGGCATGGCGGGTTCTGCTGCATATTCGGAGCATTCGAGTCGGGCACCTATGGCTCATCGCCGCCCGACAGCACCCCGATGAGGCCTCAGTGCAGTTCCGGGACGGCACCGAGCTGAGCCGCGCGGGAACTTCCGCCTCCACGTAGGGCCGCAATCGGGGGTTACGCGCGCCTTGAAGGAGGGAATGGTCTCGTCTCGGTCTTCGCATGGGATCTGCTGCTTCGACAGGGGGAATGTACAGCAGTCCGTCCCCTTATCGCCGTGTCCGAAGAAACCGCCGCACCTCCATTCGCAAGCCTCTTCCACTCGGCTTTGGCTGAGGTTGCCCGCTTCTCATGGACAAACCGTTACATGACTCGGCTCTCGCTAATACTTGCAGGCAATGAACCTCGCCAGCGCTATCTCTTTGAGGCTCTGGCATCCCGGCTCCATGTGCCGACCGTTCTAGAGTTTGATGACATTGATCCCATCACCAAGCTCACCGCCGCCGTCTTATCTTTATCATGGCCACGATCGGAATGGTGGGAAAACTACCAGATGCATCCATTGGTTCAAAGTCGCCGACGCCGGGTCCTATCGCGTGGCTTGCACGCCCTCGACGACGACGTGGACGCGCTCTTGATGTGGGGAAGTTGGTTTAAGCCGCCAGCCTTGCGTTCTCAGGAACTTCCGTTCTTTAACTACATTGACCAAAGTCACTCTTTGCGCAACCTGCCTGGAGAGAGAAAAGGTCGCTTCGCCCGCCGCGCCCGCGCGCACGCGCTTCAAGGCGCCACGTACGATGCGGCGGCCGGAATATTTTGCATGTCTGAGTGGGCGCGTAACCAGACCCTGGAGTCCCACCGAGTCGACGCAGGTAAGGTTGTTGCGGTAGGTTGGGGCCCGTGCGGCGTTGATCTTTCGGTCGAGAATTTCACCAGCGTAGAACGTGAACCCGTGGTTTTGCATGTATCCAACGACTTTTATCGTAAAGGACTTGATTTTCTATTCGCGACAGCCGAACGCGTTCACGCCGCTGTGCCGTCGGCACGATTCGTGGTGATCGGAGAGGATGTCGGCGGAAGACGCCCGTCGTCGCCCAATTATGTAATGCTTCTAGGACGCATCTCCGACAAGCAGATCCTTGCGGATCACTTCAGGAGAGCATCGGCATTTTTCCTGCCGCATCGCTTTGACAGATCGCCACACGTACTTGTGGAAGCAATGAGCGCAGCACTGCCCCTGGTCGCGTCGGCGCAGGGAGGGGCTATCGAGCTCATTGAAGGAACGGGAGCCGGATATCTTGTAAAGAGCGGTGACATTCAGGGCTACACGGACGCCATTGTCAGTGTGCTGCGAGATCAAGACCTTCGGCAAACGATGGGCATGAAATCTCAGGAGCTAATGAGAAG
>JBAUOO010000266.1:0-4242 GCA_049579785.1 Steroidobacteraceae bacterium
TCGATGGCGCTGATCTGGTGTACGAGAGCCTGGACCTTCGGGTTGACATTGCTCGCGGCGAAATACGTGCTCACCCGGTCCCTGAGGCTTCTCGCCTTGCCGACGTAAAGGAGCTCCCCTGCGCCGCCGAACATGCGGTAGACGCCCGGCCGGCGCGGCAACGCAGCCGTGTAAGCCTTGGGATCGAATTCGGTCGAGGTCATCTGCGCAGGCGCCCGGGCCTTCGGCCGGCCGATTTCAGGAGCTAGCGGATTCCGGCGAGCTCACAGGCTCGCGCCACGACCTGCCTGAACATCGGCTCCGTGAGCACCCCGGTCGAGGTGTTGTAGCGGCTGCAATGATACGAGTCGATCAGGTGGTGCGTCTCGTCGAGTCGATGCTCGCGCCCGTGGGCGAAGGGGAAATGGCCGCGCTTGAGACCGGAAGCCATGAGGAAGGCCTCGTGTCCTACCCTGCCGAGCGCCAGCACTACCCGCACGCGCTTCAGGACCGCGAGCTCGGCCTTCAGGTACCCGTTGCACTCGCGGATCTCATCGGGCAGTGGCTTGTTGCCGGGCGGCACGCATTTGACCGAATTGATGATTCGCGCCTGCTTCAGCTCGAGTCGATCGTCCGCCGCGAGCGATTCCGGCCTCGTGGCGAGCCCTGCCTCGTGGAGAGTCCGATAAAGAAGCTCGCCGGCGTAATCGCCCGTGAATGGCCGGCCGGTCCGGTTCGCCCCATGCAGCCCCGGGGCGAGCCCAATGAGGACGATGCGCGGGTTCGCGGCGCCGAAGGAAGGCACGGGTCGCGCCCAGTAATCCGGATAGCTGGCGTGCACCTCGGCGAGGAACTCCGCGAGCCGCGGACAACGCGTGCAGCCGGGATCGTAGGTCTCGCTCCGGCCGACCGCCAGCACCGGCCGACGGCCGTCGTTCGTTCGCGCCTGCTTAATGCGGGTAGTCCATGTGGCGAATGATGGCGGTGGCGAAACCCGAGCAGCTCAGGAGCTTCGCGCCGGGGATGAGGCGCTGCAGATCCTCCTCGACGCTCTTGCGCGCGGCGAGCTCGCGCTTCGGCGCCTTGATGGCCTCGCGCAGCCGCGCGAGGTCATAAGTGAGCTCCTTGTGGGCGATGGTGTTGGTGACTCCCTTGATGATGAGGTCGGCGGCCTCCTTCCAGCCGAGATAGCGCAGCATCATTTCCGCCGACAGGATGAGTGAGCTCGGATTGACCCGGTCCTTGCCGGCAAACCCCGGCGCTGTGCCGTGGGTCGCCTCGAACACCGCGAGCCCATCGCCGATGTTGCCGCCCGGCGCGATGCCGATGCCACCGACCTGCGCGGCGAGCGCATCGGAGACGTAATCGCCATTGAGATTCAGTGTCGCGATGATGTCGTACTCCTCCGGCCGCAGCAGGACCTGCTGCAGGAAGTTGTCCGCGATCACATCCTTGACGATGATCTCGTGGCCGGTGAGCGGGTTGGAAAACCTGAGCCAAGGGCCGCCGTCGATCTCGCTGGCGCCGAACTCCTCTTTCGCAAGCTGATAGCCCCAGTTGCGAAAGGCTCCTTCCGTGTACTTCATGATGTTGCCCTTGTGCACCAGCGTCACAGACACGCGATCGTTCTCGATCGCGTACTGGATCGCCTTGCGGATCAGGCGCTGGCTGCCCTCCTTCGATACCGGCTTGATGCCGATCGCCGAGCTCGCCGGGAAGCGAATTCCCGTCACGCCGAATTCCTTGTGCAGATAGGCGATGAGCTTGTGCACCTCCGCCGATCCCGCCGGCCACTCGATCCCGGCATAGATGTCCTCGGTGTTCTCGCGGAAGACCACCATGTCGGTGAGACTCGCATCCTGCATGGGACTCGCGACGCCCGGGAAATAGCGGATGGGACGCACACAGGCGTAAAGATCCAGGCTCTGACGCATGGCGACGTTGAGTGAGCGGATGCCGCCGCCGACGGGCGTCCCGAGAGGGCCTTTGATCGAGACCACGAACTCCCGCAGCGCCTGCAGCGTCTCATCCGGAAACCACTGCCCATAGCGCGCGGTCGCTTTCTCGCCGGAATACACCTCCATCCAGCTGATGCCTCGCGCGCGTCCGTACGCCTTCTCGACCGCCGCGTTCACCACCCGCAGCATGGCGGGAGTGACATCGACTCCGATCCCGTCTCCTTCGATGTAGGGAAGGATCGGGTTGTCGGGGACACGCAAGGTACAATCGGGATTGATGGTGATCTTGCGTCCCTCGCTCGGGACGACGATGTGCTCGTATTGCATGCGGTGATTGTAGCGGCAATGGGCCGCCGCATCCTGAATTGCGCTACAGGATGTCGCGTCTGTCGCTTGCCATCAGCCGCGCTGCGTTGCGCGGCGGGCCTGGCTGTGCTCGGCGATCAACATGGCGAGCTCGAGCGCCTGCTCGTGGTTAAGGCGCGGATCGACCGTCGAGCGGTAAGCCCTGGCCAAGTCCGCATCCGTGAGGCCACGCGCGCCGCCGGTGCACTCGGTGACGTCCTCGCCGGTCAACTCGATGTGCACGCCGCCCAGGTGCGAGCCCATCTCGGCGTGAATGCGGAACGCGGTATCGAGCTCTTTCAGGATGTTCTCGAAGCGTCGGGTTTTCAGGCCCCCGGTGCTGGTCTCGGTGTTGCCGTGCATCGGATCGCAGACCCAGAGCACGGTTTGACCGGTCTCACGCACGGCATCGATGGCCTTGGGAAGCGCCGTGGCGATGTCCTTCGCGCCGAAGCGATGAATCAGGGTGAGCCGCCCGGGCTGGCTCTGCGGGTTGAGAGTCGTCACGAGGCCCTGCAGCCACGCCGCATCCATCGCGGTCCCGACCTTGACGCCGATCGGGTTGGAAATGCCGCGGAAGTACTCGATGTGCGCGCCGTCGAGCTTGGCGGTGCGCATGCCGATCCAGGGCATATGCGTCGAGAGGTTGTACCAGCGGTTCTGCCGCGGGATGAAGCGCGTCTGCGCCTGCTCGTAAAGCAGGTGCAGGCCCTCGTGACTCGCGTAGAAGTCGACGAGTGTCGCCTCATGGATGGCCGTGCCGCTGATGCCCTCGAAGAAATCGAGCGCATCGCCGATCGACTGGATGATGCGTTGGTAGGCGTCCTTGAGCTGCGCGTGCTTGACGAAGCCCAAGTCCCAGTACTCGGGATGATGCAGATCGGCGAAGCCGCCATCGACCAGCGAGCGCACGAAATTGAGCGTGAGAGCCGCGCGCTCGTAGCCGCGCAGCAGCAGCTCGGGGTCCGCGGCCCGGGCGGCAGCGGTGAATTCCGGGCGGTTGACGAGATCGCCCCGGAAGCTCGGGAGGGTGAGGCCGTTACGAGTCTCGGTATCGACCGAGCGCGGCTTGGCGTATTGGCCCGCCATGCGGCCCACGCGAATGATGGGCTTTTTCAGGCCGTGCAGCAGCACGAGGCTCATCTGCAGGAGAATCTTGAGCTTCTTGACGATCGTGTCCGACTCGCAGTCGGCGAAGGTCTCGGCGCAATCGCCCCCCTGCAGCAGGAACGCCTGCCCCCTCTGGGCGGCTGCGAGCCGCTCGCGCAGCGCCTCGACCTCCCAAGAGACGACGATCGGCGGTAGCCGCGACAGCTCCGCCACGACCCGTTCGAGGGCCGCCGGGTCATCGTAAACCGGCTGCTGCTGAGCGGCCTTGCCCTGCCAGCTCGCGCAGTGCCAGGAGGTTGTCTCCGGGGATCGCATACGAAGGAATCGTACCATGCGGCCGCCCCGCCCGCCCCGCACCGGCATGGCTGGCGCGGAAGGCCTCCTGAGGCGAGAATGCGCGCTTCTCAAATGCGCCATCATAGCGGGCCAGGGCCGTTCCGTTTCCCGGGGCAGTTCGGCTCGCGGGAACGGGTCTCAGAGGGCCCGCGGCAACCGTGTAGGGTCTTGCTGAAACGGCCACAGGCCAGTTTCAGCCCATTGAAGAGAGGGGCTGAATGCATTGCGTACTCATTCTCGGCGCCGGCAAGATCGGCGCCCTGATCTCGGGACTCCTGGGGAGCTCCGGCAATTACCAGGTTCAACTCGCCGATGTCGAGGGCACCGTCGCGGAAGCGGTCGTGCGCGCGCACGGGGCTCCCGGCATGAGCGCATACGCCCTGAACGCCAAGCAGCGCAGCGCGCTCGAGCAGCACCTGGCGAGCCATCCGGTCGATGCCGTCATCTCGAGCCTGCCCTTTTACTGCAACGTCACGGTCGCAGAGGCCGCGCGCAGCGCCGGTGTGCTTTACTT
>JBAUOO010000267.1:0-52796 GCA_049579785.1 Steroidobacteraceae bacterium
GTGCTCATGAGCGGACCCGGTGTGTTTGCGGTCCAGGCGCGACAGACCATCAAGTCGCAAGTGATGCGTCTTTTCCTCATCAGCTCGGCGCTCATCATTGCCCTGCTCCTGCTCGTCTACCGGTCGATACCGGCCTTGCTCTTGGGCCTGGTGCCGGTCGCCTCGGGGGCGCTCGCCGGCATCGCGGCGGTGGCGCTCGGCTTTGGGGTCGTGCAGGGGGTGACGCTCGGCTTTGGCATCACGCTGATCGGCGAGGGGGTCGATTATTCGATCTATCTCTTCGTGCAGTCGCGGGCCGGGGCGCCCGCGCGGGGACCGCCGCCCGAGGACTGGCGACGCGCGGTGTGGCCGACGATCCGGCTCGGCATGTTGACTTCCCTCTGCGGCTTCGCGGCGCTTGGGGTCTCGAGCTTTCCGGGCCTCGCGCAGCTCGGCCTCTATTCGCTCGTGGGTGTGTTGGCGGCGGGGCTCGCCACGCGCTTCGTGTTGCCGCAGCTGCTGCCACGGGGCTTTGCGATCCGCGATCTCACGCCCATCGGCCGCGCCGCCGCGCGGGTGTTGGCCAAGGCCTCGGCCGGGCGGCTGGCGGTGGCGACGCTCGCGATCAGCGCCGCGCTCGTGCTCGGCCTGAACCGGCATCGGCTCCTCGACCATGACCTCTCGGCCCTGAGCCCGGTTCCGGCCGCTGCGCAGGCGCTCGATGGGCGGTTGCGTGCCGATTTAGGCGCGCCGGATGTGCGCGATCTCGTGGTCGTTTCCGCGCCCGATGAGCAGTCCGCGCTCACAGGCGCCGAGCACGTGGCCGGCGAGCTCGACGGGCTCATCCACCGCAACGTCATCTCCGGCTACGAGAGTGCGACGCAGTACCTGCCGAGTCTTGCGGTTCAGCGGCAGCGGCAGGCGAGTCTGCCCCCGCCGGCGCTGCTCGCGGCGAGACTCAAGCGGGCGCTTGCGGGATTGCCGCTGCGGGCGGATCGGCTCGCGCCCTTCCTCCATGAGGTGCAGGCGGCGCGGACCGGCCCCCTGTTGACGCGCGCATCCCTCGCGGGCACTTCCTTCGCGGCCGTCGCGGATGCGTTGCTGGTCAGGGAAAGCGATGGTTGGCACGCGCTGCTGCCGCTCGATGCCCCGGCGGCGAACGGCCGTCCGCTTCGCATCGATATCGGCAAGGTGCGTCGCGCGATCTCAGTCGGCGCGCCCGATCAGGCGACGGTGCTCGATCTGAAGAGTCAGACCGATGCGCTCTACTCGAGCTACCTCGCCGGCGCGGTGCGGCTCTCGCTCGCCGGTTTCGCCGCGATCGTCGTGCTTCTCCTGCTCGCGCTTCGAAGTCCCGCGCGGGTGGCGCGGGTGGTCCTGCCCCTGGCGCTCGCGGTGCTCACCGTGGCCGCCGCCCTCACGCTCCTGGGCGCGAGACTCACCCTCCTGCACGTGGTCGGGATGCTCCTCATCGTCGCGGTCGGCTCGAATTACGCGCTCTTCTTCGACCGCAGCTCCGATCAAGCGATGCCCGAGCCCGCGACCGCGCGGCAGCGGACGCTGGCCTCGCTCCTCCTCGCCAACTGCGCCACGGTGGTGGGATTTGGGGTGCTGGCCCTCTCCGCGGTGCCGGTGCTGCACGATCTCGGCGAGACCGTGGCTCCGGGGGCGTTTCTGGCGCTCATCTACGCCGCGCTCCTCGCGCGCGAGCCGCCGGTGCAGCGGTCGGTGTGAGTCCTGAGCGCCGCACGCGGATCATCGGCCGAGTACGCCGGCGGGGCCTCGGCAAGACACATCGCCCCGCTACCCGAGCTGTGGAAGAATCAGCCGGATATCGCGGCTGCGCCGGAGCTGAACCGAATTGTTGACCGAATCTCACTCACCCGCGGCGCGCTGGCGCCCAACGCCGCTCATCGGGGCCTCGCTCGGACTACACGCGGCGGCGCTCGTGACGGTCCTCGCGCGGCCCTCCGCCTGGCCCTGGGCGCTCGGGGCGGTGCTCACCGATCACGCGCTCCTCACCGCCGCGGGACTTACGCCCCGCAGCCACCTCTTGGGTCCCAACTGGACGCGGCTGCCGGCCGTTGCGGCCGCCAGAGGCGAGGTCGCCCTCACGATCGACGATGGCCCGGATCCTAAGATCACACCGCGGGTGCTCGATCTGCTCGATGAGCGTCGGGCGCGAGCGACCTTCTTCTGCATCGGCGAGCGCGTACAGCGCCACCCGGAGCTCACCCGTGAGATGGCGCGCCGCGGACACTCGGTCGAGAACCACAGTCAGCGGCACCTCAATCGTTTCTCCCTGTTGGGTCCCCGCGCTCTGATGGCGGAGATCGAGCGCGCGCAGGACACCATCGGCATCACCACGGGCCAGCCGCCGCTCTTTTTCCGCGCGCCGGCGGGCCTGCGCAGCCCCTTCCTCGACCCGGTGTTGAGCCGCTTTGGCCTGCGCCTCGCCAGCTGGACGCGGCGCGGATTCGACACGGTGAGCGCGAGTGCCGAGGCGGTGCTGGCTAAGCTCACCCGCGGTCTCGCCGCCGGTGACATCCTGCTCCTGCACGACGGTCATGCGGCGCTCACCCGCGAGGGCACGCCGGTGATCCTCGAGGTGCTGCCGCGCCTCCTCGATGCGCTCGCGGGGGCGGATCTGACACCGGTCACTTTGCGCGCGGCGCTCGCGCCCGCAACTCCCGTCCTCGCCGTGCCATGATGGGCGACGCCATGACCCCTCTTCTCATGAGCCACTTCACCGCGACGAGCTGCATCGGCCGCGGCCTCGAGGCGACGCTCGAGGCCCTGCGCGCGCAGCGCAGCGGGCTCGTGCCGTGCGCTTTCGAGAGCGTGAGGCTGGACGCGTACGTCGGTGAAGTGCCCGGGGTGGATGAGGTGCGTCTGCCTCGAGCGCTCAAGCGCTTCGACTGCCGCAACAACCGCCTGGCGCAGCTCGGGCTCACCGCCGACGGCTTCGTCGATTCGGTCGCGGCCTGCGCCGGGCGCTGGGGACGGCGGCGGGTGGGGGTTTTCCTCGGCACCAGCACCTCGGGGATGCTCGAGACCGAGCTCGCCTACCGGCGGCGCGACCGCGCGACCGGCGCACTGCCCGCGGGCTTTGATTACGCCGGCTCGCACAACTCCTACTCGCTGGCGGCGCTGGCGCGCCAGGCGTTGGGGCTCGAGGGTCCGTCGGTCGTGGTCTCCTCCGCCTGCTCCTCGAGCGCCAAGGTCTTCGCCACGGCACGGCGGATGATTGCGGCGGATCTGATCGATGCGGCGCTCGTGGGCGGCGTCGACTCGCTCTGTCTCACGACCCTCTACGGCTTTCATTCGCTGCAGCTCGTCTCGCCCGGACCCTGCAGGCCGTTTGACCTGCAGCGCGATGGCATCTCGATCGGCGAGGCCGCGGCCTTTGCCATCCTCGAGCGCCCGCCCGCGAGCCTCGATGCCGATGCGATCCTGCTGCTCGGCGTCGGCGAATCGAGCGACGCCTATCACATGTCATCGCCCCATCCCGAGGGGCGCGGCGCGCGCGCCGCCATGCTGCAGGCGCTCGAGCGCGCGAGCCTCGAGCCCGAGGCCATCGACTACATCAACCTGCACGGCACCGGCACACCGAGCAACGACAGCGCCGAGGCGAAGGCGGTCGCGGCGGTGTTCGGGCAACGCGAGCGCGCGGTGGCGGGGAGCTCGACCAAGGGCGCGACCGGACATACGCTCGGGGCGGCCGGAGGGCTCGAGGCCGTGATCTGCGCCCTCGCCCTCACGCACGAGCTGCTTCCCGGAAGCGCCAACACCGAGCGCACCGATCCGGCGCTCGCCTTCGAGTACCTGCGGGCGAACCGCCACCAGCCGATCGCGCGCGCGCTCAGCAATTCCTTCGGCTTCGGCGGCTCGAACTGCGCCCTGGTGTTGGGACGCGCGACATGAGCGCACTCACCGCCTACGTTCAGGGTATTGGGCTCATCGGACCCGGACTTCCCGACTGGCGAAGCGGCGCGCGTGCGCTCGCGGGGCAGGAAGCCTACTCGCCGCGACCCACCGTCGTGCCGGCGCCCCAGGGCCTGCCCGCCGCCGAGCGCCGCCGCATCGGCAACACCGTGAGGCTCGCCATCAGTGCCGCCCAGCAGGCGCTCGCGGATGCGGGCCTGGCGCCGGAAGGACTGCCCACGGTATTTACCTCCTCGGGCGGAGATGGCTTCATTTGCCACGAGATCTGCGAGACGCTCGCCTCCTCGGAGCGGCAGCTCTCGCCGACACGCTTCCACAACTCCGTGCACAACGCCGCCGCCGGCTACTGGAGCCTCGCGACCGGGGCGACCGCGGCATCGACCGCGCTCTGCGCGCACGATGCAAGCTTCGCGGCGGGCCTCATCGAGGCGCTCGCGATGGCGGCGGTGGACGGCGTCGCGGTGATTCTGAGCGCCTACGAGACGAGCTACCCCGAGCCGATCAACGCCGCGCGGCCGCTGCCGGATTCCTTCGCGGTGGGCATGGTCCTCACGCCGACACCGTCAGCCACCGCGCGCGCGAAGCTCATCCTGACCATGTGCGAGCGCGAAACCGCCGCCGACCGGCTCGCGGAGCCGAAGCTCGAGGCGCTACGCGCGGGGCTGCCGGCCGCGCGCAGTCTGCCGCTGCTGCGGCTCCTCGCCCGCGGCGAAAGCGGACGGGTGGTGCTCGATTATCTCGATGCGCAGCGCATCGCCGTGGAGGTTTGCGCGTGTCATTAGTCCGCAGCGCATTCGGCCGCCTGCCGGAGGGTACGCGTCTCGATCAAGCCTGGATCGAGAGCCACATTCCGCATCGGGGGCGCATGTGTCTCCTGGATGAGGTGTTGAGCTGGGACCCGGTGCGCATCCGCTGCCGGGCCACGAGCCACCGCTCGCCCGACAATCCGCTGCGTGCCCATGACCGGCTCGGCGCCGCCTGCGGGGTGGAGTACGCCGCGCAGGCCATGGCCGTTCACGGCGCCATCATGGCGCACACCGCGGGCACGACCGCGCGCGCGGGATTGCTGACGAGCGTGCGCAACCTCGTGCTGCAGGTCACCCGGCTCGATGATCTCGAGGGTGACCTCATCGCGAGCGCCGAGCGCCTCGCCGGTGATGAGGACGGCACGCTTTACGAGTTCTCACTCTCGAGCGGCGGGCGGGAGCTCCTGAGCGGCCGTGTCGGCATCGTGTTCGGCACGCCCGCGAGCGCGGCCGCAACCCTGCATCGGGAGTCCCGTTGAGCCACGAAGGCAAGCGCGCGCTCGTCACCGGGGGAAGCGGTGGCATCGGCGCCGCGATCTGCCGGCGGCTGGCGCGTGACGGACACCGCGTGTACGTGCACGCGAGGCAGGGGGTCGACGCGGCGGAGAAAGTGGTGGCGGAGATCACCGCCGCGGGCGGCAGCGCCGTGGCGCTGCACTTCGATGTCACGGACACGGCGGGCACCCATCGGGCGCTGGAATTGACCCTGGCCGCCGGTCCCATTCAGATCCTCGTCAACAACGCCGGTGTGCACGATGACGCCGTGCTCCCCGGGATGCGCGCCGAGCAGTGGCACCGGGTGATCGATGTGGCGGTGAACGGCTTTTTCAACGTGACCCAGCCGCTTCTCATGCCGATGATCCGCACCCGCTGGGGACGGATCATCAACATCTCATCGATATCGGCGCTCATCGGCAACAAGGGGCAGGTCAACTACGCCGCCGCCAAGGGGGCGCTCAATTCCGCCACCAAGGCGCTCGCTCTCGAGCTCGGAACCCGCGGCATCACGGTGAATGCGGTGGCTCCCGGAATCATCCGTACGCCCATGACCGAGGGGCTGTTCGATGCCGCGGCGATCGAGCGGCTCGTACCGATGAACCGTGTGGGACTGCCCGAGGAAGTGGCGAGCGTCGTCGCCTTTCTAGCCTCGGACGAGGCCTCGTACGTGACCTCGCAGGTGATCGCCGTCAGCGGGGGCATGGGCTGATGCACCGGCTGCGCCCCGGCCCAGGGCGCTGATACAATCACGCCATGAAAGCCTTCCTCGTCGCCGGCCTGGTCTTGATTGCCGCGGGCATTTTCCTGATCCTGCGCCCGCCCCACTATGCGAGCGAGCAGAGCGTCTTCAAGCTCGGCGACGTCGAGGCGCGCATGCAGCAGGAACGGCCGCTTCCCGCTTGGGTCGGGGGCGCGGTGCTCGGCGCCGGCATCGTGCTTCTCGGAAGCGGTCTCTTCAAGCGCTAGGCGGCGAGGCCGTCGAAGAATTCGACCTCGCCGGTCTCCAGCGAGTATTCCGCGCCCACCACCGCAAGGCCCTCGTTGTGGATCAGTTTCTCGAGTACATCGGAGCCGTAGCGCAGATGACTGACGGAGACCCCGACGTTGGCGCGAACCGCGTGCCGCAGCAGCGCTTCCTCATCGTCTCTCAAGTCCGTCTTGAGCAGAACCTCGACCGAGGGGCGCACGCGATCGACGATGGAGCGGATGTTGCGGGACTGATTCTCCGCCGGCTGGCGAAGCTCCTCGAGGGTCGCGCGGATGGCGCCGCACTGCGAGTGACCGAGCACGACGACGAGCCGCGTCCCGAAACGCGAGGCGGCGAACTCGACGCTGCCGATCTGCGAGGGTGAGACGATGTTGCCCGCTACGCGGATGACGAAAAGATCCCCGAGTCCCTGGTCGAAGACGATCTCCGCCGGCACGCGGGCATCGGAGCATCCGAGGATGATCGCGAAGGGCTCCTGGCTCTGAGTGAGCTCCAGGCGCGCGGAAGGCGCGATGATCGGGCCGCGATTGCGCACGCGCTCGACGAAGCGGCGATTGCCTTCTTTCAAGCGCGTGAGCGCTTCGCTTGCAGGAATCATGGGGCGGCCGCGTTCTCGTTTTTTGCCTCATCGGCAAGGGTAACACTAAAATCCCTACCCGCGCCCCACCTCAACTGCAACCCGGAGGACGATCATGGCGATTCGCGAACGGCTGATCGAGTACCGCGACGGCTCGACTCTTCTCGAAGGCTTCTTCTGCCACGATGACTCCCGCCCGGGGCCGCTCCCGGCGGTACTCATCAGCCACGCCTGGGGCGGACGGGATGAGTTCGTCGAGCGCAAGGCGCGGCGGCTCGCCTGGCAGGGCTTCGCCACCTTCGCCCTCGACATGTACGGCAAGGGCAAGCGCGGCGGCACCAACGAGGAGTGCTCGGCGCTCATGACCCCGTTCGCGCAGGATCGCGCCCTGCTCGCGCGCCGCATCACCGCGGCGCTCGCCACGCTGCGGGAGCTTCGCGAAGTCGATGCGCGACGCATCGCCGCCATGGGATTCTGCTTCGGCGGCATGTGTGTGTTGGATCTGGCGCGAAGCGGCGCCGACATCCGCGGCGTCATCAGCATGCACGGGCTTTTAAAGCCAAACGGTCTGCCCGCGCCCACGAAGTTCCATGCCAGGGTGCTCATGCTGCATGGCTACGACGACCCGATGGGACCGCCCGAGGACGTGCTCGCCATCGCGAAGGAGCTGACCGCCGCGCGCGCGGACTGGCAGCTGCACGCCTACGGCAACACCCTGCACTCCTTCACCAACCCGCACGCCAACGACCGCGCCAACGGCATGGTGTACGACGAGACGGCCGACCGGCGCTCCTGGCACTCGCTCCTGCAGTTCCTCGACGAGGTGCTGCGCTGACCCGGACGAGCGCCGGTTGCGCGAATGTGGCTGAGTGCGGCCTCCCAGCCGCGACGGGATGAGCGGTTTTTGGCGCTCAGTGCCAGTCGTGGCGCGTCTGAAATTCCCGCGCCTGGCGCTCGGCTTCCTCGCGCGCGATGCCATATCGCTCCTGCAGCCTGCCCGCAAGCTTGTCGCTGTGTCCCTCGAGCTGGGTCAGGTCATCGTCCGTGAGCTTGCGAGCAAGGGGCAGACCCAGTCGAGGTCAGGCTCGCCCGCGGCCAGTCGGGGGTACGACCTCGATCGTCACGGTGTTGGATTGTGGATCGAAGAGGATGCGCGCCTGCCCGTGCTCGAGCTGCGCGCGCACCTGCGCGACCTTCTGCTCCAGGGAATACTCGCGCGCACCGTAATCGGTGCCTTCGCGCAGCACGAAGGACTCGATCACCCCGTGCAGGGTTTGCGCGGAGAGCTCCCCATGGGGGATGACGATGGGGGGTTGCTCGGCGGGGCTCTTCAGTTGCGGCGCGTCAGGGCGAGGAGGCGCAGGATCTCGATGTAGAGCCACACGAGCGTGACCATCAGGGAAAAGGCGCAGTACCACTCCATGTACTTCGGTGCCCCGGCCGCGACGCCCCGCTCGATGAGGTCGAACGCGAGCACGACGTTGAGCGCCGCCACTGCCACGATCACGAGCGAGATCCCGATGCCGAGCGGCGTCGGCGCGTAGAGCGCCTGCAGGGAGAAGTGGAAAAAGCTCAAAAGCCAGGTGGCGAGGTAAAGAAGCATGATGCCGAAGGTGGCGCCGACCACCATGGCCCGGAACTGATCGGTCACGCGAATGAGGCGCGTCCGATAGGCGATGAGCAGCACCGCGAGCACGGCGAACGTGAGTCCCACCGCCTCGATCGCGATGCCGCGGTAGCGCTGCTCCAGCACCGCCGAGATCCCGCCCAAGGCCAAGCCCTCGAGCGCGGCATAGGGGATCGCAAGATACGCCGCCAGGGTCGGCTTGAAGCTCACGATGATGGCGAGGACGAAGCCCCCGAGGAATCCCAGCAGCATGGCCGAGGAGACGGCCTGGGTATCGCCGTTCGCCATCTGCAACCAGGGCCAGAGCGCGGACACCATGAGAACGACGAGCAGCAGGAACGACTTGTCGACCGTTCCCTTGAGGGACATGCCCTGGAGCCCGATCCCGAGCCGCGGCTGGTTCGAGAAGGTCCTGTCGTTCAGGAAGGGGTTGCCGGTTCGGCGCACTGGAAGGGGCATCTAAGGATCTCCTTTGGAGACGGACCGCTTATTGTAGCAGCGGTTCCCGCTTTCCATTCGCCTGCCGCCGGCGCAGGCGGCTCTCGGGGATCGACGGCCCCGCGCCCGCAGGCTCGCGGGCGCGGATTATGTCTGCGGCGTGCCGGGCGGCTCGTCGTGCGGGTCTTGGGGCTCCCTCAGGGCGGCCTCCTCGCGCTCGCGATGGATCCGCTCGTAGATTTCCTCCCGGTGAACGGCAATCTCCTTCGGCGCGTTGATGCCGCACCGGACCTGGTTGCCCTTCACCCCGAGGACCGTGAATGTCACGTTGTCGCCGACCATGATGGTCTCGCCCACTCGTCTCGTGAGGATCAGCATACTCTCCGTGCCCCTTTGTTATACGCCCCAGACGCGTTTCTGCGCCGGCAACATATTACAACATTTCGCGGCGTCCTGCGCAGTCAGAGCCCCGCGTAGTCGGAGCCTTGCGCCGTCAGGGTCCTGCGCGCACGGGCGTCGGGGCGGCATCCCGCCAAACCCGCTCGAAGGGCAGCCGCCAGGCGTGGGGCGCGACCAGCTGGTGCATGGAGTTCGGCCCCCAGGATCCCGGGGCGTAGAGGCGCACGGGCGGCGGCGCCTCCAACAGCGGCGTCGAAACCTCCCACAGCCGCTCGATGCCTTCGGCGTTGGTGAAAAGCGTCCGATCGCCACGCATCGCATCGAGCACGAGCCGCTCGTAGGCCTCGAGGACATCCCCGACGAGTCCGGTGTCATTCATCGCGAACTGCAGACTCAATTTGTCGAGGCGCATTCCGGGGCCGGGCCGTTTGCCGTAGAAGGACAATGACATCTTCGAGACGTCCGCGAGATCGAACGTCAGGTGGTCCGGCCCCTGCGAGCCCACACCCGAGTCGGCCGGGAACATGCTCCGCGGCGGCTCGCGGAAGGCGATGGAGATGATCCGCTGCCCTTCGGCGAGGCGCTTGCCCGTGCGCAGATAGAAAGGCACCCCCGCCCAACGCCAGTTGTCAATCACGCATTTCAACGCGATGAAGGTCTCGGTGTCTGATTCCGGACTCACTCCTTCCTCGCTGCGGTAGCCGTTGTATTGCCCGCGCACCACATCCGTCGGCCGGATCGGCAGCATGCTGCGGAAGACCTTGTACTTCTCATCGCCGATCGCGGCCGGCTCGAGCGCGGTCGGCGGCTCCATCGCCATGAAGGCGAGAATCTGGAAAAGATGCGTCACGACCATGTCGCGGAAGGCGCCGATCTGATCGTAGAACGCCGCCCGCTTGCCGAGTCCGAGCGCCTCCGGCACATCGATCTGCACGTGGTCGATGAAGTTGCGGTTCCAGATGGGCTCGAAAAGTCCGTTGGCGAAGCGGAAGGCGAGAATGTTCTGCGCCGGCTCCTTGCCGAGGAAGTGATCGATGCGAAAGATCTGCTCCTCCGCGAACACTCCATGGAGCCTGGCGTTGAGCGCGCGCGCGCTCGCGAAGTCCGTCCCGAAAGGCTTCTCCATGACGATCCGCGAGCGCTCGACGAGCCCTGCCTCACCGAGCATGCGCACCGCCGACAGCGCCGCGCTCGGCGGCACACTCAGGTAGTGCAGGCGCTGGCTCTCCGCGGCGAGCGCCTGCTCGGCGCGATCGACCGCGGCCCGCAGCGCGGTCGCGCCGCCGCCCAAGGAAACGTAGTCCAGGAACGGCGCGAACGCCTTCCAGTCCGCCTCGGAGATCTTGCGGGTGGAGAATTCCTCGAGCGCAGCGCGCGCAAGCTTACGGAAAGCCTCCGCGTCGATGTCATCGAGGGATACGCCGATGATGCGGCAGCCGGGGATGAAGCCGCTGCGCGAGAGGTGAAACAACCCCGGCAGAAGCTTGCGCCGGGCGAGATCGCCCGTGGCGCCGACCAGAACCACGACCTGAGGATATCGGGGACCTACGCCGGGAGGTACTTTGGCCACCCTGCTCCACCTTTCGACTTCACCTTGGACCGAGGCGAAAGGATAGCCGGGCGCGGCCGATGAATCCACGCCGTGCGCACGCCATCCGAGCGTGCGAGCAGCGGCGCGCGCCGAGCGCCCCCGTCGGCCCGCGCTTTACGCGCGGGCCTTGCCTGTCAGAGCCTCGGCGCGATCATGTGGCGGGAGATACCGGCAGGCCGATCTCCGGGCGGCCCCGGCCCCGCTGCAGCAGCCAGCGGTGCAGCGCGCCCGTGGCCTCGATCATCCACTGCAGCGCCCGTGATCTGCGCCCGAAATGCCCGGCGAACTCGCGGTTGATCTCGAGCGGCCGCCAATAGGCGCTCTGCCACTCGCGGAAGCCGTCGGCGAACTCCCGCTCCTGCTCCGGACGCACCGAGAGCAGCACGCAATTGCAGGCGGCGCGGATCTCGACCCTGTCCTCGGGGCCGACGCGAAAGCTGTGCCAGCTGCGCACGTGGCAGAGCCAGCCGCCCGAGAGCTCGAATTCCTCGGGAGTACTCCGCATGGCGCTAATCAAGGGGGCGACATCGAGATACGACATGGACGTTCTCTCCATATGTGTCCGCTAGTGGGTCGCGAGGTCTTCGGCGGACGGTCGCCGTGTTCAGCGGCGGGCCCCGGGGAAGGCGTATGCCTTGAACCCACCGCCGGAAGGAAAGTTCCGCCTGGGAAACGGCGCTCGTCAGCGGCCCAGCGTCGAGCCAGTCTGGATCTCCGACCGCATGAAGCTCAGGACCAGCCCGCTCAGCGCGCTGCCGCTGATGATGTTGGTCAGACCGACGACGAGGAGCCCCACGAGTGTCAGCAGCTCGCTGCGCACATCGCCTGCGCCCGCCACGGCGATGATGCCGAGCACGACCGCGGCGAGGCCGGCGAGAAACTGAATCCCGGCCGAGCCCCCGGCCATCTCGCCGGCGAGGTACTCACGGGTGGTGTAGGCGCTGAGCGACGCCCGCCTGATCTCGGTCTGCAGCCGGTAGAGCTTGCGCACCGACTGCGCGCTCAGCATGAGAGCGGCGCCGAAGGCGATGACGGAAATCGCCGTCAGCGCATACGAAGCGATGCCGAGCAGCGCCAGAATGCCGAGCACGATGCCGGCGATGCTGACCGGAAACATCGCCGCCAGACCGTCGCCTGAAAAAGCATCGGATGCGGTCTGCAGGGCGCCCGCCGGGGTGTACACCTGCGAATACTCCGACAACAGCGCTCCGCCCTGGATGAGCAGCGCTGCGCCAAAGACAATGGTTGCGACTCCCGCCAGGAGTTCCGGACGCCACCCGGCGAGGGCAATGATGGCGAGCACGGCCGTCGCGATGCCGCCGATCGCATCCATCGCGCCGCCAAAGGCGGCGGCCGTTTCGGGAGTACGGGACTGGGATAGCGCTGTGTTCATGGTGAAGCCTCCTTCCAACCAAGCTGACGGCCGCGAGATCGGTGCGGCCCTGCCGTTATAACCGGGAGCCAGTCAGCGGGTTCCGAAAAATGTCGGTGTTGCGCGACGGCGCCCGCGTTGCGATCGATGCCGCTAAGACCGAGTGTCAGGTTGGATCCGGTCCATGCCGGCCGCGCTCGCCGGCGCCGGCACGGTGTTTGTTTTGGATCGCATCGTGATGACGAGCACGCTGGCGAGCACCAGCACCGTGCCGAGCAGCGTGCGCCGATCGAGCACCTCGCCGCCGAGGAAATGACCGAGCACGACCGCGACCACCGGGTTGACGTACGCATAGGTACCGACTCGGGTGGGCGACTCGTGATGGATGAGCCAGGTGTAGGCCGTGAAGGCGACGATGGAGCCCGCGAGAATGAGGTACGCGAGCGCGAGCCAGACGGCCCTCGAGACGGCGGCCGGGTGAAACCCGCGCGCCTCGCCCGCGGCCAGGGCGATGACCCAGAGGAGCACTCCGCCCACCAGCATCTGCGCCGCTGCGCTCATCACCTTGGAGGAAGGCATGGGGAGCTTGCGGGTCAGGACCGCGGCGCCGGACCAGCTGAGCGCCGCAATGAGAAGCCCGGCGGCACCCAGGGAATAAACCGGCGCTCCACCCATGCCGAGCGCCGGGTCCATCAGCACCACCACGCCGCCGAGCCCGATGAGCAGCGCCGCTCCCAGGCGAGCGGTCAGGCGCTGCGTGCGCAGCACGAGGATCTCGGCCAGCGCCATGAAGCCGGGAATGGTGGCGAGAATCACCGCCGCGGTGCCCGAGGCCACACGCTGCTCCGCCCAGAATAGAAGACCGTAATCGACCACGAAGATAAGGAGCGCCACGATCGCGATGGCCGCCCACTCGCGCGGGCTCGGCAAGCGCTCGCCGCGCGCCGCTGCCCAGGTAAAGAGCACGGCGCCCGCGGTGCTGAAGCGCGCCGCCGCGAGCAGCAGCGGGGGCACCTCGTGCACTCCCACACGGATGGCGTAGAACGTGGAGCCCCAGACGAAATAGATGATCGCGAATGCGATCAGGGTCTTCCATCGGGGCGGCTGGGCGCTCGGCACGGGGCGGGACCTTCTTGAGGCGGGCCGCGCATTGTGCCGGCGGGGGGCGCGATAAAGAAGGGGGCGGCAGTTGCCGCCCCCAGTTGCACCGACAGGGGGCTTGGGTCAGTTGAAATGGAACATGTCCATCAGATCGCCGATCGCCGGCGCGTTGCGGGGCACGTACGGATCCTCCCGGCTCGCCACCGGGTCGGGCAGGTTGTCCCGGCTCCATGAGGAGATCGTCCCCACCCTCCAGTTGGCCTCGACGAACTTGTCGAAGGAGACGTGATCGGTGTAGCTATGCACGACCCCGACGTCACGCGAGAAGCGCGAGACCACGATCATCGGAATGCGCGTGCCGTCGCCGAAGAAGTCGATCGGTTGCACGTAACCCGAGTCGTAGTAGCCGCCCCCTTCGTCCATCGTGATCATGATGGCGGTATCCTTCCATAGCCTCGGATTCGCCTTGACCATATCGACGATTTTCTTCACGAAGCCCTCGAGGAGCTCCGGCTTGGAAGAGGCCGGGTGACCGTCGAGGAACCCGTCCGGCTTCACGATCGACACCGCGGGCAGCGTGCCCCCGCGGATATCGCCATACAGATCGCGGATGCCCTTCAAGTTCGAGCGCAGCGCCGGGTTGGTCATGATCTGCTTGGAGTAAAGGAACGGATTGCAGATGTTGCAGTAGGTCGAGTCCTCGCCCGTCTCCGTGCCGCCGTTCCAGCCCTCACCGTAGTAGTGCCACGAGACGCCGTGGCTCGAGAGCAGCAGTCCCAAGTTAGGCTGCGTGGTCGGCGGGATGGTGAAGTCGTTCGGGCCGAGCGGGGCCGGCTGGCCGGTGCCGAGATACCCCGGATTGTAGTTGTTGACGATGTAATAGGCGTTCGGCGCGCAGTCGCCCTTGTGGAAGACACCGTACGGAAGCTCCGACAGATAGGCGCGCACCGCGGCCACACCGGGCTGCGAGGGATCCGCGCATTCGACATAGGAGCCGCCGCCGTAGCCATCCTGCGTGTAGAAATTATTGGTGCCCGGCTGCGCGTTTGGATTCTCGATCTGGTTGGCCGGGGGCGTGGCGGGATTGCCGGCGGCGTCGGCGTAGTAGATCGTGGTGCCGTAGCCGATGGCGAGGTGATTTGCGCCCGTGCCGCCCATCATCGCCTGGTGATAGTTGTCACTCAGCGCGTATTCGTTGGCGAGGTGCGTAAGGTAGGGAAAGTCGCCCTGCCTCACGTTGTACATGCCCATCGCGATGGGACCCTCGTGGTTGCCCGGCAGGTCATAGTCGGTCGGTTGGGGTTGACCGTTGCTGCCGGCGCCGACGGTGGCCTCGACCCAGGCGAAAAGGTCATCCCGACAGCCGCTCGGGTTGGCCGTGGTCGCCACCGCGACGTTGCAGTCGAGCTGCTGCCACATCTGGAAAAAACGGTGCACCGGGCTTCCGGTGTAGTCGTCATAGCTCACGGAGTGAGTGATGTCGAACGGTCCGTTCGGCAAATCGCTCGGGAAGCGCAGATCGATCGTCGCACCGGCGGGCAGACCGCTCCCGCCGTCGGTGAGGTAAGGGTAATAGTCGGTCGGCAACGCAGGCTCCACGGCCTGCGCGGCCGCGGCGGTCGCAAACGGCGCGGAGCTCGGCGCACCGGAAGTGGTGATCGCCCCGAGCGTCGCGTACGCCGCGCTCTTTCCCGGATGGATCGAGTACGCGCCGGTATCGGTGGCCATCCACTGCTGCGCCCTGTAGAAGTTGGGTCCTGGCGAGCCGTTCGCATTCAGGATGCCCTCGGAGCGCAAATTCAACACCTGCTGTCCGTCCCGGGGCTCGTACGTTCCGAAGACCTGATCGAACGTTCGGTTCTCGCCAATGATGAGGATGACGTGCTTGATCGGCGTTGCCGTGCGCAGATCGGCCGCGGGGTCGGCCTGGACCTGTGCGGCGCTCAGCACGGATACGGCCGTCAGCGCGGCCAACGCGGCGGTTGCAACTCGACTGTCGAGCGGATTCATCTGCGATACCTCCTCTTTGAGCTTCGCCACTTGCGGGATTGAGACGTGGCGGGATTGAGACGTGGCGGGAAGAGGCTAGGACCCGGGCGTTACTGGCCGATGACCGGCCCGTTGCAGGCGCGTGATGCGAGGATCGAAGCGCAAGCGCGGTCATATCCGCGCGGCCGATCATCTCAGCACTTCGAGCTCAGGGCCGCACGCGGCAGCGCACTCGACCGTGCCTTCGCGCAGCTCGAGGCACAGCCAGCCCTCGGGAAGCCGAAGCGGATTCTGCTGGCGCGGTGAGACGCGGGTGGATGAAGGCCGTACGTTAGCCTTGCGCAGCGCCCGGGCGCAGTACCATGAGCCGCCCCGCGATGCGCCTGACTGTCGGTGCGGGACCTGCGGCAGGCTCGATCTCGGAGACTCTCGAGAGCTCATAGGTCTTGCTGAACCAGAAGCTCGAGAAAACCCACACGCCGAGCGCCTCGACCCAGATCGTCCGCTGATCCTTCCTCGCCAGGAGGAAAGCCGCGAGCGGCGCCGCGATCATGGCGACGGCGAGAATTCGATAGAGCCTGTCCCAACGCCGCCTCACCCTTGGATCGTGAACCTGGGCGAGCGTATCGCGGGCGCAGAACCAGATCGTCGCGCCGATGAGCAGGAAGAACGTGAGTGCGCTCAGGTAATGCACGTTGAGCGGATCGGTGTGTCGTCCCGGCCAGGGCATGGGATCGAGCCCCATGATGATGGCCGCCAACCCCGCAAAGTTGAGTAGCCAATCCTCGAGGCGTCCGTAGCCCTGATACACGATGAGGCAGCAGCCCACCGCGATGAGCGAGCCGACGAACCAGTTGCGCAACAGCGCGTTGGAATCGATCGGCGGTGTGAGCGAGAGCCAGTAGAAGCTGCTGAGCGAGGACATCCTGTTCCAGGGCACATCATGCAGCAGTCCCCACCCGACCAGAACGAAGGGAAGCAGCGCGCCGATCAGGCCCGCCGCCATTCGAAGCTGAAAGTAGGTGCTGCGCACGTCCACCTCGAACTCCCCTTTCGCGCCGGTGACGTGCCGCAAGCGATCCACGAGTGTCGTCATGATCGCACCCTCCGTGAATCCCGACCCCGGCGCATCATACCCCGAGTAGGCGAGCCAGGACTGGTGTCAGCGTCTGGCTCGCGCCGGAGTCGACTCGATCGAGGATCAAGCGCCGATCTGATCGGAATCGGTGTTTGAGTTCTCCTCGGCCGCCGCAACGATCAACTGCGCGGCGGCAAGATCCTCGATCGCGGTGCCGACCGATTTGAAGAGGATGATCTCATCCGGCCCCCGCCGCCCGGCCACCCGGCCCGAGACGAGATCGGCCAGCTCCCCCTCGATGCGGTCTCGATCGATCAGCCCGCGGCGCATCGGATCGAGCAGGTCCCCCGCCTCGGACAGCGCCCCCGCGAACGTGTCGACGAAGAGCCTCGAGCGCAGCACCGCCTCATCATCGGACTCGCGGCGGCTCGGGGAGAAGCTGCCCACCAGATCGAGAAATGTGCCGGGGCGCAGCCATTTGCCACAGAAGAGTGGCTGGGCGCTGCTCGTGGCGCAGGAGATGATATCCGCGGCGCCGACCGCCTGCTCGAGCGATGTGACCGCCGAGACCTCCACGTTCGCTCCCACCAATGATCGGATCTCCGCGGCGGTCGCCTGCGCGCGTGCCGCCTCGCGTCCTGACACGCTGACCCGCTCGATCGGGCGCACCGAGCAGTGCCCCAAAGCCATGTAGGGCGCGAGGGCACCGGTTCCGATGACGAGGAGCTGGGAGCTGTCGGCCCTGGAAAGATAGCTGGCCGCCAACGCCGAAGCCGCGCCCGTGCGCAGCCTCGTCACCGTGGCCCCATCGAGCACCGCTAGCGGCGCACCCGTTTGCGAGAAGACGACGAGGGCCGCCTGAATCGTCGGCAGGCCTCGCGCGCGATTTTCGGGCATGAGGGTCACGAGCTTCACCGCGCCGCGGCCATCGGGGCCGAACGCCGGCATATAAAGGAGCAGCCGCTCCCCCGACCCGCCCGGGATCGCCGAAAAGTGGCGCGCGGGGGCGGCGAACGCGCCCGCAAAGGCGCTGCGCAGGCTCTGGATGAGTTGCGGCATCGAGACCAACTCGCGAATCTTCCGATCATCGAGCACACGCACGGGCGATTCCAGTCTCCGGCCCTAGCGCAGGAGGAACCCGCGTTTGAGCGGGTCTTGCGGGTCGAAGCAAAACTCGCTGCGGCCGATGATGTGCGCCGTGCCGCTCACCTCCGGGATGATGGCCGCGTGAGCGCCGAGGCGGCTCTGCTCGAGGCAGCGCACCGTCATCGTGCTCCCCAAGATGCTCTCGATCGTGATGCTCTCGCCGTCTCGCAGCTCGCCCCGGGCGTGAAGCAAGGCGGCGCGGGCGCTGACGCCCGTGCCCGTCGCCGAGCGATCGATCTCCCCGTCGGCAAAGACCGTGACGTTGCGACTGTGGTGGCTCGGCTCCATCGCGGCTCCGACGAAGATCGTCCCATAGAGGAAGCTCAGCTCGCACTCCGTGGGATGCGTGATGGGGTGGTGCTTGACGATGGCCTGCTTGATCCGACGCCCGTAATCGATCAACCGGTCATACTCCTGCGGGCGAAGCGCAAGACCCAACGGCGCAGCCTCGATGATGGCGTAGAACGCCCCGCCATAGGCGATGTCGAACCTGACCTGACCGAGGCCCGCCACCTCGATGTCCCGGTCCTGTAGAAACGCAAAAGAAGGCACGTTGCGGAAGAATACCTCGCGGACCCGCCGTCCCTCCACGACCCCTCGAGCCCGCACCGTTCCCGCCGGAACGTTGATCGTGAGCTCGCGCGCATCACCTCCTGCCGGATGCGCTTCCATCTCGAGCGCCAGTGTCGTGAGCGCGATGATCGCGTGTCCGCACATCGTGCTGTAGCCTTCGTTGTGCAGGAAGAACACATCGAAGTCGGCGGTCTCGGAGCGCGTCACCACCGCGCCGTACATGTCCGCGTGTCCGCGCGGCTCCCACATCAGCCCCGTGCGCAGGTGATCGTAATGCTCACGGAAGTAGCGTCGCTTCTCGAGCACCGTGCGTCCCTCGATCGGCGGCAGGCCGGCGCTGATCACGCGCAAGGGCTCGCCTCCGGTATGCATCTCGATCGTCCTGATCCGATGCCAATGCGCAGGCATCTCCCAGCCCTCCTCGGTGAAGAACCCCATCAGATCACTCCCACAGGCCCTCGCGCTATCCATCTCCGGCATGAATGCCGGAGCTTTCCGCGCATCCAGGTAAAATAGAGGCGTTACGCGCTCTTGTCGACCCGGATCGGCTGCAACGAGGGACGTGGTGGATCTTGATTCCTACGAACGCGGTTTGCTCGAAGGCGCCGCCGGCGGTGGCGCGGCGCTCGCCATGCGCGTGCTCGTGGAATCCGCCCGCGTACTCGGCGCGAAGCGGCTGGTGCCGATTCGCTCCGCGCACATCGACAGCTGCCTCTACCATGGCGACAGTGGCACTCTCTTCGCCGAGCGGCTGGTCGGCCTCGGGGCGCGGGTTGCGGTCCCGACGACACTCAACGTCGGCGCCCTCGACCTGTTGCACGCCGGGCTCACACGGCTCGACCCGGCGGCGAGGAGTATGGCGCACCGGATGATGGCGGCCTACATCGCCATGGGCGCTCGTCAGACCTGGACCTGCGCGCCCTATCAGGCAGGTCACCGGCCGGCCGCGGGGGAGGATGTGGCCTGGGGTGAAAGCAACGCAGTCGCCTTCTGCAATTCGGTGTTGGGTGCGCGCACCAACCGCTATGGCGACTTCCTCGACATCTGCGCGGCGATCACCGCTCGCGCTCCGCAGATAGGGCTTCATCTGCCCGAGAACCGGCTGGCGAGAATTCTGATCGACGCCTCCGCCGTTCCGATGCGCTTCTGGCGCGAGGATATCGCCTATCCCATCCTCGGCGCCTGGTGGGGCCGCAGCGTCGGCCAACAGGTCGCGGCCATCGAGGGTATCGGGCGTCCCACGGAAGATCAGCTCAAGGCGTTGGGGGCGGCGGCCGCCTCGAGCGGCTCGGTCGGACTCTTTCATGTCATCGGCGTCACCCCGGAGGCTCCTTCCCGCGGCGCAGCCTTCGGCAATCTGCCGCCGGCAAGGATTATCCAACTCGACCTGACGGCGCTGGCAACGACCCGGGCCGGCCTCTCGACCGCGAACCGCAGCGCCGGCGACCCGATCGATGCGGTCGCCATCGGCAGTCCTCACCTCTCGAGCGATGAGCTGCGCGCCCTCGATCGGCTGCTCGGCAACCGCCAGTGCCGCAAGCCGCTCTACGCCTGCACGGGCCGACACACGCTCGATGCGCTTCGCGCCGAAGGCGTGATCGAGCGCCTGAGCCGCCGCGGCGTGACGGTCGTGGTCGACACCTGCGTGGTCGTAACACCGGTGTTGCCGCAGGGGACGGGCGTTCTGGTCACCAATTCCGGGAAGTTTGCGCACTACGCACCGCAAAACACCGGGTACGACGTCGTCTTTGCAAGTCTCACCGAGTGCATCGAGAGCGCCGTGCGCGGATCGCTTCACCTCGATGCGGATGCCTGGCATGCGACTTGAGGTCATCGTTCCCGGGCTTCCCGATGAGGACATCGAGCGCGCTCCCGCGATCGTGCTCACCGAGCCGATCAGCTTCTGGGGCGGAGTTTCTCCCGTGAGCGGGGTGCTCACCGATCCGCGATCGCGAAATCACAACCGCTCGATCGGCGGAGCCGCGCTCTTCATCGGCGAGCTGAGGGGCTCCTCCTCAGGCAGCTCGGTGCTCCTCGAGCTGATTTATCGCGGCCGCGCGCCCGCCGCGATCATCCTCGACTCTCCGGATGCCATTCTCGCCCTGGGCGCCATCGTCGGATGCGAGATGGGCTGGAAGTCACCTCCCATCCTTCGCCTGCCCGCCAAGCAGCAGGAATCAATAGCCGACGGCGCGCGCGTCTCGATTACCCGGGATGGGCAGCTGACCTGCGAGTCGTGATCGGCGCCTTGCCGCTGGGGCTTGAAATACGAATACGAATGATTATCATTAGTAGCCTCGTTGACGTCCTCCCCGCCATCGGCCTTGTTGGGCCGCCGCTTGCGCGGCAATGGCGGGGATTCCTTCTGCAAGACGGCGACGTCCCGCCGCGAGAATGTTGCAAGCCGAGTTGCGGTCCCGATCATGAGTCGTACCACAAACAGGGCAGATCCATTCCCTCATTCCAAGACCTTCCCGGCCCTGCGGGCCGGTGCGGCTGTTACACACGCTGCAGGTCTGGGTGGAAAACGCTTCGTCGATCTCCTCGAACCACACCCCTGCGTCATCGCACTTGTACCGCAGCATGGTCCGCAACGCACTCCAGCCGGCATCGAGCACGGACTTGCCGTGTCCACTCCTGGCCAGCGCCGAGGCGTTGACGTTTCCGACGAAGATGGCAGCGTAGCCGGACTTGACGAGCCCGGTGCTGCACGGGTGCAGGAAGTCCTTCCTCCGATTGGCAATCTTTGCGTGCACCGCCCGCACCCGATCCTTCTTTCTGGCCCGCTGGGCGCCCTCGAGCGCCGGCTCGAGATCGCGGTAGAACCGCGGCGCATCGATGTTCTGGAGCGACTCGTCCGAGAAGGCGGCCAGCGCTTTGAGCCCGAGGTCGATGCCGAGCGCTTCATCCGTAGGACTCGGAGCGCATCGCGCTGCCACCGATCTCAGCGCAGGCACCGTCACATTGAGGTAGCAGCGGCCGCGGGCGTCCTGGGCAATGCATCCGGCGCGCAACTCGTAAGCGGAAAGCCCGTAGCTGTCCCAGAGCGAGAGCCAGCGTCCCTGGAAGAAGACCTGCCCGTGGCCATAGCAGACCGCGCGGGCTTTGAAGGGAATCCAGCCGAGCGAGCGGCGAGTCCCGCCGCTCACGCGCCAACGCAGCTTCGCTTTCCGGTGCTGCGCTCGCCGCGTCACATACTCTTCGGCCACCTGCTGGAAGACCGCCGAGCCGACCGCAAGTCCCTCGCGACTCGCCCCATTGAGATAGCTCTGCAGCTCGTGTGCCCCGATGAAGCGGTTCTCCCGCCGCAGCACCTGCAGCGAGAGATCATTGCAGTAGTTCCACACCAGATTCACCGCGCGAGCCATCTCGCAGAGCACGCGAGCGTGCTTGTCCTTGATGCGCAGTCGAAGGACTCGGACCGGAATTTGGCAGCGCTGCATACTGGACAAATATACAGGTTCCACGAATGATCCACAATCAGGTCGATAACACTTTTGTCAGATCGGAGCGGCGCTTCCTCCTCGGCCTGAAGACCGAGCCTTCCGCGCCGGAGATCAGGTGACCGGCGAGGATTCCAGCAGGTCTTTGGGCATTGGCCGCGTGGTCGGAGCGCTCGGCCTGTCTCTGCCGTGGGCGTTGAGTCCAGCGGCCGCCCATGCCGCGGGCGAGGCCTCCTCCGTGGCCCTGCCGCCGACATCGCCCGCGCCGGGGCCCGATGAGGCCTCCCGCCCTCCTGCGGGAGCCGATAGCGCCGTCGGCTCTCCCACCGGCGAGAACCGGGAGCTCTCGCAGGTCACGGTCAACGGCGTGCGGACGCTGCTGCACGATAAGCTCGCGGAGAGTCAGCGCAATGCACCGCAGTCGATCACCGTGGTGCCGGGTCGGCTGATGGCCGCGCAGGGAACGACGAGCCTGGAAGAGGCACTGCGCAACGTCCCGGGCATCACGCTCAATGCCGGCGAGGGCGCGGCGCGGGGCGATACGGTGAATCTGCGCGGCTTTTCCGCATTCAACGATTTCTTTCTCGACGGCGTGCGCGATGCGGCGGTCTACACGCGCGACGATTTCGACCTCGAGTCGATCGAAGTGCTCAAGGGTCCGGCGGCGGTGCTCTTCGGTCGCGGCTCGACCGGCGGCGCCATCAACCAGGTGAGCAAGGCGCCACTCCCGACTCCATTTGATGAGGTGACGAGCGAGCTCGGCACCAACGATCTTTACCGCGCTACGGCCGATCTCGATGCGCCGCTCGCGCCCGCGGCGGCGGTGCGGCTCAACCTGATGGGGCAATCCTCGGCGGTCGCGGAGCGGGACGATGTCCGCAATCGCCGCTTCGGAGTGGCGCCGGCGGCGGCGTTCGGTATCGGCGAGCACGATTCACTCGTCCTCGCCTACCTTCACCAGCAGGAAAGCGACATTCTCGATACGGGCATCCCGTTCGTGGACGGCCGCCCGGCGCCGGTGCCCCGCGCCGCGTTCTTCGGTCTGGCTTCCGACCGCGCGACGACCGACGTTGACATCGTCACGGCCCGCGATCGGCACGATTTCACCGACAGCGTGTCGCTCGAGGACACCCTGCGCTATGGCCACTACCGGTTCGACTATCAGTTCGAGGCGCCGAACTTCGGCGACCTCGTGCCCACCGCGGCCACGCCGCTCAACGCTATTCGGGTCGGACGAGACGCCCCCGACAGCTCCGGGGTCGAGACCAACCTCGACGATCAGCTCGATCTGACGGCGCACTTTTCCACCGGCTTCATGGCGCACACGCTGGTGGCCGGCCTCGAGATCGCCCGCCAGACCTCGGACATCGATCGATACCAGAATCCCTTCAACAGCAACAATGATTGGATCCCGGAGACGCCGCTCCTCGACCCCGATCCCAACGAGATCCGCCCCGCCGAGCCGCTTGCCTCCACGCAGAGCACCGTGGCCCCCTCCGGCGGCGCCTATGTGATCGATACCCTGACTCTCGGGCGGTACGTCGACCTGACCGGCGGCTTTCGTTACGATGATTTCTCCGCCAGCTACAGAAGCCTCACGGTGCAGAGCGGCGCGCTGCTGCGCCTGCACGAGCTCAATCGTCTCGGCAGCCCACGAGCCTCGCTCGAGTTAAAGCCGACGCCGCGGCAGACTTACTACTTCTCCTACGGCACCTCGTTCGACCCCTCGGCCGAGGCGCTGACACTGACCACCAAGACCGCGGACCTCGGGCCGGTGAAGGCGAGGAGCTTCGAGGTCGGAGCGAAGTCCGAGTGGCTGGATGACCGCCTGATGCTGACGCAAGCGCTCTTTCGGACCGAGGTCGACAACGCTCAGACCAACGATCCGGACAACCCGACCATTACGGTGTTGAACGGCAACGAGCGGGTCGAGGGCATCGAGCTGCAGGCCATCGGGCATCTGACACCGCGGTGGGAGATATTCTCCGGCTACACCTATCTCGACGGACGGACGCTCGCCTCGGGTACCGCCGCCGCCGTCGGCAAGCTGATGCCGAACACCGCGCACAATCAGCTCAATCTGTGGACCGAGTACGGCCTGCCGCAAGGTTGGCAGATCGGTGCCGGCGGCAACTGGTTGAGCCACCGTTTCGCCGATACGGCCGAAACGGCCTACGTGCCAGGCTACCTCGTCTGGAACGCCATGGTCTCCTACGAGGCGAGCCCACGCCTCAGCGTGCAGTTAAATGCCAACAATCTCCTCAACAAGCTCTACTTCGACGGGGTGTACTACACGAGTCCGGCGGAAAATCACGTGATCCCGGGCGCCGGCCGCAGCCTCACACTGACCCTTCGCTGGAAGATGCGATGATTGCGCGCATTCCAGCACTGCTCGATGCGCAGCGGCTCGCCGCGATCGAAGCGCTGCTGCGGGAGGCGAGCTGGGAAGACGGCCGGGTGACCGCCGGATTCCAATCGGCGCCGGTGAAGCGCAATCTGCAGCTCGCGCAGGACTCCCCGATCGCTCGGCAGGCCGCAGACATCGTGCTGCGCGCCCTCGAGCGCCACCCCGAGTTCATCAGCGCCGCCCTGCCCCGTCACCTCTATCCGCCGCTTTTCAATCGCTACGAGCCCGGCATGTCCTTCGGATCGCACGTCGACAACGCGGTGCGACAGGTCCCCGGCACCCCTCACCGCTTGAGAATCGACATCTCCGCCACGCTGTTTCTCAGTCCGCAGGAGGACTACGAGGGGGGCGAGCTCATCATCGAGGACACCTTCGGCGCCCATTCGGTCAAGCTCGCCGCGGGCGACATGGTGCTCTACCCGGCGAGCAGCCTGCACCGGGTGCAGCCGCTGACCCGTGGCGCGCGCGTCGCGGCCTTCTTCTGGGTGCAGAGCATGGTGCGCGACGATGGCGAGCGGACGCTGCTCTTCGAGATGGATACCGCGATCCGCGAGCTCACGGCCTCAGCCGCCGATGCGGGCGCGCTGCTACATCTGACCGCCTGCTATCACAACCTGCTGCGCCGCTGGGCCGAAGTTTGAATCGATGGCGTTGACGAGCGCGCAGTTCGAGCGGGCGGCCGCCCTGGAATCGAGCCAGCAGCGGCTCGCGCGACTCACGCACATGAGCTACGGGGCGCTGCATGCGCTGCTCTCCGGCGATCCGATCGCGGCGGCCGGTTGGATCCGCTGCGCCGCCGAATGCGGATTGCCCGCGGCGCAGCTGCGCCTCGGCCGGATGCTGCTCGACGGCCGCGGGGTGCCACGCAACCCAGCGGCGGCATTCGAGTGGTTCGCGCGCGCCGCGGCGCAGGCAGATGCGGAGGCGATGAACATGGTCGGCCGTTGCCACGAGAACGGCTGGGGCGTGCCCGTCGACCTCGAGCGCGCCGCCGCGGGCTATCGGACCTCGGCCGCGGCCGGCCACGATTGGGGACAATACAACCTCGGCAACATGCTGTTTGACGGACGCGGGGTGGCGCCTGACCGGCCGCAGGCACTGCGCTGGTATCTGCGCGCCGCGGCCCAGGGGCACGGACGAGCCATGAACATGGTCGGCCGGTCTTTGGAGGAAGGCTGGGGGTGCATCCGCAGTCTCGAGGAGGCCGGGTACTGGTACGGCGAGTCGGCGCGGTCCGGCTACTTTCGCGGTCAATTCAATCACGCCGTGCTGCTCGCCGAGCGCGGACACTGCGAGTGGGCCGCCGGGTGGTTTTGCAAGGCGGCGCTAGGCGGTGGCGAGCCGATGCGCCGGACAATCGCCCGGGCGCTCGCGGCGGCGGCCCATCCGGCGCTTAAGCAGGTGCGGGCGCGGGTGCTCGCACTCGCCGGTGCTGCGACCGAGTGCGCGGCGGCGAATCAGGGCTTGCGGCCGGCCACCGCCCGGCCCGCACCGGCAGGCGGCCTTCTGACTCCTACGCTGTAGGCCTCGAAGGCCCACACATCCGCCGTCTGCGCAATCTGCTTGTCGGTCGGCATGTACGTGTGGCTGGTCGCGCCGGTGGTTCGCAACAGGATCGGGTTGGCGCAGGCCTGGGCGCGTTGAATGGCGGCGGTGAACTTGAACTCATGCATCGGCACCACGCGGTCATCGTCCCAGGAGGTGGTGATCAGCGTCGGCGGATAGCAGGTGCCGCGGTGGATGTTGTGCAGTGGCGAGTAGGCGTAGAGCCACTTGAAGGCGCCCGGGTCGCTCGAGGTGCCGTATTCGGGCGCCCAGAGCGCGCCTCCCGAGAAGTCCTGGTAGCGCAGCATGTCGAGCACGCCGTGGCCGATGTAGGCGGCGCCGAAGAGCTCGGGATGCTCCGTGATCGAAGCGCCCGTGAGAAGGCCCCCGTTGGAGTAGCCCTGGATTCCCAGGCGCTTCGAGCTCGTATAGCCGTGCGCGATCAGGTACTTCGCGGCCCAGGCGAAATCATCGAACACGTTCTGCTTGTGCGAGAGCATGCCGGCGTCGTGCCACTTCTCACCGAAGGTCCCACCGCCCCGCAGGTTGGGAACGGCGTAAATGCCACCGAGCTCGAGCCACACGGGCAACATCGGCATGAAGCCCGGCATGAGCGTGATGTCGAAGCCGCCATAGCCGTAGAGGATGGTCGGGTTGCGGCCGTCGAGCTTCACGCCCTTGCGGGCGACGATGAACATCGGCACCCGTGTTCCGTCCTTCGATGGGTAGAAAACCTGACGGGTCTCGTACGGGGAGACGTCGAAATCCACCTTCGGCGCAAACACCGTTTGCGTGCTTGCCTGCCGCACGGCATATCGATAGATCCGCCCCGGATACAGGAACGAGGTGAAGCCGTAATAGATGCTGTTGGAATCATTGCGCGCGGACACCGAGGTCACGGTGCCCAGCGTCGGCAGGGCAAGCGGGCTCAGCCGCTGGCCGCCGCTCGAGTAGAGCGTGAGGCGGCTGGTGGCGGCGATCTCGGACTGCACGATCATGCGTCCACCGGCCAGGCCTGCCGCCTGGATCACCCCCTGGCCCTCGGGGACCACCGTGCGCCAGTGCGCCGGCGCCGGGTCCGCCAGGGAAGTCGCGACGATTCGAGACCTGAACGCATGGAGCGTCGTCTGCAGATAAAGCGTTGCGCCCTCCACGCCGACGACGATGTACGCCGCATCGTTGCGGGTATAGAGGGGCTCGAGCGCGGCGCCTATGTTTGGCCGCTCGGGACTGCCGAGATCGGCGTAGTAGAGCTCATTGTTCTGAGAGGTGCCGTTGATGAGCGAGACGAAAAGGTAGCGGCCGTTCTCGCTCACCTGCCCCTCGATGATCCAACGTGGCAGATCGGGCCGCCGGTAGACCAGATGATCGGCGCTCTGCGGCTGCCCGAGCGGGTGAAAGTAGAGCTGCTGGTCGATGACCTGCTGATTGATCTCGTTGCTCTTCGGCGGCGTCGGGTAACGGGAGTAGAAGAAGCCGTTATCGCCGTTCGTCCAGGCGATGTTGGAGAATTTCACCCAGTGGACCACGTCCGAGAGCGTCCTGCCCGTCGCGACCTCGAGCACGTGCAGCGTCTCCCAGTCGGACCCGCCCGCCGACAGCGCGTACGCGAGATACCGCCCGTCGGGCGAAGGCTGAAAGTCGACCAGCGCCACCGAGCCATCCGGGGAGAGCCTGTTGGGATCAAGGAGAACCCGCGGTGTCGCCGTGGGCGAGTCCTGCACGTAAAGGACCGACTGGTTCTGCAGACCGGCGTTGCGCCGAAAGAAAATGCGGCTGCCGGCGACCTCGACCGGAGTCGTCTCCTTCGGGTAGTTCCACAGTTCGGTCAGCCGCCGCGTGATCCACTTTCGCGCCGGAATCTTCGCCAGGTAGCCGTCCGTCAGCCGATTCTCCGCGTTGACCCAACTGTGCAGGGCCGGGCTCTGCATGTCCTCCATCCACCGATACGGCGCCGGCACGCGCGTGCCGAAGTAACCCGTCACGATCTGGTCGCGGGGAGCGAAGGGGTACTGCAGCCGCCCATGCGGCGGCGAAGCAATGCCCGGCACGGTGGCGAGCAGCAGGAGAGGCGCGAGCACCGCGGCGGCTGTTTTCATTTTTGAGAGCTCCGGTGGGGCCAGAGCGCCAGTCTAGCAGCTCGATGGGGCAAGCGGCGCCGGGTCGCGATGCTCACTGACTCGCGGGAGCAGCCGCTGCACCGCGCTTACTGCAGGCGGTTCTTGTGCAGATGACCGTCCTTCATGATCAATGAGAGGTGCGCACCCTGATCCTGCAGCAGATCGAAACTCTTAAGCGGATCACCGTCCACCACGATCAGATCGGCGATCGCCCCCGGCTCGATGATGCCGAGCTTGCCTTCCATCCGGACGATTTCCGCGCCGATGAGGGTCGCCGAGCGGATGATCTCGATCGGACTCATGACCTCCCGTCGCAGCAGGAACTCCCGCGATTGCTCCTCCTGAAGCTGCCCCAGGAGGTCACTGCCAAATCCGACCTTGATCCCGGCCTGTCGACAAATCTCGAGCGACTCGAATCCTCCCTTGAGGACCAACTCGTTCTTCTCGAGCTTATCCCGGGTCATGCCGAATTGGGCCGCACGCTCCTTCATCACCACGTAGGTCACGAGGTTGGCGACGAGATAGCCTTTGCTCGCCGCCAGGAGTTTCGCGGTCGGCGGGTCGATGAGGTTACCATGCTCGATCGTCCTCACTCCCTGGCTCACGTCCCGGAAGATCGCGCCCGCGCGCGCCTCACAGGGATGATAGCCGGTCATCCCGAATAGGCAATTTCCGCAATTCCGCTGCGGCGAGAAGGCTGATACAAGAGCAACGATGGAAAGCGGGGATCTCAGCCCGATGAAGCGCGACGAGTCCGATCCTGGCGGAGCTCTCCTGCTCGGGGAGATCGAGTACGTCCGCAACCGGCTCGTCAGCTCAAGAGGAGCGCTCAAAAGGCCGGCCACCGTCACGGCGCTCCTGGAGGCGATCGACTCGCATGCACGGGTGCGCCGGCTCGCGGCGCAGCTCCTCGCGGGAGAGGATCTCGTCAACGTGAATGGGCAGCTTCAGGAGCTTTGGACGCTGATCCAGACGCGCGCTTCCGATCAACCGACCGCCTAGGCGCGGCGTCCTCCTCCCACCCTCGCTCCGCCCTCAGCCGCGCCTGATCGACGTCCGCCGCGTTCCCGCGCGTGCTGCGGCGCAGCCCAGCGCGCCCGAGCAGCCTCAGTATCCGATCACCTCGCCGTCCCTGCGCATCTCCGTGGCGCCCCAATAGACATGATTCTTCCGGTCGTACTGGATCGCCTCGTAACCGCCGTAACCACCCTCGGCGTGCGTCGTGATGGTGACTTGGTACCCGCGCTCGCGCAGCGCATCGGCAACACCGGGATCGAATCCGGTTTCCAACATCACCGTTCCCGCGCCTTGCGCAGCCAGCCCCGTAGGCGTCGCATCACCAATGTGATCCCAACGCGCGGCATCGCCAGCCTCCTGCACGTTCATGCCGAAATCGATCATGTTTACCAGAACCTGCGTCTGGCCCTGCGGCTGAAAGTAACCGCCCATCACCCCGAACGCCATCCAAGGTTCGCCATCCTTCATCACGAACGCCGGGATGATCGTGTGGAATGGCCGCTTGCGCGGCGCGTACGCGTTGGCGCTTTTTGGATCGAGCGAATACAGCGCGCCACGGTCCTGGAAGATGAAGCCAAGACCTGGCGCAGCTTCGCCCGAGCCCATTCCGGCGTAGTTCGATTCGATCATCGAGACCATCATGCCGTCGCCATCGGCCGCCTCGAAGTCGGTCGTATCCCCGCTTCCGGAAGGGTACACGCCAGTCTGATACGGCAGGGGATCGCCGGGGGCGACGTTCGGATTCGCGTGCTGCAGATTGATCAGCTTGCGGCGCTGGTCCGCGTAGGCTTGCGACAGCAGACCTTTCACCGGGCTACGGTAGAAGCGCGGGTCGGCATACCACTTCGACAAATCCGCCGCGGCGAGTCGAAACGCCCCGATCTCCGCCATCAGCATGTCCGGACTGTCTTGCCCCATTTTCTTCAGATCGAAGCCATCCAGCACATTGAGCATTTCCAGCGTGGCGAAACCTTGTCCGTTCGGCGGCAGCTCGTACACGTCATAGCCACGGTAGTCCACCGATTGCGGCCTCACCCATGCGCCGTGGAAATCCGCGAAATCGGAATACTCGAGACCACCGCCGATGCTCTTGAAAAAGTCCGCCATCGTGTGCGCGATCTTGCCCTGGTAGAAGGCGTCGCGCCCACCGCTCGCCATCTTCCGCAGCGTATGGGCCATGTCCGGATTGCGGAAGATTTCCCCTTCCCGCGGGGTATGCCCATCGATGAGGAACACCTTCTGCGCATTCTCGAAGTCCTTGATCAGGCCGCGGTGCTTCTCGAACGCCTGCCAATTGCCCTTCCAGTATTCCGCCACGACCTCCGTGACCGGAAATCCGTGGCTCGCGTAATAAATCGCCGGCGCCAGATCCTCCGCCATCGGCAGCTTGCCAAACCTCTCGTGCAGCGCGAACCAGGTGTCGACAATCCCCGGCACCGTCACCGGCAAGGGACCGAGCAAAGGAATCTGATCGGTAGGCTTCATACCCGCCCTCTCGTAGGCGCTCCTCACCTGCGCCTGCATCTGCCGCAGCGATCGATCCTTGGGCGACCAGCCGGAGCCATTATAACCGTAGAGCTGGTGCGTCTTCGGATCCCACACGATCACGAACGCATCGGCCCCGAGTCCATTCAAGACCGGCTCGGTAAGGCACAGCATCGCGCTCGTCGCGATCGCGGCGTCCACCGCACTGCCGCCCTTCTTGAGGATCTCGAGCCCCGCGAGCGAGGCGAGCGGTTGCTCACTGGCAATCATGCCGTGCTGGGCAAGCACCGGCGAGCGCGTCGCCCATGGCTCACCGGCGTAGTGATCGCCTCGGCTGATGCCGGCGTGTGCGCTCATCGCGCCCGACATCAGCACCAGTGCACCCGAGAGGATCGCCGTCAGTCCGCGGCGACGCGAGCGCGCCGCAGGGCTCGACCCCACCAACCACCTCGAAAAAAGCATCATCCGCTGCTCCTCGTGCCGCTCGCCGAAATCGTCTGCGATCAAGCATACGCCGACACACGGGGTGCACGCGACTGCCAAATTCCCCGGCCAAGGTGCGCACTCGGGACCCTGCCATCGGCCGCCAGCTCTTGTGCCGGTCCCGCCGCCCATGGCACGATCCATCAGCGCGACGGCGAAGTGCCGCGTACTCGCGAAAGCATTGCCGCGGTCGAACAACCGGTTGCGGCGGACGGCGCCGCGGGCTCCACCCAAACCGTGCGTTAGGCCTACCTCGGAGGTTCTATGATGCGAGTCACTGGTATCGGCGGCATCTTCTTCAAAGCCAAAGACGCTCCGGCGCTACAAGCCTGGTATAAACAACATCTCGGAATCGATGTCCAAGACTGGGGTGGCACGGCGTTCAATTGGACCGACAGTCAGGGCACGCCTGCTGCCGGCACAACCGCCTGGTCCATCAGTTCGGCGCAAAGCGACCCGTTTGCGCCCGGCACCGCCACCTTCATGGTCAATTACCGCGTGGAGGATCTTCACGCACTGGTCAAAGCTTTGCGCGAAGAAGGCTGCAACGTGCTTGAGAAGATCGACGACTCAGAGTATGGGAAGTTTGCTTGGGTCATCGATCCGGAAGAAAACAAGATAGAGCTATGGCAACCGGCTGCCGGCCAATGACGAGGCTCTGGGGCGCAGTAACAGCACGTAGGCTCGGTGTGGAAGTCAATCATGCCAACGGTCATCCCTCTTCCCGCCTACCGCGAGTATGATCCGGCGGAAATGCTTGCCAAGGCACGCGAGTTTGCCGTCGACATGCATCGACGACGTACCGTACGTCAGTTTTCGGCTCGCCCGGTTTCCCGAGAAGTCATCGAGCAATGTCTGCGAGCGGCCTGTTCGGCCCCCAGTGGCGCAAACATGCAGCCATGGCGGTTCGTAGCCGTTTCCGATCCCATGTTGAAGCGGCGCATCCGCCTGGCCGCGGAGGAGGAGGAACGCGAGTTCTATGCCCACCGGGCCTCCAAGGAGTGGCTCGACGCCCTGGCGCCGCTCGGGACGGATTCGAATAAGCCGTTTCTGGAGATTGCCCCCTGGCTGATTGCCGTCTTCGTCGAGCGATTTGGGCGCATGCCCGACGGCCGAAAGGTGAAGCATTACTACACAGCGGAGTCCGTGGGACTGGCGACCGGGTTGCTGCTAGCAGCAGTCCACAGAGCCGGACTGGTCTCGCTTACACATACGCCCAGCCCGATGGGCTTTCTCAATGAGATTCTCGGACGCCCCGCCGATCTGGAGCGGCCGTTCCTGCTGCTGGTCGTGGGATTTCCGGCTTCGGGAGCGGTCGTGCCTGATATTCAGCGCAAGAGAATCGACGAGGTCGTGTCGTGGAGATGAGCTATTTAAAGAGATCCGCGACGCAGAGGCTGATCGCGATCGCCGGGACAGCCTGCGTCGGCGCGAATTCATCGATGCCGCGAGCTTGCGCAGGCCGAGCTCGCGGGCGCGCAACGTAGCGTCCCAGGCGTGGCCTAGCCACTCCGCCACACACGGCCGGATCCGACCTGCGGGGAGCCGCTCATCAATTCGATACTTTATCTGGCCTCGACCTGGATCGTTCCCGCGCTGCTCGCCATTACCCTGCACGAAGCGGCGCACGGGTACATCGCCAAGCGCTTCGGGGACGATACCGCCTGGCAACTCGGGCGTGTGACATTCAACCCGATCAAACACGTCGACCCCTTCGGCACGATCGCACTTCCGGCAATTCTGCTTCTAACCCACGCCCCCTTCCTGTTCGGCTACGCCAAGCCAGTACCCGTGCAGTTCGGGCGCTTGAGGAACCCTCGGCGCGACATGGTCTGGGTCGCCGCCGCCGGGCCCGGCATGAATCTTCTGATGGCCACGGTAGCTGCCTTACTGCTGCATACGGTTGGATTCCTGCCGCGGGTCCCGGCCCAGTGGGTCCTGGACAATCTCGTGCACGCCATCGAGCTCAATGTGCTTCTCGCGGTTTTCAACTTGATCCCCCTGCCACCGCTCGACGGCGGGCGCGTCGCCGTGGGCCTGCTGCCAAATGCGCTGGCGGCGCCTCTCGCTCGACTCGAGCGCTACGGCATGGCGATCATGATCGGGGTACTTTTCATCCTTCCCGTCGTTGCCGAACGCACGGGAGCCCATTTCGACGTGTTCACACAGATCGTCGGACGCCCGACGGACGCCGTGATCAAAGCCATCCTCTTCCTCACCGGGACGCACTGATCATCGCCTCAATCTGGTCCCGATCGCGCGCTTTAGCGCGAGGCAGGGCGCGCGGCGGACCCTTCGAGCGAGAAACATGACGATGACGGCGGATCCTACAACCCGGTGACAAAGGTGCCCTGTCCATGAAGAACTCCGTGGCCCTCACGTCATTGCTGGCGTTGCTTTTGGCAACCGGCGCAGCAGCCCCACCCCCCATTCCAGTGGCAGCGGCAAGTGCTGTGTTGGCGCGCGCGCACGCTTTGTGCAGCGCCGATGGGGGGCGTCTCTGGGGCGTCTCTCTCTGCGGTCCGCTCATGCTGGCAGATCCGCAGACCCATGATGCGATCGCCAACGTGCAGGTGCCTGGCGCAGTGCGTAGCGGCGCGTACTACCGCTTTACGCTTCCCGTCGACGCTCCGATCGCGAACGCGCCATTCGAATACGACGGCATTGCGCTGATCGACCGGCACTTCAGCACCCTCACGATTGCGGCGCCGTCAACGCTTGTGGGCTCGATCTTGCACGGAACCGGGTGGGTGCTAACGCTGTCCGCGGGAACGAGCATCATTCCCGATCGGAAGGAGCCGGGCTCCTACACCGTCACACTCCGCCACCTCGCCGCGCCTCGATCGTGATGGCCCATGAAATCGCGGTGGCTCTGCGCAAGCTTGGCGCTGCGATAGGCCGCATCCCTACCCGGAATCGGACCACTGGCCTTCCGATTCGAAGCCGATCAGCACGCCAGCGGGCTTGCCGTGGCGCGTGATGACGATCTCCGAAACGTCATAAGACACTCCGACATCCCCGACGCGTAGCCTGAATTGCGGTCGGCGACGTAGGGAAGGGGGAATTCGGCACTTATTTCATCGGCTATGCCCGCTCCCCGCGCAGGATCGAGCAAATGCTCGTGAACATGTTCGTCGGTCAGCCGCCGGGCAACTACGACCGGTTGCTCGACTTCAGCCGCGCCGTGACCGGGACGCTGTTTTTCGTGCCGCCGGCGACTTTTCTGGAACAGGTCTCGACCGGGACGGCTGGTCCGCCGATCATCGCTCCAAACCTCGCTGAACGCGACGCTCCGGCCACCTCCAAGCCATCGACGCCGGCGCGCAGGAGCTAATCCCCGAAGCCCTACGCGCTGTTCCTGCGGTCGCAATGCGCGTCCGTGTGAAGTGACGGACGGAACCGAACATGTGGCAAACGGGACCGGCCCTGCAAGGTCGAGCGTTGTGGCTCGGCAGTGGGCGCAAGCGAGCCACCAAGGGGGCTGCTGCGCCGGTGTGACGCGGGTCCGCAGTCCATTTGACATCAGATGCGATATTAATTAGCATCACGCATCATGCGCACCACCGTCGACATCGATGATCCGATCCTCAAGGACTTAAAGCGCCTGCAGCGGCGTGAGGGCAAGTCTCTGGGGCGGTTGGTATCAGATCTGCTCGCCCTGGCGCTCGCTACCACCCGGCAGCGCGGTTCACAACCGGCGGCGCCGGTTTTCAAATGGATCGCGCGGCCGATGCATGCACGTGTCGATCTGGCCGATAAGCACGCGCTCCTCGATGCCATGGACGACATGGGGCGATGAGCTTCGGCGTCGACGTCAATATCCTGCTGTACGCTTCCGACGGTAGCAGCCCGCTGCATGAGAAAGCCACGGCGTTTCTAGAGCAATGCGCCAATGGCCGCGAGGTGTTCTGCCTCGCGTGGCTCACAATCATGAGCTACCTGCGTATGGCGACTCACCCGAGCATTTTCGAGCGGCCACTCACGCACGACGAAGCAATGCGCAACGTCGAGGCACTGCTGAGCCTCCCACATTGCCGCGTGATCGGCGAGGAGGATGGCTTCTGGGAGACCTACCGCAAGACGACCGCTGATGTGCCGACACGCGGAAATCTGGTTCCCGATGCGCACCTTGCAGCGATACTTGCAGGCCATGGCGTCACGACGGTGTGTACCCACGATCGCGATTTCCGTAAGTTCTCGTTCCTCGATGTGCGCGATCCACTGCTCTGAGCAAATGCGCCTGCGCAGTGGTTTCTCACGGCCGGAACTCTGTAGAAGGCAGTGGCGTTCGATGGAATCATTGCGGTGACGGGATTCGAACCCAGGTTAGCGCCGTGAAAGGGTGCGAACGGAGCGTGCTCTATTGGTTCGTTCCGCGCCCACATGGCTGAGCCATGACTCCAGCTGCTCGGACAAGTTCATCGCGCGCGCAAGCCTGCGCAATTTGCTTGAGTCCAGGCCGTCGAGCTCGAGATCCGACGGTGGAACGGACATCCGGCTGCGGGGCGAATGAGACAGGTAGAGCCAGTGTAGCAAGGCCACCTCGGGAGTGGCGCGCCGGTAGGTGACTTCGACCGTGAGCCGATCCTGCTCTCGCCCTGCCTCCAACACCCGTTCCGGAACACCTCGGAATACAAACGTTCCCCCGGCCGCGTCCAGTTTGCCGAGCGAGGGGATCGCGTAACGCCGCGAGAGCGGAACCACGGCCGTCACCCAACCAGTGTAGTTATTCCACACTCCGGCATCGCCCAGCACGGTCTGTAGGGAAATCACCGCGCCGGGGCGCAGCCATACTGCCGCTTCGGCGAGCTGGGCCGGTGGACTAATCAGGCGATTCAGGTACAGCCCTCGAACCACCCTTAGCAAGCGATCCGCCCCGACGGCGTCCTGAAGCCATCGCTCCACAGTCGGCTCGGAAACCCCCGACCGCACGCTCTGCGCCAGTCCGACAATCGACTTCTTGTCGAGCACACGCAGCGCGTCGGGCTCCGCGAGAGCGAGCTCGAGACGCGTCGTCCACTCGAGGCCGGTCACGAGTCGGTCTCCGCGCGCGCACCGCTCGCCAGGCAGCGCTCGAGCCCTGCGAGCAATCGCACTTTCATCGCCAGATACTCGTCCTCGTCGATGTGCGCCTGAATTTCTCGCGGCAGCGCAGGCAACACTTGATCGCGAAAGAGAGCCCAACCCATCAGATCGAGCTTTTCAGCCGCCCGCTCCATGAGTGCCGCGCGCCCTCCCAGCCGCTCGACCGCGGTGGCACCCGGACACGGCGAGGGCCTGCTCGTCGTACACGCTCACATACACGCGCGGCAGAGTTCGATCACCGATCTCGACGGGAATCTTGACGACGCGACCGAGGTCCGGCGCTCCACGGCGTGACACCTCCACGGTGAGATTCAAAACCTCGCCAGCACTGGTGCGGCCGGAAATCTTCCAGCGCGCAACCGTATCGGTCTGCTTCGGCTCCGAGACCAAAGCATCCGTCAGGCCGCTGCCCTTGAGCGCTCGAGCGATTGCCGACCTGATCGTCTTCTGCAGACTCGCGAGCGAGCGTCGGGGATCATGGTCGAAGTTCAAGTCCTGGGTGTAGCGCCCGCTGGCGGTGAGCACGCGCATGGCAGCTCCGCCCTTCAGAACGAGGCTCGCGCTCTCGGTCCCACGATAGAGGCAAGTCAACAGGCGTTGCTGAAAGGCGTCGCGGTCTTCGGAAAGGGTCGCCATCCCGGCGCCTCTATTAATCTCGATAGCATCATTATAAGATGCTATTGCTCTTAATAATAGTCCCATCGTCTCCACTTCATCCTGCTGAGACGGCCCCAGCACCTGACCGTTCAAATATAGAAAAGCGCGGGTCGAAAGCAGCGCCGTTTGCATCACTGCGCCTACGGCGGCGATTCAAATCCCGACGGTGTCGGCTCACCGGGGTGCGCGGCGGCGGCGGCGTCTCGAGCAGCGGTGACAGCCACGGATGGTCGGGACGCGATCTGCTGTCCAGATGGTTGACCTTCCCGAGACATCCGGTTCCCTCGCTCATCGCGGTTAGTCGTTCGTTGCGCGACTGGATGGCGGTGCGGTAGCAGCTGCCCATCGAGTCGGCGAAGCTCGCCCGCTCGCTGCCCAGCTCGTCGTACGCGAAGCTGCTGCTATCGAGCGGGTCGGGTATGGTCTTGCCGTCGGCGTGGTCGCGTGTGATGAGGTTCTCATCCAGCACCGCGTGGTAGGTCGTGCCCCGCGCAGCCATGCGGCGGACCTCGATGCGATGACCCTGTCTGATCGCCACCTCGGCGGTGAAGTCCTGCCCCTGGGTCACCATGATCTTGCGCGAGGAGAGGCAGAGCGGGTCGCGCTGCTGTATCGTGTAGCCGTCAAGAGGGCGACCCTCCAGCGTGCGCCGCACCGTCAGCGACATCGTGCTCAGCTGGTCGATGGTCTCGTCATAGCGTTTGTCCCCCGGTCGCCGGAAATTCTGCTGGTTGTGGAATTCGCCGGTGTAGTGCACGGTGGTATCGAGGTTGCCGCGCGAAGTGCTCAGGCGGCCGGCGATTACGTATGATTGCACCTCGTCGGTATCGATCGTGCCCACGATGCGGCCAGCGGCATCAGCATGCAGCGTCTCGCGCACACTGAGACCCGCCGGCTGCTGCGCCACCAAGGTGTTCCGCGTCAGCTCGCCCTGCAGTTGGCTGGCGTGCGGATCCTGGTAGACGAGGAGGGTTGCCGCAACGTTGAAGAAGTGGTCGGCCCCCAGCACGCGCACCGCCACAGTGTGCGGCTTGCCATCGTCAAACAGGCCGGCGTACGGCGTCAGGTCCACCCGGGTCGGGACGAAATTGGTCGTCTGGATGCCCGGCGTCGGCAGCCACAGATGCGGCGCCACGCCGCCCGTGAAGATCCACGGGTAGACCGGCGCCAGCCCGGCCGCCTTGCCGTCCACGAGCACCTCCAAGCCGCGGAAGCTGCCGCCGTCGCAGGCTTCGAACGACTCCAGCGAGTAGTCGCGCGTCTTTTGCAGGTAGGGCTGCTCGACACAGGTGTACCAGCGCTCATCGTGGGCTTGGCTCTGCGCAATGACGTCGAGGTAGGCGCGCTCGACGTTGCGCGGAAAGCTGATCCGGCGTGCAAGGCCGTCGTCCGGGTGCTCCAGCGGCGTCTGCTCGCCGCGCAGATCGCTGCCAAGTGCATACACGCGATCAGCCACCGTCGGGACCGGCTGCCCCGCGGCGGTCGGATAGAAAATCAGGCGCACATCCGCATAAATCGGGCTGTTGGTCGTGGGACTCACCCAGTTGTTAAGGATCATCTGCCCCGCATGTGCCTGCCGGAACAGCGCGGCGTAGTCGGTGAGGTCGCGCTCCACGTGCCAGTACTGCGCCAAGTCAGGCTCGGGCTCGATGGTGGTGCCGAAATAAAGATTCACGCCGCCCAGCCAGAGCGCCACGGTGCGGTCGTACTGGCGCCCAGCCGGCACCGAGAAATCGGCCTCCAGCACCACCTTGCTCCAGCCTCCCTCGCACCCTTTGGGTGGCGCAAAGCCGAAGCGATGCGGATGCGCGACCATTGATGACGCATCGCCGTGCTCGTCAAACGCCTCGTGGGCGAACACCGTTACCCTGCAGGGCTTGGTCGCCGGCCGCGACACCGGTGGCTCGGCTGAAGCCACCACACGCGAACCGAGCTCCAACCCTGTTGCCGCGGCGGCCGGTAAGCCCTTCCCCGAAGCCGCGCACACCGCCAGCAAGGCCGCGGTTCCCGGCAGCCAACGCCACGTCCTTTCCGCTTTCGCCGTCACGATTTCGCTCTACCGCCAGAGTGGCTCACCGCTGCGCTGCCACTCGAGTCGGGCCAAGGTTGCCCGGGCCAAGCCAACCATTTGGATGGCCATTTGCAGCTTTGAAGCCCCCGGCTCGCGCGTGTGTGCCTCGAGCGCGGTCAGCATACCGCCTCCGCCGCGCGCAGTTCATCCGCGAGCCGCCGCACCGCTTCCGCGTCGGTCTGCCGCCAGTCAGCATCGAGCCCCTGCAGCACAGGGTTTCGCCGGCTCGTCGGGGATGTCCGCCATGCCGACGCCGAGGCGTGGATCTCGCGCACACCGGTCGTCGCTATGAGTGGCCTCACGTCCTCCGACCGGATCCCGGCCCCGGCCATGACGCCGATCCGCCCGGCCGCCTGGCGCACCACGGCGGCGATTGCCGCCGCTCCCTCCGGTGCGCTCGAATGCGCGCCGGAGGTGAGCACCCGCTTGCAGCCGAGCCCAACGAGCGCCTCGAGCGCGGCCTGCTGATCGCGCACGGCGTCGAAGGCCCGATGGAAAGTGATCGACATCAACCCCGCCGCTGCGATGAGGTCACGACACGCCGCCAGATCGACGTCCCCCGCGGCATCGAGCGCACCGATCACCACACCGTGACAGCCCAGGCGCGCGCATTCCTCGATGTCGTATTGCATGACACGGATCTCTGCCTGCGAATAACAGAAGTCTCCGGCGCGCGGCCGGATCAGAACGTGCAACGGCAGGGCGAGCGCAGCGCGCGCTGCAGCGATGACTCCGATCGAGGGCGTGACGCCCCCGTCGACGAGGTCAGCGCACAGCTCAACCCGGTCCGCACCGCCGGCCTGGGCGGCGAGCGCAGAGCCGAGCCCGTCGGCAGCGATTTCGAGCAGCAGCCGCGCCACTTGCTCGCCTCTTCAGTGCACCGCGAGGAACTGGCGACCCCCATGGGTCATCGTCACAGATCTCGATATCAGGCGGGTTACTCCATTCACCCCGGGGATTTGGCGCCGCATCGCGGGTCCCAGCGCATTCGGGGTGGTGGCGGAATTCAACGAGGGTGCGCCGGATATCGGCAATGTGAGCTCGGCACGGTAGAGACTCCGGGTTCGGGGGATCCATTTGTCATACGAGAGCTCGTAGCGTAGAAACAGGATGACAAAGGTGACGCACGTGAGCGCGACGGCGAGCCCGATGAGATTGATCAGGCTATAGAGCTTGTGGCGAGCGACGCTGCGAATCGCGATGAACAGGTAATGTCGCAGCATGGGCGTACTCATCACTTGGTAGAGGCGGTCCGGACGCGAGAGGCGCGGCATTCCGAGTCAGGGCAGGCTTTGAATTGTGTGCGGGCGCTTTGAGGTTCCTGCCACCCACCTCCCAAAGCCTCATAGAGATGCACGAGGGCCTGCAGGCGGGCGAGCCTCGCTTGCGCGAGCGCGTCCCTCGCCTCGAAGAGCGTCTGCTGCGCCTGCAGTACGTTCAGCAGATCGGCCACGCCCTGGCGATATTGGAGCTCCGAAATCTGGAATGCCTCACGGGCGGCGACCACTTCCCGCCGCAAGTGATCTTCCTCCTGCGCGGAATGAGCGACCTGGCCCAGCGCGCTCTCGACGTCCGCGTAGGCATTGAGCACAGCTGACTGATAGTCCGACACCAGCTCCTCCTGGGTGGCGAGGGCCAGGTCCTTCTGTCCCACGAGCTTCCCGCCTGCGAATATCGTCTGCACGAGCTGCGCCCCGGCGTCCCAGATGAGACTCGGTCCGTGCAACAGAGCATTGATTGCAGTGCTGCCGAACCCGTCGCTGCCGCTCAAAGCGAATTGGGGCAGGAAGGCCGCGCGTGCCGCTTGCAGGTTAGCGTGTGCAGCCGCCAGATTCGCTTCGGCCTCGGCTACATCCGGACGGCGGAGTAAGAGCTGCGAAGGAAGACCGGGAGTGACTGCAGGCAGCCGGATGCCATCCGCATTGGGAGCGAGGACATGGAAGGACTCCGGTGCTCGGCCGAGCAGGACGGCGAGCGCTACACGGGACTCGAGCTCCTGCTCTTGGAGCACCGGCAGCTCGGCTTCGACCGATTCGAGCTGCGCCTCCTCCTGCTCGAGGTCCAGATGCGACGTCGTGCCTGCCTTAACTTTGAGCTTGATGGTGTTGAGGATGCCGTTGATCGCCGTAATGTCCTCCTGAGCTATCGCAATCTGCTCGCGCAACGCGAGCACATTGAAATAGCCGTCCGCAACGGCTGCCGTGACGGTCAGTGCCGTCACCTGTCGCGCAAAGCGCGATGACTTCAGAGCCTCCGTTGCAGAGCGCAGGTTGGCGCGCGCAAGACCCCAGACGTCCAGGTCGTACGTGGCATCGAGATTAAGCCCAAAGGCGTTGCCGGTAGAAACCTGCCCCCCTGTTTCCAACGCGGATTGACCTACCCCCGCGCGAACGGCGTCAGCCTGCAAACTGATTTGCGGGAAAAGCGCAGCCCGCTGAATCGTGACCTCCGCCCTCGCCTCTTCGAGCCGCGCCGCGGCGGCGGCAAGATCTCGATTGTCCGCTCGTGCCAGAGTGATGAGCTTTGACAGCTCCGGACTATCAAACCCGCGCCACCACCCGGCCCGAGGCCACACTGAGCCGCCCGCCGCGGCCGGGCCCGTGAATTTTCCCGGTACGAGCCGCGGAGTCAGCGCCTGTGGCGGGCGCGTCGCGCAGGCCGAGACGAGAATCGCGAGACCCGCAACCGCACCGCAGGTTCGGCCAAGGCCTCTCAGGTGCTTCTCGCCCCGCATCCCGCCCACCTATTCGTAGCGCAGGGCGTGCACAGGGCTGGTACGCGCCAGTCGCAGCGTGTTCGCATACACCGTGGCCCAGGCGATCAGCAGTGCCACGGCCCCGGCGGCGACAAAATAGACCGGGTTGAGCGCGATCCGGTAAGCGTACCCGTCGAGCCAATGCCGCAGGTAGAGATATGCAACCGGCCAGGCGATGACATTTGCGACGAGCACCGGCGCCGCAATCCTCCAGAGCATGAGCCTCACGATGTCCCGCGTCCGTGCGCCCGAGACTTTGCGGATGCCGATCTCCTTCGTGCGCCGCTCCGCCGTGAAGACCGTGAGTCCGAACAACCCGAGAACGGCAATGATGACCGCGACGCCGACGAAGATCTCGAGCATCACCCCTTGTCTTTGATAGGACCGGTAAAGCAAACCGTACCGCGCGCTCAAGAAGTAGTGCTGGGGCGTTGAAAGCGGCGCAAAAGTCCGCCAGGTACGGTCGATGAAAGTGAGTGTCGCAGGAGTGTCGTGCCCACTGATCCGGATCGAGATCGTCTGCATGTGGAACCTGTCATTCAGGAAGACCATGGGCTTGACCGGATCGAGCGCTCCGGAATCCTTGATGTTCCCCAGCACCCCCACGATGCGCACCGCATTCAGGTCGAATATGATCGTCTTGCCGATGGCCTGCTTCGGCGTGTAGCCAAGGCGAGCGGCCGCAGCGGCGTTGATGAGGATGCTGTGACCTGTGTACTGCGGCGAAAAGCTGTCTGTCAGCGTATCCTCGCTCCTGGCATCCGAAACCAGCCGGCCGGCGAGTAGCGGGATACGGTACAGAGGTGGGAAGTTGGGACCGACCTTCATCATGCTCATCAGGGTGGTACCAGGTCGACCCGGAACTCGGACCAAGCCCAAGGGATGACCGTGGGCGTACTCCTGGGCGAACGGCATACCATTGCTATCGGACAATGCCGTCCCGAGCACTCCAGCACGCTTACGCACGGCCTCAATGAAACTCTGGGTGTGCGGATAGGGTGTTCTCATGATCACGATGTTGTAGGGATCAAAACCGACATCAATCCGCCGCGCGAAGCTGATCTGTCGAGCCGCGACGATCGCGGCAATGCCGAGTCCGATGGAAACGGCGAACTGCAGCACGACCAGAGCGGAACGCAGCCGCCCCGAGCCGGGCTGACCCGAACCGCCCGTTCGTAGCAGCGAACCGGGCCGAAATCCTGACAGGATCAGCGCCGGATAACTCCCACTGAGGAGCCCTGCCCCCATGGCGATGCCCAGAACCATCAGCGAGATCGGCCAGTCGGCGAGATAATGGAACGCGATCGGCCGCTGGAGAAAGTCAGCGAAGGCCGGCAGCAGCACCTCCACCAGCACAAGCGCAAGCGCCAGTGAACAGAGCGCTAGGGCAACCGACTCCCCCAAGAGCTGTGCAATCAGCTGTCGGCGGCTCGCGCCCACGCATTTACGCAACGAGATCTCACGGGCACGCAGTGTGGCGCGCGCCGTCGTCAGGTTCATGAAATTAAAGCAGGCCACCAGCAGGATCAGGAGTCCGATCACGGCCGTGCCGTACACGGTGATCCTGCTACCGGCGGGGGTCATGTTCTGCCAGTACCCGGAGGAGTCGAGATGCACGTCCCGGAACGGAGTCAAATGCGGGCTGAAAACACTGCTTCCCGGCCCCTTCAGACTCCGTTTCGCGAGTCCCGGAGCCATAGCTTGATCCATTATCGGCCTGAGTCTGGCGAGGACAGCTCGAGGATCGACGCCCGGCGCGAGTTTCACGTAGCTGTACCAGCTTGCCGTCAGCCACGTCTGCTCCTCCTGCGGCGACGCCGGGAATTCCTTCCTGCATTGCCTGTGCCATTGGAAAAGGTGTCAGCGCGGTCTTGGTCGGCTTGAGCCCCGGGAGGTTGAGCGTGAGCTCTATCCGATGCAGGTCTGAGCTGTCGGGGACCCAACGGTCATAAGATGTCTCATAGTGAACGAACAGAACGATGAAGATAACGCAGGCGAGCCCGAGCGCGAGGCCGGCGGTATTGATCAAGCTATAGAGTTTGTGCCTGGCAACGCTCCGTACAGCCATGGTGAGATAGTGCCGAAACATGGGACGCCCTACTCGTACCGCAGCGCGCGGATGGGGTTCCCGCGAGCTTGTCGCAGCGTATTAACGTAGACAGTGGCCCACGCGATGAGGAGCGCGACCGCTGCAGCGGCGAGGAAGTAGAAGGGACTGAGGGGAATCCGGTAGGCGTATCCATCGAGCCAATGCCGCAGGTAGGCGTACGCAACGGGCCAGGCGATGAGGTTCGCGACGAGCACCGGCACCGAGATCCGCCACAGCATCAGTCTCACGATGTCCCCAGTACGCGCGCCGGAGACCTTGCGGATACCGATCTCCTTGGTCCGCTGCTCGGCGGTGAATACCGCGAGTCCATACAGCCCGAGACATCCGATCAGAACCGCGACGACCACGAATACCCCCAACATCGCGCCCTCCCTCTCGTCATTCTGGTAAAGCTGCTCGAAGCTCTGATCCAGGAATTGGCGTTGGATGGCCATCGTCGGCATGAAGGCATGCCACGTTCGATCGATGAAGCTCAGGGTCGGCGGGATCCGTCCAGGGCGCAGCCGCACGGAGATGTTCATCGAGTAGCTCGGGACGTACACATAGATCATGGGCACGACCGGCTCTAGCGCCCCCTGGAGCTTGGCGTCGGCAAGTACGCCCACGATGCTCACATGGTTGCGGTTGTAGAGGATCGTCTGCCCGACTGCCTGCTGCGGCCTGAAGCCCAGGCGTCTCGCCGCCGCGGCGTTGACGAGAACATCACGGCCCTCGTTGAGCGGATCACCGCCGGGGATCCCGGGGCTGTTGAGGCGATCCGCGCCACGAGCCGCCGACAAGAGCCGGCCGGCGATCAGCGGTATGCCGTAGACTTCCGGGTAATCGGGACCAATTTCCGTCGTGTTGATCGTAAGCTGTCCGGGCCGGCCAGGCACCTGAACGTCTGAGTTCGACTGACCGGACGAGAACGGCGTATAGCTTGAAAGGCCAACCGCAGCCACACCGGGGTCGGTCCGCAGAGCCTGCGCGAATGCCTCCTGCTTCTCGCCCGTCAGCTGCCTGCTGCCGCTGATGACCACGATGTGGTCGCGATTGAATCCCAGATTCATGGTGCGCGCGTAACTGACCTGCCTGAAGACGATAGCGGCAGCGATAGCCATGCCGATCGAAACGGAGAACTGCAGTACTACGAGGACGTTCCGCAGCCCCGCCGAGCGCGGACCCCTCGTCTCGCCGCCGCGCAAACCCGTCACCGGACGAAGCCCGGACAGCACGAGCGCGGGGTAACTGCCGCTGATGAGGCCGGTCACCACCGCGACACCGGCGAGCAGCAGGAGCAAGCGCCAGTCAGTCGTATAGTGAAGAGCAATCGGCCGCTGCAGAAAGTCATCGAAGAGGGGTAGCAGCACTTCCGCCATTGCGAGAGCGATCATCAAAGAAAGGAGTGCCACGAGCACCGCTTCACCGAGAAACTGCAGGATCAGCTGTCCTCGGTGGGCACCGAGAACCTTGCGCAAAGCGATCTCCCGCGCCCGCAAGGTCGCGCGGGCGGTCGTCAGGTTCATGAAATTGAAGCAAGCGACCAGAAGCGTCAGAACACCGATGGCCGCGACACCGTAGAGGGTGCTCCAGCTTCCAGGGGGTGTGAGGTTGTACTCCCACCGCGATGAATCGAGGTGAACCTGCGTGAAAGACGTCAGATGCGCTTTGTAGATTCGACTGGCGAGAACATTGATACCGGTAAACTTGCGTATCACAGGCGTCACGTCCTGATCGAAAATCGGCCCCATGGCCGCCGCCACGGCCGCGGGAGCGACCCCTGGGGCCAAGCGGACGTAGCCGTACCCATTCTGGTCGAACCAAGCGTGCTGCATGTCCACCGGAACGGGGTTTGCCAGCGAAGTCGTGGGAATGAAGGCGTCGCCACTCAATTGGGTGTTGTGCGGCAGATCGGGGACGACTCCCGTGACCCGGAGGGAGATCTGCGGACAGGACGCGCCCTGATTGCCGCAATTGCCTTGGGCCACCGTTAGGGTGTGCCCGATGGGGTCGGCCTCGCCGAAATATTCCTTGGCGGCCGTCTCGGAAAGCACGATCGATTCGGGCTGGCGGAACACCGCGCCGGGAGTTCCACTCACGAGAGGCAATCGGATGATCCTGAAGAAGTCCGGATCTACAATGTCGATGTTCTGCGAGAACTGGCGATCCCCGCCCGTCAGCGTCTCGGTCCACGGTTGCAGCCGCGTCACCGCAGTCACTCCTGGAATGCCATCGCGCATTGCGGCTGTCATCGGGTACGGTATGACTGCCAACGGCAGGGGCGCACGACCCGGTATATCTATCGTGAGCTCCACGCGATAGAGATTTTTGGTGTCAGGAATCCACCGGTCGTACGAAAGCTCGTCCCGTACAAAGAGAGTGACAAAGATGATGCAGGTCAGGCCTATAGCCAGACCCACTATATTGATGACGCTGTAAAGCCTATGGCGGACGATTCCGCGCAAAGCCATCGACAGATAATGGCGCCACATGTCAGTCATCTCAGACTGCCATTCGCACTTTTTCGGTAACGATGGCGCCGTCCAGGAGATTGACGATGCGGTGGGCGTATTCGGCATGGTGGCGCGAGTGCGTCACCATGATGATGGTCGTACCCTCTCCGTTGAGCTCGGTGAGCAACTGCATCACCTCCTCGCCCGTCGCGGAGTCGAGGTTACCCGTCGGCTCATCGGCGAGAATCAGCTTGGGTCTTGATACCACGGCGCGCGCGATCGCCACGCGCTGCTGCTGACCGCCGGATAATTGCTGCGGCCTGTGCCGCGCACGATGGGAGATCTTCATGCGCTCGAGCGCCTCGCGCACCCGCGTCTTGCGCTCCCGGGCCGGAACGTCCCTGTGGTAAAGGAGCGCGAGCTCCACGTTCTCGAACACATTGAGCTCATCCACCAAGTTGAAGCTCTGAAACACGAAGCCCAAGTTGTTCTTGCGGAGCTCTGAAAGCTGTCCCTCGCTCCAACCGGCGATGTTGCGATCCCTGAACCAATACTCCCCGGCAGAGGGACTATCGAGCATGCCGACGATGTTAAGAAGCGTCGACTTACCGCAGCCCGAGGGACCCATCACCGCCACGAACTCCCCGGGAGCGATGTCGAGCCCGACCTCGCGCAGCGCGGTCGTTTCCACTTCCGCGGCGCGGTAGGTCTTGCTCAAGTGCTTCAACGACAGCATGGATTCGCCGTTCGCTCGTGAGTCGGTCATCGGATGGCTCCTGGAGAAATCACAAGGCTGCATAGGGCCGTCGTGGGGTCGATGCGAATCATCGGATCAGTCCGCATGGCTCGGCTTCTCGAGCTCAACTCTCTCGACGTCCTTGAATCCCTCGTAGCTCGAGATGATGACCCGCTCACCCGGCTCGAGCCCCTGCAGAACTTCGACGTCATCGGGGTTGCGACGACCGAGCTCGATATTGCGCCGCATCGCGTATTTCCCTTCCGGGGTCACGACAAACACCCATTGACCCCCGGTGTCCTGGTAGAAAGGTCCGTTGGGCAGCATCAGGGCTTGGGCGGCGCCCCCCAGCTCAAGTCGCATGTCGATGGCTTGGCCGACCGTGATCCCCTGCGGGGGCTCGCCCTTGAAGTTCAGGTCGACCTTGAAAGTCCCGTCCGAGACTTGCGGGTGGACCTTGACGATCGTTGCCTCGTATTGACGGCCGCCGACGGTGAAGAGTCCTACCTGCCCGAGCGCGATGCGGCCGATATAAAACTCATCGACCTGAGCCGTCAGTTTGAAACGGTCGAGCGAATCGACCTGCCCCAGCACTGCACCGGCAGGCTTCGACTGCCCGACATAGGAGTCGAGGGCGGTGAGCTTGCCGTTAGCGGGCGCGCGGATGGTGAGCGCATCGAGACTGGCCCTTGCCGTCGCCATATTGTCATTGAGCCACGCCAAGGTCTTTCGAAGCTCGGTCAGCTGGGTCGCGCGCACCTGCTGCTCGGAGCGGCTCGAGGCGATGGTGGCATCCCGAAGCTGCAACTCGTAGCGGTATTGCAGCTTCTCCTGGGCGTAGAGGCTCGGGGCGATCGCATGGCCATCGAAGAGAATCTTGTCTCGGACCAGATTGCTCTTGAGGACGCCCAGCTGGTGCTGGATGTCGAGCAGTTCGCGCTGGTACTGAAAGCGTGTCTGCTCGAGCTGCAGCCTCGTGGTCTCGATCGCGTTGATCTGGCTCGCCGCATCCGCCTGCCGTGAGGCGACTTCAAGCCGCAGTGGGGTGTTTGAGAGCACGACCAGCGGTTGACCCGCTTTGACTACAGCGCCGTCCTCGACGAGCACCTGCTTGACGACGCCACCCTGCTCGGTGGTGAGATAGTCGGTGGTGAGCGGTGCGACCGTGCCGCGCACCGCGATGTAGTCCTCGAACCGGCCGCGTGTGACGGTGCCGATCGTGAGCTGATCGATCGGTACTCGGTAGGTCGTGATACCTAGGCCGTGCAGCAGCCAGATGAGCCCGCCGACTGCGAGGGCCACCACAATCGCGTAGGGTCCGTAGCGGCGCCACCCAGGCCGCTTCGGAATCGCCCTGTCCATGGCCGTCTCGGGCGGCGGTACCGACGAATCCTGCCCGCGCCCCGCATCTCCTACCGAGCGCAAGGGCCGTTCATCTTTTTTGTGCAGCCGGCCACCGAAGTCCATAGGACGCCGGTTTGCAATGGGCATGCCAGTAAGGACGTATTCAAAATCAGTGGGTTAGCCATAGAGACTGGCGATTCACTGTTCGGTGGTGTACAAGTGACCGGACACTGTTCGGATTCGGACACTTGGCACCTGACACTCCCCATCCGGCCCGGATCCTGATCATCGACGATCAGGAAGATATCCTGCTCGCAGCCCGCCTGCTGCTGAAGCGCCACTTCGCCTCAATCGAGACGCTGCGCAATCCCTCCTCTCTTCGCGAGCGCGTTCGGGCGGGCACCTGTGACGTCGTGCTCCTCGACATGAATTTCGCGATCGGCGCCGATCGGGGAGCTGAAGGGCTTGCGCTTCTCGAGGAGGTGCTTGCGATCGATCCGCGGGCAGTCGTGGTCCTCATCACCGCGCATGCGGATGTGGCGCTCGCGGTAGAAGCGATGAAGAAGGGCGCCGCGGACTTCGTCACCAAGCCCTGGGAGAACGAAAGACTCCTTGCAACGCTCCTTGCCGCCTGGAATCTGCGCCGCTCGCGCACGGAGGCGAGTGAGTTGCGTGACCGCAGCCGCGGACTTGCGCAAGCCACTCGCATGGAGGGGCAGCTGATCGGTACCTCGGCGAGCATGGTCCGTGTGTTTCAGACCATCCGGCGTGCGGCGCCCACCGATGCGAATGTCCTCCTTCTCGGTGAGAACGGCACCGGCAAGGAACTGCTCGCGCGGGAAATCCATCGCCAGTCACTGCGCGCGCAAGAGGCATTCCTCCGAGTGGATCTCGGCACACTCTCGCCACACCTGTTTGAGAGCGAGCTCTTCGGCCATCGCCGCGGAGCCTTCACGGACGCGAAGCAGGACCGTATTGGCCTCCTCCGCGCCGCATCAGGCGGAACGCTCTTTCTGGATGAGATCGGCAACGTCCCTCTTCATCTACAGGGCAAACTTCTGACTGCTCTCGAGAGGCGCGAGATCACACCGGTCGGATCCGACCGGCCGGAATCGATTGACGTACGACTCATCTGCGCCACCAATCTGGCGCCTGAGCGACTGGCGGATGAGAACCTCTTCCGGCAGGACCTGCTCTATCGCATCAATACGGTCGAGATCCTGCTGCCACCACTGCGGGAGCGACGCGAAGATATTCCCCTCCTGCTCGAGCATTACATCGGCGTTTATGCCGAGAAATACAATGTTCCCCCGAAGCGCCTGAGCGCGAGCGCTCTCGAGAGACTGATGAACGAGACCTGGCCCGGCAATGTGCGAGCGCTGCGTCACGCGGTCGAGCGCGCAGTGATTCTGAGCGAAGGAGAGCTGCTCGACTCTACGGACTTTTCACTGACCACTCTCCCCCAGCCCGCAGGCTTGCCTGAGGAATCGACGCTTGACGGACTCGAGCGCGACGCCGTGGCGCGAGCCCTGCAGTTTCACGGCCGCAACATCAGCCGTGCGGCCGAAGCGCTTGGCCTCACGCGAGCTTCGCTCTACCGGCGGATGCAGAAATATGGCCTTTAGCCGCTTCCATAGCGGAATCGCCCTGCGTGTGGGGGCGCTCTTTCTAACGATCGCCGCAGTGGCCTGGACGATTGCGCACACGGGATGGTATGTCACGATCACCCTGCTTAGCGCGGCGGCGCTCGCCGAGGCCATCTCGCTCGTACGCTTCTCTACGCAGGCGAGCCGCGAGGTCGCGAGATTCCTTGACGCTGTTGCAGTGGACGACACTTCCCAGAGCTTCACCGCGATGGCGAGCGATGCCGCCCATCGTGAGCTCGGCACCGCAATGGAGCGGGTCCTCGCACGGCTGCGAACCAGCAGGCGGGAGCGCGATGAACAAGCACAATATCTACAGATCCTGATCAACCATGTTCCGGTCGCTCTGATCTCGATTGACGAGAGCGGCTCCCTCCGGTTGCTCAACATGGCGGCACGCCGCCTTTTCGAGACATCGCCCGCGCATGCCGCACAGCTTGCGCGGTACGGCGAGCCGTTCGCCGTCGGTCTCGAATCCCTTCGCTCCGGCAATACCGCGGTCCTTCGGATGCAGCGCAGTTCGGGTGATCTTCTGCTCAAGGCGGCCGTCACGGAAATCGCTTCCGGTGGCCTCAGGCGCCGGCTGATCTCGCTGCAGAACATCGACAACGAGATGAGCGCTCAGGAGCTCGCGGCATGGGAGACGGTGATTCGCGTGATGGCGCATGAGGTAATGAATTCTCTGACGCCCGTATCCTCGCTCGCGAGCACCGCGCACGAGCGGGTTCGCGAAGTTCTTGAGCAACTACCCGAAGGAGACGCGCGTACCGCCGCGCTCGCCGATGCACACGAAGCGCTCGAGACCGTCGTACGCAGGAGCGAGGGGCTCCTCCACTTCGTGCGAAGCCACCGCCGATTGACGAAGCCGCTCGCCGCCCAAGTGCAAGTCGCACCGGTGCAGCGGCTGTTCGCGCGCATCCAGCGCCTGCTTGCGAGCGATCTCGCGGGTCGCGACATTCATATGTCCACGAGCATCGAGCCAGAGACTCTCGAGCTCGCAATGGACCCGGAGCTTCTCGACCAGGCGCTCATCAACCTGGTCCGCAACTCCATCGAGGCGCTGCGTGATACGCCGGCGGGCGTCATCGCCCTTACAGCGCGCCGGCAGTCCGACGGTCGGATCGTCATTTCAGTCGCCGACAATGGCCCGGGAATAGCGCCAGAGGATCGCGAGAAGGTCTTCGTCCCATTCTTCACAACCAAACGCCAAGGCAGCGGTATAGGGCTCACCCTGGTGCGGCAGATTGCGGCTGCTCACGCTGCAACCGTGGACATCGCGCAGACCCCAGGTGGGGGAGCTACCATCCACTTTAGATTCTAAGCGGTACCCCCTCGGGTTCGAACAGAACCTGAGGAGTACTCGGGTAGCTCCCGACCCAAACCCACCCAATGACTGATCCCGGAACCGGACGCTGGGATTCGTGTACGCTGCCGCCCACGCCGCGCGTCCGTCGTGCGGTGACGGAAGGAGTGCATCATGCAAGTTCGCGCCACCGTACGTGCAGTGACGCCCGCAGTGCTGTTGCTCGCGTCCTGTACACGCCGAGCAGCTCGGAATGAAGCTGATTCCGACGGAAGCCGCGAGGTAATAAGGGGCTTAGGCCCGTTGCGGCGTAGGCGCACGAGCGGCCGGTCATGGCCGACTTGAGTCAAACTTCACTGGATCAATCGATCCCGCTCAAGACAATGCCTGTATTGACGTCCGGCGACTTCACCCCAAGAATCGTATTGAGCACACTTGGCAGTGCCGCCACGGTCGCATCGAGAGTGAGCCATGCACCGGTCATGACTACGATGAGTTGCCCCAAGCGCCGTAAGTCCGCACCCGCAAAGATCTCCCTCAAAGGAGATGCGCATTTTTTGGACGACCGCCAGACTTCGGATTCCGGGACCGCCAGATAGTAGTAAATGAAGAGGGCGCCGGCGAGCAGTGCTCCGATCAAGAACGGGATGCGCCAGCCCCAGACGGAGTACGCGGACCCGGCGTTACCGCCGCCGCTGGGCGCCACTTTCAGCATAAAAGCCGTAAGCAACGACACGCAAACCAACGCGCTGGGGTAGCCCGCATGAATGAGCCCGGCATAGAGTCCGCGCTTTTCCTTAGGAGAATATTCCATGGCCAGAGGATTGGCCGCGGTATATTCACCTCCGACAAAAACTCCATCCGCCAACCGCAGGATGATCAGTGCGGCTATCGACGCGCTACCCCAAGCCTGGTACCCGGGGAGCGCGGCGATCAAAATGGTCGTAATGGCGAAGCCGGCAACTGAGATCAGCGTTACCCGCCGCCGGCCGAGGCGATCCCCAAAGTGACCGAAGATCATCGAGCCAATCGGTCGCCCCATCAGCGAGATCGCGAATATTACAGAGAAGGTTGTCGCTCGGGTGGCCGCACTCAGGCCGGGGGGGATGAAGTAGACGAGCGCCGGGGCGAGCACGGCGACCGGTAGATAAACCTCGAACATATCGACAAAGAAGCCAAAGTACGCGGCGCGCACCGCTTTGCGGGCGATGAGCTCCGAAGCTGCCGTTCGTTCGGTGAGATCGAGGTTCAGGTATTGTGTCGTCGTCGCGATGCCCCTTCTGGGTGGGTTGATACAAGTCGCCTCGATAGCGGCTCCTTGCGCGGTGAACATTGCCAATGAGCTGATCTCATTGGACCTTAACATGATCCCAGCTACGCTGGGCAACCAACGACCCCCTTTTTTGGCGGATCCATCGAGCTCGAGAGACCGCAGCTGGCCGGGTAGAGCCGCTGGCGGAGTTGGCGTCCCTCGTCACGACCCGCAGCTGCGGGCTATGCAGGGCAGGCAGCGGGCTGCTCAGCCAAGTTCATTGCTCAGGATTGACGTCGGCCGCAAAGGCAGGCTTACTGGCAACGGGCAACTTTCCCCGGGGAGCATCGATGCCGATACTTCGCGAATGGCGCGCTGAAATTCGGCGCCCAAAGAAGGCCGCGTACGTGGAGTACGTCCGCACGACCGGTATAGCAGGCTACAGGAGCACACCCGGAAATCTTGGTGCCGCCGTCGCCGTTCGAGATCTCGACGCCGATCGCAGTGAGATTATCACGTTGAGTTGGTGGACGTCGTTGGACGCTATTCGTGCATTCGCAGGCGACCCTGTGGACCAGGCTCGCTACTATCCGGCGGACGACGAGTATCTTCTTACGCGGCCGGTCACCGTGCTCCACTACGACTCCTCGGATCTTTACTCGTCGGCTACTTCGGAGGGACCGGCGCAAGTTCCGTGATTTCTCTCGACCTCGAGGTCAATGCGCGACGCCCCTCGGATGTGCGCGCGGGGGCTCACGATCCGATCGCGTAAGCTGAGCGCCTCGACGGCGGCATCGATGC
>JBAUOO010000268.1:0-12457 GCA_049579785.1 Steroidobacteraceae bacterium
CCTATAACGACATGGTCCGCTCGCAGCACCAGATGCTGGTCGATGCGCTCCACGTCGATCACCTGCGCCACGTCCTCGGCACGTCGATGGGCTGCATGCAGTCCTTCGTCTGGGGCGAGATGTATCCGAGGTTCGTCGACGCGCTCATGCCGCTCGCCTGCATGCCGATCGAGATCGCCGGCCGCAACCGCATCTGGCGGTACATGGCCATTCAGTCCATTCGCGACGATCCCAAGTGGGACCATGGCAACTACAGCCATGAGCCGATCGAGGGTCTCGAGGGTGCCGCGGATATGCTCATCATCGCTGGGTCCGCGCCGCAGCAGATGCAGAAGGATCTTCCCACCCGCAAGCAGGCCGAAGCGTACCTCGACCAGACGGCCGACAGGATCGTCTCGCACATCGATGCGGATGATTTCATTTACCAGTTCGATTCCTCGCGCGATTACAACCCGGAGCCACGCCTGGGCACCATCACCGCGCACCTCATGTGGATCGACTCCGGCGATGATTTCATCAACCCGCCGGAACTGGAGGGTATTGCGCAGAAGCTGGTGCGGCGGATACCGCACGGACGCTACATCCTGATCCCGGCCTCGATGGATACCTATGGCCACGGCACGCACACGCATGCCGCGGTGTGGAAGCGCTATCTCATCGAGCTGCTGAAGGAATCCGCGAAGCGCTAGCGAGAGCTGCCGGCGGTCACGGGTTGCGGGCGGTCACGATCCAGATTGCGCCCGCCAGGGCAACGACATTCCCGACCTGGTAGCGCATCAGCGCCGTGCGAACCGATTCGATCGCCGCCGCGCGCAGCTGTGCCGGCTGGCCCTCGAGCGCGCGGCTCGTAGGACCCATTCCGATCGCCGTTTGCACCGCGGCATCGAGTCCACGGCCGATGCCGATGTCGAGCGATGCCTCGAGGGCCTCCAGCCTCACTTCAGCGAAGCCGGCGGCGTCGAGGATGTCGCGGACGCGGCGCTCGTCCGCAAAAGCAAACGGTCCGGGCTCTTCGGGGCCGGGCGCGGGCGGCCGCGGCACGTGCCGGCACGCCTCCTCGAGCGGCAGCATCAGCCACGGATTCCTCCGCGGCTCGCGCCAGCATGCGAAGGCGAGCCGCGCTCGGCGGCGCAGCCCTCGGCGCATGTTGGCGAACGATTTGCGCGGCTCGGCGAAGAACATCACACCGAAGCGCGAAAAGAGCAGGTCGGCTTCGCCGGGCTCGAAGGCGTAGGCCGTGGCATCCGCCTCGATGAAAGTGAGCGGTAGATCAGCCGGCGAGCGCTCGCGTGCCCGCTCGAGCATGGGCGCGGAGATATCGACGCCGAGCACGCGCCCATCGGGTGCGACGCGCCGAGCCAGCTCGAGGCTGGTGTAGCCGCATCCGCAACCGACATCGAGCGCCACCTCACCCGCGGACGGCGCCGCTCGCCGCAGCAGCAGATCCGAGATGGGCGCCAAAAGGACATCCTGGTCCGGTTGCCGCTCGCGCCAGCGCTCCCCGACAGGTCCGTTCCAGTAAGCGACCTGATCGGCGTTGCGATCGTCGGCGGCGAGAAGCGACATGGTGGGATGACCTTGCAAGAGCACGCTGACTGCGGCCTCTGCTATCGTACGCCGGTCAGGCTCTGACAGCCCTGCCCGCCACCCCCGGGAGCCCCCATGCAGCTCATCGGAATGCTCGATTCGCCCTACGTGCGCCGCGTCGCGATCTCGCTGCAACTGCTCGGGCTGCCGTTCGAGCACCGCTCACTTTCGGTGTTTCGCACTTTCGATGAGTTCCGTGCCATCAACCCCGTCGTAAAGGCGCCCACGCTCGTGTGCGATGACGGCACCGTGCTCATGGACTCGACGCTCATCCTGGACTACGCCGAAGCGTCGGCGGCGCCCCGTTCCCTGATGCCGAGCGGGCTCGCGCAGCGGCGGGCGGCGCTGCGCACGATCGGGCTGGCCCTCGCCGCCTGCGAGAAGAGCGTGCAGCTCGTCTACGAGCGCAATCTCCGTCCGCCGGAGAAGCAGCACGAGCCTTGGGCGGTTCGGGTTCTGGGGCAGATGCACGCCGCGTTCGGCGAGCTCGAGGCGGAGCTCGCCAGACGCTCGCAACCGGGCGCACCGCACAGCGTCGGCGCCGCCGAGGTCACGACGGCCGTCGCCTGGCACTTCAGCGAGCGGATGCTGCCCGGGACCGTGAAGGATGCGGCCTACCCGCACCTGCGCGCCTTGTCCAAGTGGGCGGAGCAATTGCCGGAGTTCGTTGCCGCGCCCTACGGCGATGGCACCGTCCGGTCCCGCAGCTGACGCGGAATTCCGCTACGGCAGCACTTTGATCCGCATGTCGCGGATCTCGACGCTCCCCGGGTGATTTCCCTGAAGCCCGATCAGCCCGGCTGGCGCACGTCCATAACCCGGGTAAGCCTTGAATTTCGAGGCAGCCACGCGCTTCTTCCAGTCGGCACTGCCGAAATGATAGTCGACGATCTTGCGCCCGTTGGCGAAGTACTCGACATGGTTGCCGCGCACGATGATGCGCGCGCTGTTCCAGTGGCCATAAGGATGGATGACGCCCGCGGGAGAGGGATAAACGGCATATACGGAGCCGGCCGCCGTCAGCTGGCTCTTCCCGTCCTCCGTATTCGCATCGTCCACGAGCTGGTACTCGGGTCCGGTCCAGTAGATCTCATCGTATTCGTGCGTCGCGCGATAAAAGATGCCGCTATTGCCTTCCCGGCCGATGTTCCACTCGAGCTCGAGCTCGAAGTCCTTGTAAGGTCGCGTGGACTGCAGATCGTCCACCGGTCCTTTTTTGGACAGCACGCCATCGTGCACGTGCCAGCCCGCCGGCAGTCCGGGATGCGTCCAGCCGCGAAGGCCCGTGACGGAGTTGCCCCGGATGAAGTAGTGCCAACCGCCACCGCCGTTCAACAAATCCTGTCCGGTCTGCATGCCGCCGCGGTGGACCGCGGGAGGATTGGCCGCGGCCGCCGCCGCGAGCGCTGCGCCGGGCAACGATAGCGCCAGAAATAGGACCAGCGTCGATGCAACCCCGAGCGGCCGCAGCTTGCGCACCGCGCGCACACTAGATTCTGTCATCTGAACTCTCCAGACGTTAAGCGAGCCCAAGCCTCTTGAGCAGCTCGAGGGGAGGCCCGTCGAACTGTTTCAGCGGCACATTACCGACGTACCTCAGGTCTTTGCGGCCCGCGAGCGTCGTGTAGAACCCCGCGGTCGTCAGGTTGCGATAGGTGGCGAAGAACCGCGCCGGCTTTTGCAGCTGCGCCGGGGCTCGGCTGAGGTCGCAGACGGAGTCGCAGATCGCCCGCTGCTGCGCCTCGTGCAGCCTGGCGAACGGCTGCTCGGACCGATGTCGCGCCTCATCATCCAGCCAGAGGAAGCCGTTCAGTATCGTCTCACGGTCCTTGCGCTGCTGCGGATAGGGGGCGCTGATCCACTCATCGATGAAGTCCACCGTGCCGACCGCCGAGGCGGAGGGGGAGTGCTCATCCGCCGGAATGATGAGATCGGAAAGCGCCGTGGCGAGCTGCCGCTGCTGCGGATTCAAGGTGAGCGGCCAGAGCTCGCCCTTCTCATACGCCTTGATCAGATTCGGGTCGGGTCCGTACCCGTCCAAGAAAGGCACGTACCGTTGCACGTCCCCGGTAGCCCGCGGGTCCGGCTGAAAGTCAGTCGGATCGGTGGCCATCGCCCGCAGCGCCGGCACGCCCGCCGCCGCGGCCATGATCAGCTTGATGGTCGTACGCCTGTCGGTCATATCTCGCGTCTCCGCATCCGCTCCAGGATGTGATCGGACATGCGCCATGCCAGCGCCATGATGGTGAGCGTCGGATTCTTGTCCGCGTTGTAGGGGAAGACACCGCCGTCGGCCACGAACAGATTGGGCACGTCCCACGTCTGCGACCATTTGTTGGTCACCGAGGAGCGGGCCTCGGCGCCCATGACCGTGCCGCCGACTTCGTGAATCATCTGGCCACCGGATGAGATCGCTTTCACCGGATCGGTGATGACGGGCGTTTGCACCCGCCCCCCCATCGCCTCCACGATCGCCCCGAAGGTTTCCTGCATGTGGACGGCCTGGCGCTGCTCGGACTCTCCCCATTGCCAGTGGAAGCGCAGCACCGGGATGCCGAATCGGTCCTTGACCACCGGGTCGATCTCCACGTAGCAGTTGTCGTTCGGCACCATGGCGCCGCGGCCGTCGAAGCCGACGAAGGAGCCGTAATAACGGCGGGCGTCCTCCTTGAGCTTCTTGCCATAGCTTCCGCCCGTGAGCCACTCGAGGTCGTAGAACGTGTACGGGGAGGGCATCTGCTGCCCGCCGCCGTACTCGATGTGGTAGCCGCGTGGGAACGGGAGCTTGTGGGCGAGCTGCTCCTGGTACAGCCACCACGGGGCATAGACCTGCAGGCCGCCGGCGGCGTTCTCGTTGAGGGGCGGCAGGCTCTCGAGCAGCGGAATCTGTCCGCTCACCGAGCTCCCGACCGTGTCGAGGATGTAACGCCCCACCAGGCCGCTCGAGTTGGCCAGTCCGTTCGGATAGCGGCCGCTCTTGGAGTTGAGCAGGATTCGCGCCGTCTCGCACGCGCTGGCGCCCAGTACGACGATGCGCCCGGTGGCATGCTCATGCCGGCCGGTCGCGGCGTCGATGAAGCGCACGCCGCTGGCGCGCCCGTTCCTGTCCATCGTGACCTCGTACACCATCGCGTGGGTGATGATGTCGAGATTCCCCGTGGCGAGCGCCGGTGGCAGATGCACGGTGGTGGACTGGTAGTTCGCGCCCACGGCGCAGCCCCGTCCGCAAGGGGTTGCCCAGAGGCATGGCGAGCGCTTGCGCATGGCTTCAGCGAGGATCCTCTGCGCCCGCGGGTTGCCCGGATGGAGCTTGCCCGGGAAGGTGCGATGGTCCTGAGCACGGGTGAGGACCGCCCGCCGCCCCGGCAGCACGGGAACGCCGACCCGCGGCGCGCGCTGCATGAAGAGGTGATCGCTGACCAGTGGCGCCGGCGGCGGCAACAGAGTATCGCCAGGTCCCGCCGGGGTATTCTCCCGCGACTCGTTGCCGCCATAGACCCCGACCAGCATCTCCACCTTGTCATAGTAGGGGGCGACGTCCTCATAGTTGATCGGCCAGTCGAGCCCGAGGCCGTCGCGACTGCGGGGCTTGAAGTCATAGGGGCCGTTGCGCAGCGAAATGCGGCCCCAATGGTTGGTACGGCCACCCAGCATCCGTGCCCGCCACCAGGTAAAGCGGCCGCCCCACTTGTCCGGGACGGTGACGTAGGGCTGGCCGGGGACATCCCAGCCGCCATCCACTGTCGCGTCGTAGAAGCCAAAATCCTTGTCCGGTGTGACTGCGCCGCCGAGCGGCGCCAGATCCGGTGTCTGAAACATGGGCGTCTCGCGCGCCGGTGAGTACCGCCGGCCGGCCTCGAGCATGAGGACACGCACGCCCTCCATGCATAACGTGTAAGCCGCCTGTCCCCCGCCGGCGCCCGATCCGACGACGATCACATCGTAGGATCCGCGTTGAGTGCTAGCCGTCACGAATGGCATGGATCGATGCTCCTTCGCAGAAGTTGTCTCATGTTCGGTAGGCTTCCCTGCCGAACCCCTGCACCGGAATGCCCCGGTGCGCCAGCACCTCGTGCTGCAGCGCGTACATGGCCGCCGCGGCCTCATCGATCGCCCGGGCGAACGCGAGCGAGCCGGCGAGGATCGGCCCGAGCAGGGCCTTGTCCTGCACCCGCGCCTTCGGATATTCATGCTCGATCACGAGGTAGGTCCGCTCAAGATCGAGCTCGAGCAGCTCGCGCGCCGCGAGTTGATGATCCAGCCAGTCGACCGACCGGTTCTGCAGGTAGGCGAGCGGGTCGTGGCGCGCCGTGCCCGGCAGCTCGTGCTCGCAGAAGACCGTCTGCTTCTTCCAGGCGTTCTGCTGCTCGGCGGGGTTGGCGCGCGGCGTGTCGCCGTCGCGGTCGCCCCGCTGCATCGTCTGCCCGCCGTAGCCCCAGGCGGCGATGCCCCGCGAGTCGATGACCTGGCCTTTGACGTGAAAGCGTTGGATGAGGAACGCGTAGCCGCAGTCCCTGAGGTACTGGAACACCGAGCGCGAGTCCTGCCCCATGAGGATGGCATGCGAGGGATCGTAGTGAATGCGAAACTGATCGCCGACGCCGTGCCGGTCGCAGATCCGATGCAGTGCGATCCAGGGGCCTGGCGCGTAGGCGATGTTGTTATGCCAGGCGTCGGTGACGTTCCATCCGGGCATGGGACACTGCTCGATGAGATAAGTGAGTCCCCGCGCCTTGGCCTCCTTGAGCAGCGGTACGAACACCTCCTCGAACATCTCGAGGTTGGCGTCCATTCCGATCCTGGGATTGCGCCCGACGAAGCCCACCACCGCATCGCAGTTGAGCAGTACCGCGGCGTCGAAAACGCGCAGCATGAGATCGTGCTTGAGGGCGCGAGCGCTCTCATCCGGCGCCAGCATGTTGTCGAAGTAGCCGAGCTCGGAGATGCCGACACCGCTCGCCGCGCTCGCGCTCGCCACCCGCGCGGCGCGAGCCGCGGTGAAGCGCTGGCGCAAATCGAGGGTGTTGGCGACCGGATCGAGCAGAGCCGCCGCGGGCACGTCGCTCTGCGACGGATGCAGAGCGCACGAGAGCTCGATGTTGGGCGAGCCGATCTCGGCGGCGAATGTCAGCCACTCCTCGATGGCGAGATCAGGATCCGCCTCCCGCCGCTCCCGGGGTGTCAGCTCCTGCAACGCCGCGGTGAGGATGCTGAGCTTCATCGGCCGTGGTCGAAATGCCCCGGCCGCCGTCCCAGCGGCTGTCGTCATCGCCGGCTCGCTCTCATGGCGGAGCCACGGCATGCGTCAGTCTCTCGTTGCGGAACGAGAGCACGAAGAGCATCGCGACCACGAGCGCGAATACCGCCGGATAGGTCCAGATCGTCACCCAGTCGTGACCGCCCGCCACCGCGTAGCGGTCCATCACGATGCCCGCGGCGGAAAAGCCGATGAGCATGCCGACGCCATAGGTCGCGAGCGTGATAAGCCCCTGGGCGGCTGCCTGCCGCTCCTGGCCGGCGCGGTTATCCGTGTAGATCTGGCCGGAGACGAAGAAGAAGTCGTAGCAGGGTCCATGCAGGGCGAGACCGACCAGCAGCAGCCACTCGAGCTGCCCGGCATCTCCCAGGGAGAACAGCGCATAGCGGACCGCCCACGCCACCATGCCGATGAGCAGTGTCATCTTCATGCCGTAGCGCTTGAGGAACAGCGGCAGCAGCAGCATGAAGAAGAATTCCGAAGCCTGTCCCAGCGTCTGAATGCCGGTTGCGTGGCTCACGTGGATTTCGTTCAGGAACTGGTTGGTGCCCTGATAGTAGAACGCGAGCGGTATGCAGATGAGGATCGAGGCGAAGAAGAACACGGCGAAGTTGCGCTCGCGCAGCATCTCGAGCGCATCGAGGCCGAGCAGGCTCCCCAGGCTCCGCCGTCCCCGGGCGGAGCCGAGCGGCGGGGTGCGCGGCAGGGTGAAGCTGTAGACGCCGAGAAGGAAGGAGCTCGCCGCGCACATGATGAAGGTGTTCTGCAGCGCACCGCGTGCGGCGGTGGCATCCCACCTGAACAGATAGCTGATCATGAGCCCCGCCACGATCCATCCGATCGTTCCCCACACGCGCACCTTGGGGAAGTCCCGCGCGGGCGCATCCATCTGCCGGAAAGACACCGCGTTGACGAGCGCCAGCGTCGGCATGAAGAGGATCATGTAAGCCAGCAGGTAGGGATAGAAGTGCGCGAAATCGTGCGCCCGCGCGAGCATGACCATCAGCCCGCCGCCAACGAGGTGAATGAGGCCGAGGAGTCGTTCCGCGTGAAAGTAGCGATCGGCGATTAGGCCCACGATGAAGGGCGCGATGATGGCGCCCCAGGCCTGCGTCGAGAAGGCGAGGGCTTGCTGCTCCCCCGTGGCGTGCAGGTTGTATTTGAGGAAGGTTCCCAGGGTGACGAACCAGCCGCCCCAGGTGAAGAACTCCATGAACAGCATCACGCTCAACCGCAGCTTCACGGTGTTCTCGAGCACGGGAGGGCGCCTCAGTGGCAAAGCGCGAGCCCGGTGCGTCGCAGTGGACGCTGGTGTGTCGGCCGCAGTCGCATGGCGGGCAGGTTATTGCAATGTATTTTCGCTGTCAAAAAACAGTGGAATGCTCATTCCGACAGCGCCAGCCGTCGTTCACTCACTCCGGCAACGGCACTTTCCGCCAGACTCCTCCCGCGGCGTGACTCGCCAGCATCGCCTCGACGAGCAGGTCGCTGCGATAGCCGTCGGCGAAAGTGGCGAGCGCGGCAGGCCGAGCCTGCGGCCTCGCTCCTTCCCGTATCCACCGGTATGCATCGGCAATCACGTTGCGAAAGGCGTCGGCCCAGCCTTCCTGGTGTCCGGCCGGCAGATGCGCGTAGCGTGCGGCCTCCTCGGAGAGGATGGCGGGATCTTTGCCGACGATGCTGCTCGGTTCGCCGAATCGGCCGACCCAGAGCTCGTTCTGGCGCTCCTGCAACCAACGCACCGATGCCTTGCGGCCACAGACTTCGAGCTGCAGGTCGTTCTTGTGCCCCGGCAGCACCTGACCGATGGCCACGCAGCCCTTCGCGCCGCCGCCAAAGCGCAGCAGCACGGTCGCGAGATCCTCGCTGCTGATGCGGATCCGGCGCGACCGGACTCGCCTCGTGCGGCGCTCTCCCCTCGCGGTGCGTGCGAAGGTTCCGGCCGCGGAACGCGGGATCTCTCTTTGCCTCACCACCGTGCCGAGATCGGCCAGTACCGCCTCGATGCGTAACCCGGTGACGTGCTCGGCGAGGTCGCACCAATGCGAGCCGATGTCGCGCAGCGCGGAGCTGGCACCGCCGCGCGCCGGGTCGAGCCGCCAGGAATAGACCCGCTCATCGGCCAGCCAGTCCTGAAGATACTGTCCGTGCACGTAGCAGAGCGGGCCGAGCTCGCCCCGGCGAGCCATGACGCGCGCTTCCTGCACGAGCGGATTGCCGCGATAGTTGAAGGTCACCACGTTGGCGACGGCCGCCTTCCGCGCCGTCTTCCACAGCGTGCGGCTGTGCTCGGCGCTGTCGGACAGCGGCTTGTCCGAAACGACGTGCTTGCGGGCCTGAAGCGCTGCCAGCGAGACCTCGAGGTGCAGGTGATTCGGCGTTGTGTTGTGAACGACGTCGACGTCGGGGTCCGCGATCAGCTCGCGGTAATCGCCGTACGAGCGCTCGATGCACCATTCGCTTGCGCGCCGCCGCGCCCCCTCGAGACTCGAGCCGGCGATCGCCACGACCTCGACGTCACCCAGGCGGCGCACCGCCTCGATGTGCTGGGCGGCGATGAAGCCCGGACCGATGAGACCCATCTTCAGCCGTTTCAATCCAACCCCCTTCACCGTGAGCGCTGCAGTGGCGGAGACTCCTCGCGGTCCCGTGCAACCTGGCTCCGCTCGTCGACGCCGCGTGTCGTGTCATCGCATTGTAGTCGAATGGAAACAATCGCGCGGTAGCGTTACACCGTCCTCCGTCGTCAGCAAAATGACTGTTCCAATACAGTTGACATCGAAATTTTCATTACAGTATGCTCCAGCGCCTCTCAGCTGGGGAGTGGATGCCGATGAAAACCAACAGTGTGTCCGGCCAGAGCGCGCGATCCCTACGGCCGCCGACCATCCTCTCCGGCGATCCGATTTCCGCTTCCCGATCCGGGATCACACGGACGGGCAGCGTCGCCGCGGTCGTTGCCGGCATTCTCGGCGGCGCCGCGTTTGCCGCCGCGCCGGCGCACGCCGCGAATCCATCCACCGCCGGGCCGACTGCCGCGGCCGTGCCACAGACCGCGGCGACTGGCTCGCAGACCGGCGGCTCGGCGCAGACATCGCAGAATCTGCAGGAGGTCGTGGTGACGGCCACCGCCACCCGGATCACTCAGCTCCAGGCCAGCTACAACGTGGTCACGGCCGATGACGAGCTGATCAAGGAATCGAACCCCCTCAGCGCCGCCGACATCCTCAAGCTGGCGCCGGGTATCTGGGCGGAGTCCTCCGGCGGAGAGACCGGTCTCAACATCTACGTGGGAGGTTTCCCGAGCGGTGGCGACTCGCCGTTCTTCACCAACATGATCATGGGCATGCCCGTCTACGGCTCTCCGATGCTCGGCTACCTGGATTCGGGCTCGTTTATCCGCCTGGACGACTCGGTCGACCGCCTCGAAATCGTGCAGGGAGGGCCGTCGGCGGTGTTCGGGCCCGGCCAGATGGGCGGAACGGGCAACTACATCCTCAAGACCGGCGACACCTCGCCGGGCGGCACCGTGAGCGCCACTTACGGTACGGAGGGGGAATGGCGCGGGGACGCTTACGACGGCTTCACGATCGCTGATGGCTGGTATGGCAGTATCGGAGGCTTCTACCGCGTGTCGAAGGGCGTCCGACAATCGCAGTTTCCCGCGGACCAAGGCGGTCAGTTCACGGGCACGCTCAAGCACGACCTCGAGGGCGGGGCGCTCACCTTCTGGGGGCGCGTGCTCGATGACAAGGACCAGTACATCACCGGCTTTCCGCTCATCGAAAGCACACCGGGCAACTTCAGCCCCTATCCGGGGTTCAATCCGTTGACCTCGACGTTCAACGGCTACGGCACCCAGAACGTTACGCTCAACAATCCCATGGGCGGCTTTCTCGGCGCGAACCTCGCAAACGGACGGGGCAGCCAGGTGTACTTTCTGGGCTCCAGCTACGACCAGCACATCGGTGCCTGGGCGTTGCACAATGGCTTTCTCATCGACGGCGGCGGCATGGATACCAACGGCTGGTTCTCGGGCCAGAATCCGCGACCGCTCAGCATGTTTCTCTACGGCTGCAATATTGCGGAGCCGGCCGGCTGGTGCAGCGGCTCGACCCCGACGGACAAGAACAATCTCAATGGCGGCCTGGGCTACGACCCCGCGACGTACGATATCCAGGCTCTGTATGCCGGCAGCGGCGAGCCGGTGCCTCTCTCGACCAACATCATCGAGCAGAGCTATCACTTCATCCAGCACTCGGTCCAGAGCATCACGGACGAGTTTCGCGTGAGCCGTGAGCTCTTCCCGGGGGATACGCTGACCGGCGGATTGTATCTCGCGGACTACACCGATAACGAGACCTCGATCGCCGATGAGGGCCTGATGACGGCGACGCCGAACGCCACGATGATCACCCTGAGTTATGTGCAGAACGGCAATACCTACGATTTGACCAGCCCGCAGGGCTTCGTCAACGACAATGGCACCTACAGCACTCCCGTGCAGCACGGTGACGGGCGCAATGTCGCGCCGTATTTCTCCGACAGCTGGCATGACGGACCATGGCTAGCCGACGCCGGGGCACGTCTGGAGTACATCGATGAGCGTCAGCGCACCTGCAACACGAGCAAGGAAATGCTGGGGACCATCTATGACCTGTGGGACAACAGCGTGCCGGTGTGCAACGGAACCTGGGACTACGAGCATTACACCCACACGATGCCGACGTTCACCGGCGGCCTGAACTACGAGCTCTCGCACAACATGAGCGCCTACGTGCGCGCCAATACCGGCAATCACTTCGCCACCTTCAGCGACATCGCCGACCAGCACAAGAACGCGCCGTACGTATATCCGCCTGTGGAGACGATCCGCAACTACGAGATCGGGTTCAAGTTCCAATCCTCCATCTCATTCGTGGACATCAGCGCCTATCACCGTACGTTCGACGGGATACGCTATCAGGCCACGACCATCGAGGGGGTCAATATCCCGGGGGAGTACGGGGAGTATGGCGCGCTCTCGAACGGTGTCGATCTCAACGGCTATGTCACGCCCCTCAAGGGGCTGACGGTGCGAGTGGTCGGAGACTACATGGAGGGTCACTACGACCACGACTATGCCTGTCTTCCGTATACCAACCTCTACGGCGTCGCGCAGTGCGCGACGATCAACGGCGCGCCACTGCAGCGCCAGCCGAAGTTTCAGGTCCGGGTGACGCCAAGCTACTTCGCGGCGACGCCCTGGGGCGATCTGACGGCGTGGGTTACCTTTGAGCACGTCGGCCAACGCTACAGCGACCTGGCTGGTACGCAGCCCCTGGGAACCTACGACATGGTGAGCGCGGGTCTGGTCACCGACGTCTCGACTCACTGGCAATTGCGCGTGCAGGGGACAAACCTGACGAACGCGATCGCGCTGACCGAAGGCAATGCGCGCATCACTGGCGGGGAGGTGGGCGTCGGCGATGTGGTGCTCGGCCGGGCGTACGAGGGCCGAGAAGTCAATTTCACGGTGGGCTATCAATTCTAGGCTCTCGTTCGGGAGCCTCCTTGCCACTCCCCCGAGCGAGGAGGCTCCGCGGCGGCGCCGCGGCGAGGCATGATCGCCGC
>JBAUOO010000269.1:0-15582 GCA_049579785.1 Steroidobacteraceae bacterium
GCGATGGCCGGTGCCGCACGCGAACCGGCCGGCGACGCGGCGGCCACCAGCTTCACGCTGCACAGCCCAGATATCGCGCCGGGAGGGACCATCGGGTCGAGGTACGTCTATGACCACTCCGGCTGCAGCGGCGGCAATCTTTCGCCGGCCCTTTCCTGGAGCCACCCCCCGGCCGGCACCCGCAGCTTCGCGCTCCTGGTGTTCGATTCCGACGTGCCCGAAGGCGGCTTCTGGCACTGGGCGGTATTCGATATTCCCGCAACGGTGAGGTCGCTGCGCGCGGGCGCGGGTGATCCGACAAAGAGCCTGCTGCCGCGGGGCGCCACACAGACACGCAACGATTTCGGTTTCCTCGGCTACGGCGGACCCTGCCCGCCCTCCGGCAGCCGCCACCACTATCACTTCATGCTCTATGCGCTCAGGGTGGCCAAGCTCGGGCTCGACGCGAGCGCGATGCCGGAGCAGGTGGACTCCCGCGTGACCGTCGAGGCTCTCGGGGAAGCCGAGATCGTGGCGGTATTCGCGCAGTGAGCCGGTCTGCGCGTTCCGCCATGCAGCGCCGCGCGCCTACGCGCCAGCAGGTTCCGAAGGTCGGCTTCGTCAGCCTCGGCTGCCCCAAGGCGCTGGTCGATTCCGAGCGCATCCTGACGACGCTGCGGGCGGAGGGGTATGAGGTCTCGCCGACCTACGAGCAGGCGGATCTCGTGGTCGTCAACACCTGCGGCTTCATCGACGCGGCGATCGATGAGTCCCTGCAGACGATCGGCGAGGCGCTCGAGCGCAACGGCAAGGTGATCGTGACCGGCTGCCTCGGCGCCCGGCCGCAGCGTATCCTCGAGCGGCATCCGCGCGTGCTCAAGGTCACGGGGCCTCAGAGTTACGGCGAGGTGATCTGCGCGGTGCACGAGCACCTGCCGCCGCGACACGATCCCTTTCTCGATCTCGTACCGCCGCAGGGCGTGCGGCTGACGCCGCGCCACTACGCCTATCTCAAGATCGCCGAGGGCTGCAACAACAAATGCAGCTTCTGCATCATTCCCGCGCTGCGCGGAAAGCTCGCGAGCCGCGGAATCGAGGAGGTTCTGTGCGAGGCGGAGCGGCTCACCGGCGCCGGTGTCAGGGAGCTGCTGGTCATCTCCCAGGACACGAGCGCCTACGGTGCGGATATTCGTTACGCACCCGGGATCTGGCGCGGTGAGGAATACCGCGCGCGCTTCATCGACCTTGCGCGCGGTCTCGGCTCGCTCGGTATCTGGGTAAGGTTGCACTACGTCTACCCGTACCCGCACGTCGACGAGGTCATTCCGCTCATGGCGGAGCGGCGTGTGTTGCCGTACCTCGATATCCCTTTCCAACACGGCAGCCCCTCGGTGCTGAAGCGCATGCGCCGCCCGGCGCATGCCGAGAACGTGCTGCGGCGCATCGCATCCTGGCGGGAGCAATGTCCGGATCTTACGCTGCGCAGCACTTTCATCGTCGGATTCCCGGGCGAGACGGATGCGGAGTTCGAGGAGCTGCTCGGGTGGCTCGAGCAGGCACAGCTCGACCGCGTCGGCTGCTTCAAGTACTCGCCGGTCGAAGGCGCCGCCGCGAATGCGCTCGGAGAGCATGTGCCCGCCGAGGTTCAGGACGAGCGGTACGCGCGCTTCATGAAGCGCGCGGCCGCGATCAGCGCGCGCCGGCTCGCGCGCCGCGTCGGCGCCCGGATGCGCGTGTTGGTGGATTCGGTGGGGGAGGACGGCGCCGTCGCACGCAGCGAGGCGGACGCACCCGAGATCGACGGTGTGGTGAGAATTGCCCGTGCGCAGGGGCTTCAGCCGGGTGACTGGGCCGATGTCGAGATCACCTCGAGCGATACCTACGACTTGTATGCGCGGGTGGAGGCCGCGGCGGTGGCGACGTCGCGCAGGTAGGTCTTGCGGGCGCTGACGCCGAGGAGGCTCGCGAGCAGCATGGGGGCCGTGCCGCGACTGCCGGTTAGATTCCGCCTTTGGCACCGTGCCGCGAGGGCCAGGGAAGCTGCGGCTCGGGGTTGAAGATCGATTTGGCATCGGCGCGTCGCGGGGCCCAGGCACCGCCCTCGATCTCGGCCTGCAGCTGACCCGGTGCCCAGCCGGCATGTCCGAGGAATATCCGCAGACCTTGCATCGGTTTCTTGCGGTCGAGGAGCTGCAGCAGCAGATCCCGGCTCGAGCTCACGTAGACCCCCTCGCACACCCGGAACGCTCCCTTGGGCGCCGAATCGGCGCGCAGAAGAAACCACACGGTGCGGAATTCGACCGGACCGCCGAAGTACACCTTGTCTTGCAGGTGCGCCAAGCGCTTGAGCTTCGGGAAGAGACGCGAAACGGGAATGGCCGTCGGCCTGTTGATAATGACGCCGACCGGTGCCGGAGCGAGGTTGTTCATCACGACCACGATCGAGCCGCTGAAGTTCGGATCCTCCACGACACTCTGGGCGACGATGAGGATTGCCGTCAGGGCATTTGCGGGCGCCTTCGCGGCCGCGACAGCGGGCCCGAGAGGGGCGTCGGCCGCCCGCGCAAAGCGCGGCGAGCCCGGCATGAGGAGCACGGCAAGAAGCGCTGTCGCCAAAGGGCGCTCGACACGGAATGTCCTCTTGATCGGCGACACTCGTCTCCACGCCTCCGGCTCGTTACGGGCGACCCCGTCCGCCGCAGATTCTACGCCGTTCGTCGCGGGCAGCCGCGCGGCCGGCGCCGCAAAACCGGGCCCTACCGCTCGGCCACATCGCTGCCGATGTGCTGATCGGGTTTCTGAGGTCGGAGTCGATCCCCGCGGTTGCGCGCAACCTGGCCGCCTTCCCGGGCCTCGAGCAGGGTACGGAAGTGCTCGTGCCGAAGGCCTATTTATCGCGCGCGCAAGGGGCGCTCGAGCAGCAGCAGCCGACTGATGCCGAGCTCACGGAGCTGGCGCTGGGGGGATCGGATCCGTCGGAGCGTTGAGAAGGACATCCCTCTCACGCGCGGACAGGCGTTTCATGAGCGGCACGACCGCGGCCGCAAACAAGGTACCGATAACCGCCACGACACCGAGTCCATAGAAGAGGTGGGTATAGAGCGGGAGGGTCTTCACCGGATCGGTCACTAGTTGCGGTACGGCTGCATACGTAGCGACAAAGCCGCCCATGTACTGCGATATGCCGACGGCGAGAAACCACGACCCCATGATGAAGCCGCGTAGCCGCGGTCCCACGTAACGCGCCACCATCGCGAGCCCGAGACCGCTGATGAGCAGTTCGCCGAGCGACTGCAGACCGTAACCGCCGACCATCCAGCCGAAGCCCACTTTGCCGTCGACGGCGAACCGCCCGCTGAGGCCGTAGGTAATAAAGCCCAGGCTCAGTATCAGGAAGCCGAAAGCGAATTTCGAGGCGATGTGGAAATCCCCCCGTCCGCGGCTCAGCCGGTTGTACAACCAGGCCAGAAACGGGCTCAGGATGAAAATCCAGATGGGATTGAGAGCCTGCACCTGACCGGCGGGCACGGAGTACTGCAGTCCCAGAATATCGAGATGCAGATACACGTTGCGCAAGGCGAAGAGGGTCAGTGAGGTGGACATCTGCTGATAGAAGATGAAGAAGAGCATCGTTTCCGCGGTGAGAATGACGATCGCCCACAATCCCCTGCGCTCCTGAGGACTGCCCTTCGCGATGAGATAGGCGAAAATCCCGAGCAGCGTGACGAACGCCAGCCAGACAACGGCGCGGGCCACGCCGAGGTTCTGAAGGATGGCCGAGACCGCGAGAATCGCGACCAGCGCGCCCGCGACGACGAGGATCAGCCTCTTGAGGGGAAACGGCTCGAAATCGGGCTCGGATCCCACATGCGCCAGGTAGCGGCGCATCACCAGGAAATTCAAAATGCCGATCACCAGACCCACGGCACACACCGCGAAAGCCACATGCCAACCGATCCAGATGGCGATGAGCGGCGTGGCGATCTGCGACATCGTCGAGCCGGCGTTCACCGCCATGTAGTACATGGTGAACGCGCTGTCTATTTTGGCGGTGTTCCCTTCGTAGAGTTTGGAAATCAAATTGGCGGGGTTTGCCTTGAAGATTCCGCCGCCGACCGCCACCACGCTCAAGGCGGGAAATAGCATCGCGGAGTAGGGAATCGCCAGCATGGCATAACCCGCCGCCAGAATAAGCGCACCCAGAAGCGTGGTGCGTCGGCTGCCGAGCACCCGATCGCCGATCCAACCACCGACTGCCGGCACCGCGTAAGCCATGGCGCTGAAGGCACCGAAGGTGAGATTGGCACGATCGTCGGTGTACCCGAGCTTCTGCACCATGAACAGCACCACCACGGCCGTCATGCCGTAGTAGCCGAAGCGCTCCCACATCTCGATGAGGAACAGTACGGCGAACCCCCGTGTGCGCGACGCGGTCGTGGATGGCTTCATAGGTGCGGCTTAATACCAGAACCCCCCGGTCCTGGGAAGGGCGGTTGCGGGCGAGCGGTCAGCGAGCCGGAAATCTGTCGACGGCCTCGGCAACTCGCTCGGCACCCTGCTCACCCGCGACCACGGCACCGACCTCCCGGGCTCTGGTCGCGTAGGCGCGGACACTCACGAGCCGTCGTATCTCCGCTAGCAGGCGGCGCGTGGTGTAGCGTTTGCGGGGAATCGTGCGCCCGACACCTAGACGCGCAGCCCGGGCGGCATTATCGAACTGATCGCTGAGCAGCGGGACGACCAGCTGCGGCCTGCCCGCACGCAGCGCCTGGCCGAGGGTGCCGATCCCCCCGTGGTGAATGATCGCCAGCGCCCGAGGAAAGAGGAGCGAGTACGCCGCATAGTCGCCGATGTAGATCTCCGCGGAGCGGTACGTTTGATACGCATCGGTGTGCCCCGGCCCCGTGAGCGCGACGGCGCGAAGCCGCAGCGCCCGCGCCGCTTCGAGCCCGATGCGAAAGAAGTCCTCTGCGAACTCCACGGCGAAACTCCCGAGCGTGAATACCAACGGGGGTGAGCCGGCCGCGAGAAACGCCTCCAGGCCCGGTTCGAGCATCGGTGCGACACTGCCGTCGTAGAACGCGAATCCGGTCACGAGCGTGTGTGGCGGGTAGTCGGGCTGCACCGCCGCCAGCAGGCTCGAATAGACGGCGAAGGTACCGTGTCGGGAGAATTGGCCTTCGAACAGTGGACTGCCCGCCGACTCCGGCAATCCCAATTGCCGGCGAAACGCGCACAGGGCGCTTGCCCGCCGGCTTGCGACTCTTTTCCCGCGGCCATATACCGCGCGGGTCGCCCGCGGCCCCAACTTCAACAGTAGCGGTGCGAGCCAGGGAGCGGGATTGACGGCCGGTGGGTCGTAGGCCGAGATGAAGACCATCGGCTGCAAAGCGACCAGCATCTGCGGCACCGCGAGTCGCTCGGCGGCGAAACGGGCCGAAAAAAGTAGCGAGCTCGAAAGCACGAGGTCCGCACCGTCGATGACAGGCAGCAGCTCGTCATATGTACGCTGCAGGTAGGGGAAGACGGCAGCTTCCAGGATGAACATCGTGTCCCGCATGACCGCGTGCCCGAACCGGGCGAGATCCATATCGAGATCGCGCATGATCGAATCAGGATGAGGCCCCACCGGATGGAAAGCGATGCCGGCCACCGTGACGTTCTCCCGAAAGTTCGGACTGGTCGCAATGATCGGCTCGTGGCCGTGGGCCCTGAGTCGCGAGGCGATGGAAATGAAGGGGTGCAGGTCGCCCAGTGAGCCCAGGGTGGTGAGAACGATGCGACGGGACATAGACGGAGTTTAGCGAGCGAACGGCCGCCCAACTCGCTCCGATGATGCAGCCGGCGATCATCTGCGGCGGCGGCGAGATGTTGAACGCGATCAGCGTTGGGTGCTGCGGTATTCGGCAGCGACCTGCCACGGCGCGGGATTGTCTTCACCGCGGCCGTTGAGGAGCACGACCGGCAACGTGCCGGTGGCGATCGCGGCGGTCGCCTTCATCAGCATCGCGTCCACGGCGGCTCCGGAGACCGCGTATTGCGCCGATCGGACATTGGGGATGCCGTGCTCGGTGAGGTATTTCGCCAGGGCGGCCGCGCGCTGCGCGCCGGCTCGCGGGCAGTTGAGCGGCGCGAGGATCACCACGGTGCCAACGCGTGCGCCAACGGGAGCCGCCACGGGAACGAAGCCGTTGACATCGGCCATGGCCTCGAGCTGGCGTTCGAACACCGCATGCTCATGCGAGTGCCAGACGTGAACACCCAGCACCAATGCGCAGGTCGTGATCAGTAGGGTTTTGGAAACCATGGCGTGCCCCCCGCCCCGGCGCACGACCGAGGCTGCCGCGCCACGGTAGCACTCACGCATCCTCGCCCGGACGACGGCCGTCACGCGCCCGGTGGGAGGGCCGGGCTTCACCTCACGGTTCGCGCCGACGGCGGCGCGAAACCGTGACAGCGCTGGAAAGAGATGGAAAATGTCAAGTGGGGGGGACTGCGCCCGGCAATGAACGCATCCGCTTCGCGGATCACGTGAGGCGGAAACCCGATCCTCGCCAACAGCCGAAGCGCGTTTCGTTCTCTGCTGGGCCCTCTGCGCAGGCGATAGTCGAAGAAACTGGGCAGCTCCGGATTCTCGGTGAAGTGATACATGTCGAACCGCCCGCGCAGCAAATCCTGCAGCTCCACATCGTGCGTGGTGGCCAGCACCAACGAATGCTCGCTCAAGGCTTCGAGCACGACCTTTGCCGCCGCGATTCTCTCCGTGGTGTTGGTTCCGCTGAACGGCTCATCGAGCGCCACCAGTGGTGAGCGCACGCCGTTGCACAGGAAAGACAATATCGCCTCGGCCTCGGCTAAATAGCGACTCTTGCCCGACTCCACCGACTGTTCGCTTCGGATGCACGCCAGCACCGGCGACCGTGGAATCCTCGCCCTCGTCGCCGGGCGGCGATGCCGGCCCGCAGCCCTGGAAGCACGAAGTTCATCGCTGCGTGCTCAAACCCGCAACCCCATGGCGCGCATCAGCTCGAGCCCGTTGCTCTTGGTCACGACGCCCTCACGCAGTGTGTAGTCGAATCGCATCTGCCCATCCACCAGGTGATCCTCGAAATGCATGTTGCGCATGACGCCGCCGCCGAGTCCCGCGATCTCGGTGAGCGCCAGATCATGCGTCGTAGCGAGTCCGATGGCGCCTTCCTCGATAAGGGCTCCCAGGATCGCTTCCGCGCCAATGCGGCGATCCTTGGAATTCGTGCCCTGCAACATCTCGTCGATGAGGAAGAGAAGCGGTGGGTCGCGGCCGGAGAGATCCTTCAACTGTCGCAGCCGGGTGATCTCGGCGTAAAAGCGCGAGCTGCCCTCGCGCAGCGAGTCGTTGATGCGGATGCTCGCGCCGACCTGAAGCGGCGTGAGCTCGAAGACCTGCGCTCGCACCGGCGCACCCGCCATCGCCAGAACCACGTTGAGGCCGAGGCCCCGCAGCAGCGTGCTCTTGCCGGACATGTTCGAGCCGCTGACCAGCCAGAGTCGCGTGGGATCCGAAAGATTCACGCTATTGCGAACGCATTGCGCCTGCGGGATCAAAGGATGTCCGAGCGCCTCGGCCCGCAGACATGCACGTCCGTCGACAAATCGGGGAAAAAAAGCCTCCGGATGCTCGAAGCTGTACTGGGCGAGCGATGAGAGCGCCTCGAAGCGCCCGACCGTCTCCACCCACTCTCGCACGAACCTTCCGTACGCGCGGCGCCAACGCTCGGCGCTCAGCGCGACGTGTACCAGGTACAGCAGCGGGACCTGGACCCAGCCAATCAGGAGGTTCTTCCGCTGCTCCGACAGCATCACCAGCGCGGCGAGCTGGCTGACACGAACCGACGCGCGGACTCCATTGGAAGTCATCCCATCGGCCAGCGAGCGCATGAGCGATGACTCGAATTTCCCCGCCTCGATCTCGAGGAGCAATCCGGCGAAGGTCTTCAGACCATCGAAGTCGAAGGCGCGCTCCGCGGGAAAGAGCACCTGCTGCACGTGCCCCTTCAGTCGGTACAACACCAGGGCTTCTATCAGAAGAACGAGAGCGACCGGCGACCAGATACCGGTCAGGTCTGCGGCGATCAATGATGCGACAAGAAAGGCGGGCAGCAGGTATGCGGCGATTCGGATCCATCCGGCGACGAGCGCGGCAGGCGCCTCCGCCCAGGCGAGCAATCCCCCGGGGTGGAGAGCAGATTCGCGCTCGCCACCCAGGATCCCGATGCGCTCTCTCAGGTCCAGACGGTCGCGCAGGTCGAGGACACACACCTGACGTTGCCGGATTTCCCCGGCAGCGGCCGGTGCCAGTAGCCATCGAGCGAGGGTTTCCTCGCCCATTCGGGTCCGCGCGGCGCAGAGCAGCTCGAAAAGGCTTCCTTCTCCGAACAGATCCAGATCGGCGCTGTAGACATGGTGGACGTCGCCAAAGCGCTCGCCGCGATTACCGATTCCCGCCCAGCGGTCCTCCAGGCGGGCCAACCCGCCTCGATAGAACTCCACCGCGCGGCCGGCCCGCGCGTGGCGAGGACGGAGCGTGGCGTGGTAGGCGACCGCGCAGATGAAACCCGCGGCAGGCGCAAGCATCCAAAGCGGTGAAAACCAGTGCTCGCCCCATGCGAGCCCAGCCAGCACGAGCACCACCGCCGCGAGCAGCAGGCGCACCTCGCCCACACGCTCCTGGACCGCCTCGAGCTGGCGCAGAATCGCCTCTTTCGCGGCAAGTCGGCTCGTGTATTCTTCGCCGGGCGTCACCACGTCATTGTAATGAATCGAATCGTCTTCGGGACTTTGCGCCGGCGGTGGCTGCGCACCCTGCTCACGGGGCTATCCACGCTGGTCGCATTCATGCTGCTCGGCTTTTTCCTCGCGATTCGCCACGGCTTCGCGGTCGGGCCCATCCAATCCGGTGCCGACTTGCTGCTGCTCGAATCGCCGGGCGGGAGATCCGAGCTCCCGCTCGGGGTGTTGTCAACGGTGCAGACGTTCCCGGGGGTGCGCTCGGCGGTCGCATTGACCGGCACCGCCATGCTCTTCGGCGCGCACCGCCATCCCGTGGAGGTGGAGGCGGCCTCTTCGCATGCCTTCCTCGATGTCTTTGGCGTGATCGGCTCGGGAGCCGTCCCCCGCGCGCAGGCCGAGACCTGGCTCTCCGATCGTACCGGGGCGCTGTTGAATGCGGCTGCCGCGCGCCAGTACGGCTGGAGTGTCGGACAAACCGTCACTCTCCACCCCATGCGGGGCCGGCCACCGGGAGATCTCACCTTTCACGTCGATGGGGTGATCGCAAAGGTCAATGGGGACAGCTTCTCGAGCGACGTCAATCTGCATCTCGGGTATTTCCGCCGCTGGGCCCGGAGCGATTCCGTCAGCGTCATCTTCGCCCAGGTGAGGCAGGCACGCCAGGCGGATGCGGTGGCCCACGCCATCGAGCTCAAGTTCGCGAACAGCGCGACGCCTCTCACCGCGCAGAGCTTCAAGTCGCTGCTGCAGGGGATGGCAGAGCGGCTGGCCGACGTCAATGCACTCACCTTCGTGGTCATCGCGGCGAGTCTGTTCGGTCTCTTCCTCATCTGTTTCAACACCCTGATTCACTCGGTGTCGGAACGGCTCGGCGAATTTGCGCTGCTGAAGGCCGTGGGGTTCGCGCCCCTGCGCCTTCTGTGGCTCGTGTTGCTCGAGTCGCTCCTCGAGATCGTCCCCGCCGCCATCATCGGCATACTCGGTGCCTTCCTGCTCGTGCGCGCGCTTGCCGGGGCCAAACTCCATCTTCCCGGCATCACGCTGACACCCGCCGCGCTCGCCGAGAGCGCGCTCATCGCGCTGGGTCTCGCGGTCCTCTGCGCGGTGCTGCCCGGGCTGCGGATCGTGCACCTGAACTGTGCCGGGATTCTGCGCAGGGGCTGAGCGGTGCGCATTGCCAACACCGTGCGGGCTGTCCTGCGCCTGACGCTCGCCGCGATCCGCGAGTGGCCCTCGCGCCCGATCGATACCCTGGTCACCGTGCTGGGATTCGCCACGGTGGCCGCAATCCTCTCCGCGGTGCTCGCCATGGCGGCCGGGTACCGCCACATCTTCGATTTTGCGACGCAGAAGACGACCGCGATCGTGTTGAGTGAGGGCAGCGACAGCGAGTGGGGGAGCAGCGTTCCGAGCGGCGCGGTCGCGGATGTGACCCAGGCGCCCGGGGTGGCCCGCTCAGGCGACGTGCCGCTCATCGCAGCGGATCTTCTCGGCAGCCTGCCGGTGCGATACCTGCATCGCGATCTCGCGGCGCGCATTACCTTGCGAGGCGTCGCGCCCACCATGCTCACCATCGAGAAGGGCTTGCGGGTCGTGCGCGGACGCTGGTTTCGGCCGGGCCTCGACGAGATCGTCGTCGGTTCGGCGGCGCAGCGCAACTTCCGAGACCTGGCTCCGGGCAGCCGCATGTTGGCCGAAGGCAGGATCTGGACCGTCGTGGGGGTCTTCACCGCCGGCTCGCAATTCTTCTCCTCCGAGGCATGGACCAGCCTCGGGTCGCTCCAGGGAGCCGAGAATCATCGCAAGGCCTACTCCTCGCTCTATGTCGAACTGACATCGGGCGGCGCGTTCGCGCCATTCGCCCGGGCGCTCGCTCGGGATGCGCAGTTTGCACTGCAGCCGATGCGGGTGGGCACCTATTACGCGCAACAGGCTTCCGGCATGAGCCGACTCATCACCCGAGTCGGCGGCTTCTTCACCGCGATGATGGCCGCTGCGGCGGTGTTCGGCGCCATGAGTACGCTGCTGGTCATGGTGGAAAGCCGTCGCTTCGAGGTGGCGATGCTGCGCGCGTTGGGGTATCCGCATGGCATCGTGTTCGCCGCCACGCTCCTCGAAGGACTGCTGTTGGGAGCGGCAGGGGGCATCGCGGGTACCGCGGTCGTGTACGCGAGCTTGAACGGCTTTGCGGCGAGCACCCTCGGGGTCGGGGCGCAGCTGGCGGTGAGCACGAGCACGCCGCAGGTTTTCTTCCACTTCGTGGTGACCGGCTTGATCATGCTCGAGGCGGTCCTGTGGGCGATTGGCATGGGGTTGCTCGGAGCACTGTATCCGGCGCTTAAGGCGGCGCGCATGCCGATCGCGGCGGCCCTGAGGGATGCTTGAACATCAGCGCGATCGAGCGCGTGCGGTTCGCGATGAAACCGGCAGCTCGCCGGCCGCTGTATACTCGATGACGGTGCACGGGGAATTCGGAGGGGCGGTGGAATCCAGACGTGTGGCTTTGGTCACCGGCGCAGCGCAGGGCATTGGACGGAGCATTGCGCAGACTCTGGGGGCCCGCGGTTATGCGCTCGCCCTGAACGACGTCCGCACTCCGACGGAGACGTTGACCTCCCTGCGCGGCAGGGGATGCGAAACCCTCGAGCTCCTCGGCGATGTCGCCGACGAGCACGCGATCGAGGCGGGTGTACAACATATCGTCGCGCGCTGGGGGCGATTGGATGTGCTGGTGAACAACGCCGGGGTGAGCTGCATCGTCCGGGCACAGGATACCTCCGTGGAGCAGTTCCGCCGCGTACTCGACATCAACCTCCTCGGAGCATTCATCGTCGCGCGCGCGGCAGGTTCGGTCATGCTCGCCCAGAATTCCGGAAGCATCATCAATATCGCCTCCATCGCAGGCCTGGTCGGCATCGCCGACCGGGTCGCCTACAACGCCTCCAAGCACGGGCTCATCGGCCTGACTCGCACGCTGGCGGCCGAGTGGGGCGGGCGCGGCGTACGCTGCAATGCCGTCTGCCCCGGTTGGGTGAAAACGCAGATGGACGCGGCGGACCAGGCGGGCGGCAGCTATACGGATGCCGACATCACCGACCGGGTCCCCATGGGCCGCTTCGCCTCGCCCGAGGACATCGCGAATGCGGTGAGTTTTCTGGCGGACCCCGCCGCGAGCGGTTTCATCAACGGTCAGGCGATCGCCGTGGATGGCGGCTGGACGGCCGATGGCTCCTGGCAAAGCCTGCGTCTGCAGCATCGCTGAAGGCGCGGCAGGGGCCGCGCAACCGGCGTGCACCCCTGAGAGGGGCACGCTCGGATGAGCGCCTTCGCCCGCACACCCGGCTCCGCGCTCGCCAACATCATCGTGCCGGCGCCGCAGAAGATCAAATGGGCCACCGTCCGTCGCACGTTGGGGCTTGCCGCACCACACGCTCGCAAGTTGCTCCTGTTCCTTATCGTCGTGGTCCTCGACTCCTCCATCGGGATCGCATATCCGCTCATCTATCGCGCGATCATCAATGAGGGAATCCTGAAGCACGACGTAGCGCTCATCGTGCGACTGGCCGTTCTGATCGCGGGCCTCGGCGTCATCGATGCCGCGCTCGGCCTCGGTCAGACGTATCTGGCGACACGCGTGGGCGCCGAGGTCGTGGTCTCGCTGCGAACGAAGTTGTTCGATCACATCCAGCGCATGCCGCTCGCGTTTTTCTCGCGGACGCAGACCGGGGCCCTGGTGACGCGGCTCGTGACTGACGCGAGCGGCGCACGCAGCGCCTTCACGGATGTTCTCTCAAACCTGGCCGGCAACTCAGTGACCGTATTCCTGACCTTCGGCGCGCTGTTTGCCCTGTCGTGGCGGATTACGCTCATCATCCTCGTCCTTCTGCCGGCTTTCGTGCTCCCCGCCCGCTACTGGGGCCGGCGAATCCGGGAGGTCACGCGCGAGACTCTGACGGCAACCGCAGGCATGGCGAGCGCGATGGTGGAGAGCTTCAATGTGGCGGGAGCGCTCCTCAGCAAGCTGTTCGGCCGGCCCGGGGAGGACGCTCAGGCGTTTGAGGTCAAAGCGCAGGCGCTGTCGCGAACCGGAATCAAGGCGGGGTTGTACGGGCGTATGAATGCCACGGGATTGATGCTCACCGCAACGCTCGCAACCGGACTCGCCTATGGATGGGGAGGCGTCCTGGCGACCCAGCATGTCCTCGATCTGGGCACCGTGGTGGCGATCGTGTCGCTGCTCAGCCGCTTGTATGCCCCGCTCATGGGGCTCTCGAACGTGCAGGTCAACGTCATGACCGCGCTCGTCTCTTTCGAGAGGATCTTCGAGGTTCTGGATCTGCAGCCGATGATTCGCGAGATCTCCGAGCCCCTCATGATCCCAGGCGGACCGATCCGGCTGACCTACGATCACGTGTCTTTTCATTACCCCTCCGCCGCCGAGGTTTCCCTGGCCTCGCTCGAGTCGAGCGCCGTTCCCGAAAAGCGGGAGCGGCGAACCGTGCTCCATGACATCACTTTCAACGCCGAGCCGGGGCAGCTGGTGGCACTCGTTGGTCCTTCAGGATCGGGAAAGACCACCATCACCCATCTCATACCAAGGCTCTACGACCCGCAGAGCGGATCCGTGCGCCTCAACGGCGTCGACATCCGTGATGCCGCGCTCGAGTCCTTGCGAGCGCGCATCGGCGTCGTGACGCAGGATGCGCACCTCTTTCACGACACCCTGCGCGCGAACCTTCAGTATGCGCGGCCCGAGGCAAGCGATGAGGAGATCCGCGCCGCTTTACGCGATGCGCAGATCCTCGAGGCGGTGGACGCGTTGCCGGATGGGCTCGACACGATGGTGGGCGAGCGCGGCTACCGGTTCTCCGGCGGCGAGAAACAGCGTCTGGCGATCGCACGCCTGCTGCTGAAGGCGCCGGATCTGGTCATCCTGGATGAAGCCACCGCTCATCTTGATTCCGCCTCGGAGACGGCGATCCAACGGGCTTTGGAGCAGGCACTCACCGGCCGCACGTCGATCGTGATAGCCCATCGGCTGTCTACCGTGATCAGGGCCGATCGGATTCTTGTTCTGAGGGACGGTCGGATCGTGGAGAGTGGGACGCACCGTGAGCTGCTGGCCGAGGCCGGCCTCTACGCTGAGCTCTACCAACGACAGTTCGCGGCCGCCGCAGCGGAATCCATCGCGCCTCGATGAGGATCGACCGCTGCGGCAACGCGGCCCTGAGGCAGGCGTGGGGAACACCGCGAGGGGTCACCTGTCGGAGAAAGGATGCGATCAAATCGGCCGTCCGGGCGCGTCGCCGCGGCGAGTGCGGTGCTGGTCGTTCATGGGTTGCTCATTCTGCTTTTTCTACGCGCCGACCGTGGCGCCAAAGCCAGCCCGCCACAGGAGATCGTGCGCACGGGGATCCTCTATCTTCTCAGCCTGCCTCAGCAACGCCCGAAAACGCGTGCACCCACGCGTGCAACGACACGCCGACGTCCCGGGAGGTCGCGCAGACCGACCGGCGCCCGCACGCCTGCCCCAGCGATGCCACAGCCGGCGCCGATCGTCCCGGCTCCCTACCGCCCGAGGCTCGGCTGGCATGAAGCCGCCGCCGAGGTGGCGCGCGCGTTGACGAGCAGACGCGGGACGAAGGTGCGTCCCGGCTCCGGCGAGCACCCGAGCTCGCCCTACCGCGACTGCGAGCCGCAAGCGCAATTCGCCTGGGATCCGGAACCGACACGAGTAGGCCTGATCGACCATTGGCTGCCGTACCTTCGCCTGGGCGATCACTGCATCGTCACGCTGGGCATGTTCGGCTGCGTCGTCGGGCGCCTTCCCGGACCGAACGGCCACCTCTTCGACCGCGTTGCACCCACGGTCCGGACCTGGCCCGATGGCGAGCCGCGCGGGCTGTGCCGACCGTCCCCATGACTGGGACGCACCTCACGCCGCGCGCCGCTGTACATTCGGCCGACCGTGATTGGAGTAAGCTTACTGCCTCGCAAGGCGAGCTCAGATCATGGGTGAATGTTTATGCGAGTGAGCGCGTTTCGACGGAAGTGGATGTCTGGCACGCTGATTATATTCGCGGCCGCCACGGCCGGCGTCAGCGTTCCGGTAATGGCAGACGCCTTCGGGCCTGTGCACTACGATCCGAACAGCGATCAACTGATCGTTACCGTGCTCTATGACGGTACCAACCCCAACCATCACTTCTCCATTCAGTGGGGCCCTTGTCGCAAAATCGTCGATCAGCTGCATGAGCCGGCGCACCGGGTCATCGAGGTCGACGTTCTCGATGACCAGGGGAACGATGCAGCGACAAAGAGCTATACGGAGGTCGTAAAGATACCGCTTGCAGGCCTGTCCTGCAGGCCGGCGACCGTGACGCTATGGACCCCGGGCGGGGTCTCCGGCATCTCCACGAGTCTCGATATTCCAGGTCCACCCACGGCCCAGTAGGAGGTCGAAGTCTCGGCGGAGGCGGCGGTGATCGGGGTCTCTTCGGCGCCAACGTTGCGAGCGCAGCGACGGTCGCGCCAAAGGTAACGGGTGAATCCGCGAGCACCGAAGGCGCTGGGGGTCCCCGCTTGCTGCTTGTGCGGCTGTTGGTCAGTTGATAAAGTCCGGCCTATGCATCCGCACGCGCGCGCCTCTCGATTTACGGGCCCCCAGCCGCTTCACGCGCTGGGCCGGCCGGTAATGCGTGCATATCCCTTCTGCTGATTCCTCATACCTCCGCGCTGCGTCCATGACCGCCTGAAGCCGGTTGGGGTTCGTCCATCTGCCGCTTGGCAGCTCCAGAACCCGACTTGGCTCAATCGAGGTGTGTCATGTCCCGA
>JBAUOO010000270.1:0-9185 GCA_049579785.1 Steroidobacteraceae bacterium
GAGCTGATCAGCCCGATTGCGATGGAGGAGGGGCTGCGCTTTGCGATCCGCGAGGGCGGCCGAACCGTCGGCGCCGGCGTCGTCGCCAAGATTTTGAAGTGAACCTGACATGGCTACCAATCAGAACATCCGCATTCGACTCAAGGCCTTCGATCACCGGTTGATCGACAATTCGGCGCGCGAGATCGTCGAGACCGCCAAGCGCACCGGAGCGACGGTGCGCGGTCCGGTGCCGCTGCCGACCAAGATGGAGCGCTTCACCGTGCTGGTCTCTCCGCATGCCGACAAGGATGCGCGGGACCAGTTCGAGCTGCGCACCCACAAGCGATTGATGGACATCCTGAACCCCACCGATAAGACGGTCGATGCGCTCATGAAGCTCGAGCTCCCGGCCGGGGTGGACGTCCAGATCAAGCTCAATTGAGCTGATTTGATTTGAATTCGGGGCGCGACTATACTTCGCGCCCCTTCGCATCGGGCGAGGTTGGGGCTGGCTTGAGCTCCAAGACCACTCGAGAAGCCGGCGCAGCGTTCCTTGCGCCCCTCTCCGGTCGTCCCCCCGCCCGTTGCCGAGTCCAACTGAACAGCGGGCATAAGCAATGGCAATCGGAGTCGTCGGCCGCAAAGCGGGCATGACGCGGGTGTTTACCGACGCGGGCGAGACCGTTCCGGTCACCGTGATCGAGGTTCTACCCAATCGCGTGACGCAGGTGAAGTCGCCCGACAAGGACGGCTATCGGGCCGTGCAGGTCACCTATGGCACCCGGCGGCCGCAGCTGTATTCCAAAGCCGTCACCGGACACTTCGCGAAGGCGAGTGTGGCCCCGGGCCAGGCGCTGGTGGAGTTTCGCCTCGCGGAGGGCGAGAGCGGCGATTTCAAGCCCGGCACCGAGGTCAAGGTCGACCTCTTCAAGGCGGGCGATCCGGTGGACGTCACCGGCACCACACTCGGCAAGGGCTTCGCGGGCGTGATGAAGCGCCACAATTTCGGTGGCTTGCCGGCGAGCCACGGCGTGTCGGTGTCACACCGCTCGCCCGGCTCGATCGGGCAGCGCCAGACTCCGGGCCGCGTCTTCAAGGGCCGCCGCATGTCCGGCCACATGGGCGTCGTGCGCCGCACCACCGAGAACCTCAAGATCGTGCAGGTGGATGCCGAGCGCAATCTGCTGCTCATCCGCGGCGCGGTACCGGGAGCCGAGGGCGGCCAGGTCATCGTCCGTCCGTCGCTGAAGGCGGCGCGCCGGGCGCTGCGCAAGACGGTCGCGCCGACCAAGGGCGGCTCGGCACCCTCGGCCAATCCGATGAAGCAGGCGAAGAAGTAAGGCGCCATGAAGCTCAAGATGGTCAGCGGAGCCGCCGAGCTCCAGGTGTCCGAGGCGGCCTTCGGTCACGAGTTCAACGAGGCGCTGGTCCACCAGGTCGTCACCGCCTATCGCGCCGCCGGCCGTGCCGGCACCAAGGCGCAGAAATCGCGCGCGGAAGTCAGCGGCGGCGGCAGAAAGCCGTGGAGCCAGAAGGGCACGGGCCAGGCGCGCGCCGGCTCGAACCGCTCGCCCATCTGGGTGGGGGGCGGCAGGACCTTCGCGGCGAAGCCTCGCAGCTTCGAGCAGAAGGTGAACCGCAAAATGTACCGCGGCGCGTTGCGCTCGATGCTGTCGGAGCTCGCACGCACCGAGCGTCTGGTCGTGACCGACGGGTTCGCGCTCGAGGCGCCTAGAACCAAGCTCCTCGCCGGTCAGCTCAAGGCCTGGTCGCTCGAGAGCGTCCTCATCGTCCTCGAGGCGACCGACGAGAAGCTCTTCCTCGCGGCGCGCAATCTCCCGCATGTCGAGGTGCTCGAGGTCTCCGCCTTGAATCCGGTGTCGCTCGCGCGTCACGACAAAGTGCTGATGACCGTAGGGGCCGTGAAGCTGCTGGAGGAGCGTCTGCAGTGAACCGCGAACAGCTCATGAGCGTTCTCATCGCCCCGCACGTGACGGAGAAAGCCTCCCTCGCGATGCAGAACCACAACCAGTACACCTTCCGCGTCCGCCGCGACGCCACCAAGACCGACATCAAGAAGGCCGTCGAGCTGATGTTTGAAGTCAAGGTCGCGGGCGTCCAGGTGGTGAACGAGCCCGGCAAGTCGCGCCGCTTCGGCGGGCACGCCGGCCACACCCAGGACTGGAAGAAGGCGTACGTGAGCCTCGCCGCGGGACAGTCGATCGACTACGAAGCACGGGCGCGAGGCTGATCGGGAAATTCCATATGGCGCTGATCAAATACAAGCCCACATCGCCCGGCACGCGCACGGTCGTCAAGGTCGACCGCTCGCACCTCTACAAGGGCGGCCCGTACCTGCCGCTCACGAGCTCGCAGGCGAAGACCGGGGCGCGCAACCACGCCGGGCGCATCACCACACGCCATCACGGCGGCGGCTCGCGCCAGAAGTACCGCACCATCGACTTCAAGCGCGACAAGGACGGCATCGTCGGCATCATCGAGCGGCTCGAGTACGATCCCAACCGCACCGGTCACATCGCGCTCGTGAGGTATGCCGACGGCGAGCGTCGCTACATCCTCGCGCCCAAGGGCGTGAATCCGGGCGAAGAGATCCGCTCCGGCGCCGACTCGCCCATCAAGGCGGGCAACGCCATGCAGCTGCGCCACATCCCGGTGGGCTCCACCATCCACAACGTCGAGATGAAGCCGGGCAAGGGCGGTCAGCTCGCCCGCAGCGCCGGCAGCTCCGTCGCCTTCACGGCGCGCGAGGGCATTTATGCCTACCTGCGCCTGAAATCGGGCGAGACGCGCAAGGTGCACATCGACTGCCGCGCCACCATCGGCGAGGTCGGCAACGATGAGCACAACCTGCGCAGCTACGGCAAGGCGGGCGCCAAGCGCTGGCGCGGTATACGTCCGACGGTGCGCGGCCTTGCCATGAACCCGGTCGACCACCCGCACGGTGGCGGTGAGGGCAAGTCCGGCCAGGGCAATCCGCATCCGGTCTCGCCCTGGGGCTGGAACACCAAGGGTTTCAAGACCCGCAACAACAAGCGCACCGACAACATGATCGTGCAGCGTCGCAAGAACCGGATTCGCTAGCGGGAGCCTCGAGTCACATGCCACGTTCACTGAAGAAGGGTCCCTTCGTCGATCTGCACCTCGCCAAGAAGGTGCAGGTGGCCGCGGCGAGGAACGACCGCAAGCCCATCAAGACCTGGTCGCGCCGCTCCATGGTGACACCCGAGATGGTCGGCCTCACGCTCGCCGTGCACAACGGTCGCCAACACATCCCGGTGCTCGTCACCGAGAACATGGTCGGCCACAAGTTGGGCGAATTCGCGCCGACCCGCATCTTCAAGTCCCACTCCGGCGACCGCAAGGTCGAGGCGGCGACCTGACATGCAAGTGATCTCCAAGCTGCGCCACGCGCGCATCTCGCCGCAGAAGTGCCGGCTGGTGGCCGATGTCGTGCGCGGCAAGCCCGCGGGCAACGCGCTCGCGACGCTGCAATACATGCCGAAGAAGGGCGCGGCGCTCGTGCACAAGGTGCTCGCGGCCGCCGTCGCCAACGCCGAGCACAACCACGGCGCGGACATCGACGAGCTGAAGGTCTCCCTGATCCACATCGATGCGGCTCCGGTGCTCAAGCGCTTCGCCGCGCGGGCCAAGGGTCGCGGCGCGCGCATCATCAAGCGCAACAGTCACATCACCGTCGCGGTGAGCGACGGCAAGAAGGATTAGCCCATGGGTCAGAAGGTCAATCCGATCGGCATGCGGCTCGGCATCACGCGCGACTGGAGCTCGCGCTGGTTCGCCGGCCGGCGGCAGTTCCCCGCGCACGTGCACACCGATTTCCGCGTGCGCGAGTTCCTGAAGAAGAAGCTCGCCGAGGCTTCCGTGAGTCGCATCCAGATCGAGCGCGCCGCGAAGAAGGTCAACATCACCATCCAGACCGCGCGTCCCGGCATCGTGATCGGCAAGAAGGGCGAGGACATCGAGAAGCTGCGTCAGGAGACCGCGCAGCTGCTCGGCATGGCCGTCACCGACGTGCGCCTCAACATCGCCGAGATCCGCAAGCCCGAGCTCGATGCGCAGCTCGTCGCCGACAGCATCGCCCAGCAGATCGAGAAGCGCGTGATGTTCCGCCGCGCGATGAAGCGCGCGGTGATGAGCACCATGCGAAGCGGCGCGCTCGGTGTGAAGGTCCGCGTCTCGGGGCGCCTGAACGGCGCCGAGATCGCCCGCACCGAGTGGTACCGCGAAGGCCGCATCCCGCTGCATACCTTCCGTGCCGACATCGACTATGGTCTCTCGGAAGCGAGGACCACCTACGGCGTGATCGGCGTCAAGGTGTGGATCTTCAAGGGTGAGGTGTTCGACAAGGCCGAGCTCGAGAAGCAGTCCGCCGAAGGCGAGACCCCCGCTACGCAACAGCAGCCGCCTCAGGCGCCCGCCGCCGCGGCGCCCCCGGCCGCGCCTGCGGCCGAAGCGCCGGCGCAGGCGTAAGGAGCGGCGATGCTGCAGCCCAAACGCACCAAGTACCGCAAGCAGTTCAAGGGCCGCAACGCCGGCCTGGCGCATCGCGGCAGCAACGTTTCCTTCGGCGAGTTCGGCCTGAAGGCCACGAGCCGCGCCCGCATGACGGCGCGTGAGATCGAGGCGGCGCGCCGCGCGATGGCGCGCTACGTCAAGCGCGGCGGGCAGATCTGGATCCGCGTCTTCCCCGACGTGCCGATCAGCAAGAAGCCGCTCGAGGTCCGCATGGGCAGCGGCAAGGGCAACGTCGAGTACTACGTCGCGCGCGTGCAGCCGGGCAAGGTCCTCTTCGAGATGGAGGGTGTCGATGAGCCCACGGCCCGCGAGGCGTTCCGGCTCGCAGGCTCGAAGCTCTCGGTGTCCACCAGTTTCGTCAAACGGCAGGTTCGGTAATGAAGCTCGGAGAGATCAAGCACTACCGCGAGAAGCTCGCGAAGTCCTCGCCAGCCGAGCTCGCCGATGAGTTGATGAAGCTGCGCAAGGAGCAGTTCTCCCTGCGCATGCAGCGCGCCACGGGCCAGGCGCCGAAGTCCGACCAGTTCGAGGCGGCACGACGCAACATCGCGCGCGTGAAGACCGTGCTGCGCCAGGCGCGCAGGACGGGTGGAGAGAAGAAGTGAGCCAGAACGAGACCAACACCACGCCGGCGGCCGCCAAAGCCAAGGGCTCGCGCACCCTCACCGGGCGCGTGGTGAGCGACAAGATGCAGAAGACGGTCGCCGTCGAGATCGAGCGGCTGATCAAGCACCCCACCTACGGCAAGTACGTGCGGCGCACCACCAAGCTCCTCGCTCACGATGAGAATGGCGAGTCCCACATCGGCGATCTCGTGACCATCGCGCCCTGCCGGCCGCTCTCGCGGCGCAAGTCGTGGCGGCTGGTCGAGGTGCTCGAGAAGGCCGCGGCGCGTTGAAGGGGATGCCGACATGATCCAGCTTCAGACGATGCTCAATGCCGCCGACAACAGCGGCGCGCGCACCCTGATGTGCATCAAGGTGCTCGGCGGCACGCGCCGGCGCTACGCGACCGTGGGCGATGTCATCAAGGTGAGCGTCAAGGACGCGATTCCGCGCGGCAAGGTGAAGAAAGGCGAGGTGTACGACGCGGTGGTGGTGCGCACGCGGCGCGGCGTGCGGCGGGCGGACGGCTCGCTCATCCGCTTCGACGGCAACGCGGCGGTGCTGCTCACCAACAAGCTCGAGCCGATCGGCACCCGCATCTTCGGGCCCGTGACGCGCGAGCTGCGCACCTCGCAGTTCATGAAGATCATCTCGCTGGCACCGGAGGTGCTCTGATGAACAAGATCAGAAGGGGCGACAACGTCGTCGTGCTGAGCGGCCGTGACAAGGGCCGCAAAGGCGCGGTCATCCAGGTGCTCGCCGACGGCCGTGTGCTCGTCGAGAGCGTCAACATGGTGAAGAAGCACACCAAGCCGAATCCCCAGGCCGGCAAGCCCGGCGGCATCGTCGAGAAGGAGATGCCGCTCCCCGCCTCCAAGGTCGCCATCTGGAATCCGGGCGCCAAGAAGGCGGACCGTGTCGGATTCAAGACCCTGACCGACGGCAAGAAGGTGCGCTTCTTCAAGTCCAACGGAGAGATGCTCGACGCGTAAGCGCCGGGCGGAAATCAAGCGTATGGCCAGGCTACAGCAATACTATCGCGAGCAGGTCCTCACCCGCCTGCAGCGGGACCTCGGGATCAAAAATCCCATGGAGGTGCCGCGCATCACCAAGATCACGGTGAACATGGGCGTGGGCGAAGCGGTCGCGGACAAGAAGGTGATGGATGCGGCGGTCGCCGACATCACCAAGATCACCGGCCAGAAGCCGCTCGTGACCAAGTCACGCAAGGCAATCGCCTCGTTCAAGATCCGGGCGGGGCTTGCGATCGGCTGCAAGGTGACGCTGCGCGGAGCTCGGATGTACGAGTTCCTCGACCGGCTCATCAGCATCGCGATGCCCCGCATCCGCGACTTCCGCGGCGTCTCGCCGCGCTCTTTCGACGGCCAAGGCAACTACAGCCTCGGTGTCAAGGAGCAGATCATCTTCCCCGAGATCCAGTACGACCAGATCGATCAGATCCGGGGCATGGACATCACCATTACGACGACGGCGAGGGACAACCGTCAGGGCCGAGCGCTGCTCGAGGCTTTCAACTTCCCTTTCCGGAAGTAAGAGGAAACCGGTACGCCTATGGCGAAGACGAGCATGGTCGAGCGCGAGAAGCGTCGCGCCAAGATCGTGAAAAGATACGCGGCCAAGCGAGCCCAGCTCAAAGAGCTGATTCGCAGCCCCAAGACCTCCCCCGAGGAGCGCGCAGCAGCGCAAGCGAAGCTGCAGTCGCAGCCGCGGGATGCGAGCCCGTCGCGCGGGCGCAACCGCTGCGCGATCACGGGGCGCTCGCGCGGGGTCTACCGCAAGTTCGGGCTCTCGCGGGTGAAGATCCGCGAGGTCGCGAATCGCGGCGAGATTCCCGGGCTCTCGAAGGCGAGCTGGTGAGGGGCGCCCCATGAGCATGACCGATCCGATCGCCGATCTCCTGACACGCATCCGCAACGGCCAGACCGCGGGCAAGGCCGAGGTTAGCCTCGCTTCCTCGAAGCTGAAGACCGCCATCGTGAAGGTGCTGAAGGACGAGGGCTATATCGCCGATTACCGGCTCGACGAGGAGAATGGCGCGCGCACGCTGCCGGTTCTCATCATCGGCCTCAAGTACTTCGAGGGCCGTCCGGTCATCGACCGCCTGGAGCGTGTCAGCCGGCCGGGCCTGCGGATCTACCGCGGCAAGGACGAGCTGCCGAAGGTCCTCGGCGGCATGGGGACGGTGATCGTCTCCACCCCGAAGGGCGTCATGACCGACCGGCAGGCGCGCTCGATCGGACAGGGCGGCGAAGTGCTCTGCATCGTGGCGTAGCGGAGAGACCATGTCGAGAATTGCCAAAGCGCCGGTCGAGCTGCCGCAGGGCGTGACCGCCACGGTGGCGGGAAGCTCGGTGACCCTCAAAGGGGCGAAGGGCTCGTTGAGCCTCGCCCTGGGCCCGGGCGTCAGCGTCGTGCAGGCGGAGAAGCGCCTCGAGGTCCAGTACGCCGATCCCGGTCTGCCGCGCACGCTCGCCGGCTCGACGCGCGCGCACCTCGCCAACATGGTGCGGGGCGTGACCAAGGGCTACGAGAAGAAGCTCGAGCTCGTGGGCGTGGGCTTTCGCGCGCAGGTGCAGGGCAAGTCGCTCAATCTCACGCTCGGCTTCTCCCATCCGGTGAATTTCCCGATCCCGGAAGGGATCAGCATCGACACTCCGAGCCAGACCGAGATCATCGTGAAGGGGGTCGATCGCCAGAAGGTCGGGCAGGTGGCCGCGGAAATCCGCGACGTGAGGCCCCCCGAGCCCTACAAGGGCAAGGGCGTGCGCTACGCCAACGAGAAGATCTCCCTCAAAGAGGGGAAGAAGAAGTGAGCACCAGCAAGAAGCACCGGCGTTTGCGCCGCGCCGTCAAGACACGCGCGCACATCCGCGATCTGGGCATCGCGCGCCTCACGGTGCATCGCACGCCGCGTCACATCTATGCGCAGGTCACCGACCCCGCCGGCGCGACGGTGATCGCCTCGGCCTCGACGCTGCAGGAGGCGGTGCGCCAGGGTCTGAAGGGCACGGGCAACGTCGATGCCGCCAAGGCGGTCGGCCGCGCCATTGCGCAGCGCGCCCAGGCCGCGGGCATCAATAAGGTCGCGTTCGATCGCGCAGGATTCCAGTATCACGGGCGCGTGCAGGCGCTCGCCGAGGCCGCTCGCGAAGCGGGCCTCGAATTCTAATCACGCCAAGGTATCAGCAATACATATGGCAAGAGCGGACAAGAACCAGGCCGGTGACGAGCTCCTCGAGAAGCTGGTCGCGGTCAATCGCACGGCGAAGGTCGTCAAGGGCGGCCGGCAATTCGGCTTCACCGCGCTCACGGTGGTGGGCGATGGCGCCGGACGCGTGGGCTTCGGCTTCGGCAAGGCGCGCGAGGTGCCGGTGGCCATCTCCAAGGCGATGACCCAGGCGCGCAAGAGCATGGTGAACGTCGCATTGCGAAACGATTCGCTGTATTACGCGGTCAAAGGTGCGCATGGCGCGACGCGCGTGTACATGCAGCCGGCCTCGGAAGGCACCGGCGTCATCGCCGGCGGCGGCATGCGCGCGGTGCTCGAGTGCGCGGGCGTGCGCAACGTGCTCGCCAAGAGCTACGGCTCGCGCAATCCGATCAACGTCGTGCGCGCGACGGTGAACGCGCTCGCCAAGATCCGCTCACCCGAGGAGATCGCGGCCAAGCGCGGCAAGAGTCTGGACGAGATCACGGGCTGACGCGCATGAACGCAGCACAACGCCAGGAGCTCAAGGTGACGCTCGTCAAGAGCCTGCACGGTCAGCTTGCGCATATTGCGGCGAGCGCGCGCGGGCTTGGGCTGCGCCGCATCCGTCAGACCGTCTCGATCGCCGACACGCCGGAGAATCGCGGCATGATCCATACCGCGGGGCACCTCCTCAAGGTCGAGCGCTCGAGCTAGAGAAAGGTTTCAAGCACATGCGACTCAACACACTCAAGCCCGCCCCAGGCGCCAGCCGGCCGCGCCTGCGCGTGGGGCGCGGCGCCTCCGCGGGCCAGGGCAAGACCTGCGGCCGCGGC
>JBAUOO010000271.1:0-113458 GCA_049579785.1 Steroidobacteraceae bacterium
GGGCGGGGCTGGGCGTCGGGGTGGGGGCGGCCGGGCTGGGGGCCGCGCTGGGGGCCGCGCTGGGGGCGGCAGCGGCAGGTGCGCCGCTCGTGCCGCTCGTCTCGGTGTCAGTCTGAGCGTCGAGGAAGTTCTCGATCTTCGCCTTGCTCATGAGGTCATCCGCGTAGGCCTGGAACTTCTTCGCCTGAACGATCTGCACCAACCGTTGCTTGACCTGATCGAACGGCGGCGGCGTCAGGGGCCGTGTGCCGAGCAGCTGAATCACGTGCCAGCCGTATTGCGTCTGCACCGGCTGCTGCGTGTACTCGCCCACCTTCAGACCGGCCACCGCATCCGCGAACGGCTTCACCATGTGATCGAGCGTGAACCAGCCGAGATCGCCGCCGTTGGTCTTCGATGAGTCCATCGACTCCGCCTTGGCGAGGTCGGAGAACTTCTCCCCCGCCTTCAGGCGCTTGATGATCTTCTCCGCGAAAGGCTCGGTCGCCACGAGGATGTGCCTCGCGTGGTACTCCGTTTGCGGCAGCTTGGCGACCTCCGCGTCATATTCGGCCTTGAGCTCATCGTCCGTCGGCGGTTGGTTCCCGAGGACCTTCTGCGACAGCGCCTGCTCCAGGATGTTGAGGCGTTCCATCTTGATGAGGTGAGCGGTGTCCGGCTGCTTGTCCAGCCCCTCGTTCACGGCCTGATGCGCAATGAGCTGCGCGCGGATCAGGTTGTCGAGCGCCAGCGAGCGCTGCTGCGGCGTGAGATCGCTCGAGGTCTTGCCGGTGATCCCCTTGATGTAGAACTCGTAGAAATCGCGGCTGATCGGCGTGCCATCGACGGTTGCGACCGTCGGGGAGGTGGCGCTGCTCTTGCTCGCGGCGCCCGAGGGCGATTTCGGCTGGCAGGCGGCCAGCGCCACCAGGGCGGCAGTGAGGCAGAGAATCCGAAGATGCTTCATGGGGCTCTCGTTGGGTTGAAGACGATGGGGGCTTGCATGGGTCATGGCGACTCACTCGGCGCCTGCGCGACGATGCTGAGCGCATGAATGCCCTGACCCATCAGCGGCGCGAGTGCTGAGTAGACCATCCGATGCCGCTCGAGTTGCGGACGTCCGGCGAAGGCGGACGCCACCAGCCTCACCCGGTAATGGCCGCCCTCGCGCGCGCCCGCATGATGCGCGTGGCCGGCGCTGTCATCGCGCACCTCGATCGAGAGCGGCGCGAGCGCCCGCTCGAGCACGGCGCGAATCTCACCGGCGGTGGGTCTGTGGGCGGGGGCTTGCCGAGAGGTTTCCTGGGGCGTTTCCTGGAGCATATCAAAGGCGCTCGGCGAGACTTGAGAGGCGCGCGATGGGCATGGCGGTTAAAAAGGTCGCGTATGATAGCGTTTCCTGCACGAAAGCGAACCATTAAGCTCGAGAAAGCGACTGCCCCGCGCTCGCGCAAATCGCCTCTGAGACCCGCCAACGCGGGCAGGGTGCCGCGGGAAACGGAGCGATTTGCACCCATGTAAAATGAGCCAATACTTCGAGCTTCATCCGGTCACACCCCAGACGCGCCTCATTCGTCAGGCGGCCGATATTGTGCGCGCCGGGGGTGTCATTGCCTATCCGACCGATTCGTGCTACGCGCTCGGCTGGCACATCGGCGACAAGAGCGCGCTCGAGCGGGTCCGGCGTATCCGCCGCGCCGACCGCCATCACCACTTCACGCTGGTCTGCGCCGATATGGCCGAGATCGGACGATTTGCCCGGCTCGACACCTGGCAGTTCCGGCTGCTCAAGGCCTGCTTGCCGGGGCCCTATACCTTTCTCCTCCAGGCGACCCGCGAGACCCCGCGCAGGCTCCAGCACGAGCGACGGCGCACCATCGGCGTGCGCATCCCGGCTCATCCGGTGCCGCGGCTGCTGCTGCGCGAGCTCAAGGAGCCGCTCATGAGCTCGACCCTGCTGCTGCCCGATGAGCGCGAGCCGTTGACCTCGGGCCGCGAGATCCAGGAGCGTCTCGAGCAGCAGATCGATGCGGTCCTCGATGGCGGAGATTGCGGCACCGTACCGACCACCGTGGTGGATCTGTCGGTAAATCCGCCCGTGATCCTCAGAGAAGGGAAGGGATCCCTCGACCGCATCATCGGGCACCCCTCTCGAGCCGCGCTATACTGACGGTTTGAGGATGGCCGAGCCCAAGTGTCGATCGATTCCAACCTGGCGATGAGCGCCACGGCTGCGGCGGGTGGACGAGTGCTTTCCGGCATGCGCCCCACCGGCCGCCTGCACCTCGGCAACTACCACGGCGCGCTGCGCAACTGGGTGCAGCTGCAGTACCGCTACGAGTGCTTTTTCTTCATCGCCGACTGGCACATGCTCACGACCGGCTACGAGGACACCGCCGGGCTGCAGCAGTTCGTGCGCGAGGTGCTGATCGACTGGCTCGCCGCGGGCCTCAATCCGGGAGTCGCGACGCTGTTCGTTCAGTCGCACGTGCCGGAGCACGCCGAGCTGCATCTGCTGCTCTCGATGATCACGCCGCTCGGCTGGCTCGAGCGCGTCCCGAGCTACAAGGATCAGCAGCAGCAGCTGCAGGAGAAGGATCTCACGACCTACGGCTTTCTCGGCTATCCGCTGTTGCAGAGCGCGGACATCCTGGTCTACCGCGCCGCGCACGTCCCCGTCGGTGAGGACCAGGTCGCGCACGTCGAGCTGACGCGCGAGACGGCGCGCCGCTTCAATCATCTTTTCGGCCGCGAGCCGGACTTCGAGGAGAAGGCGGAGCGGGCCGTCAAGAGCCTGGGCGGGCGCAACACGAGCCTCTACCGGCAGCTGCGGCGCAGGTTCCAGGAAGGCGGCGAGCGTGAGGCGCTCGAGCGCGCCCGGGCGCTGGTGCAGAGCAACACCCGCATCACCGTGGCCGATCGCGACCGACTGCTCGGGTATCTCGAGGGGACGGGAGTCACCATCCTCCCCGAGCCGCAGGCGCTGCTCACCGAGGCTCCGAAAGTCCCGGGTCTCGACGGCCGCAAGATGTCGAAGTCCTACGGCAACACCATCGAGCTGCGCGAGGAGCCGGAGTCGGTGACGAAAAAGCTGCGCGCCATGCAGACCGATCCGGCGCGCGTGCGCCGCACCGATCCCGGCGATCCGGACAAATGTCCGGTTTGGGACCTGCACAAGATCTATTCCGACGAGAGCACGCGCAAATGGGCGGCGGAAGGCTGTCGCTCGGCGGGTATCGGCTGTCTGGACTGCAAGCAGCCGGTGATCGAGAAGATCGTCGCCGAGGTCACCGAGATGCGCCGCCGCGGGCAGGAGTACGTCGAGAACCCGGAGCTGCTGCGCGACATCGTCGCCGAGGGGGCGGAGAAGGCGCGCGAGGCGGCGCGCGAGACCCTGGAGGAAGTGCGCCGCGCGATGCACCTGCGGGCGGACTAGCCCGCACCTAGGCGTAAACCATGACCAAACCGCAATTGACCGTCGTATCCAACACTGCGCCCCCGCCCGATGGGGCGCGCGCCGAGCCGCCGCCCGAGCAGGTCGAGATGCCCTTCGCCATCGTCAACGGCGAGCCGGTGACGGAGCTGCCGCGGGATCTTTATATCCCGCCACAGGCGCTCGAGGTGTTCCTCGAGGCGTTCGAAGGGCCGCTCGATCTGCTGCTTTATCTCATCCGGCGGCAGAACCTCGACATCCTCGACATCCCGCTCGCCGAGATCACCCGCCAGTACATGAAGTACATCGAGCTCATGCAGGACCTGCAGCTCGAGCTCGCGGGCGAGTACCTGGTGATGGCCGCGACGCTCGCGGAGATCAAATCGCGGATGTTGCTGCCGCGCCCGAAGACTTCGGCCGATGGCGTGGAGGAAGACCCGCGGGCGGAGCTGGTGCGCCGTCTGCAGGAGTACGAGCGCTACAAGCGCGCCGCCGAGGGCATCGATGCGCTGCCGCGGCTCGAGCGCGATGTCTGGGCGGCGTCCGCGGATCTGAAGCACCGGCAGGTCACCCGCGTGCTGCCGCAGGTCACGCTGCAGGAGATGCTGCTCGCCTTCCAGGAAGTCGTCGTGCGCGCCGAGATGTTTGCGCATCACCACATTCAGCGCGAGCGGCTGTCCGTGCGCGAGCGCATGGGGGATATTCTCTCGATGCTCGAGCAGGCGAGCTTCGTCGAGTTCGTGCGCCTCTTCCGGCCGCAGGAGGGTCGCATGGGTGTGACGGTCACGTTCATCGCGATTCTCGAGCTGATGCGCGAAGGCCTGATCGACATCGTGCAGGCCGAGCCGTACGCTGCGCTGCACGTGCGCGCCGCGGCACCGGCGCGCAGGCTCCGGGTGGTTGCCGACAACGAGGAGTCAGCAACGGGCGCAGAGCTCACGAGTGATGCCGGTGAGCCGGTGGCCCCGGGGGGCGCTGCAGGCACGGACTCTGGCGATGAGGGATAGAGAATGAACGAGCACTATTTTCGCAACGTCATCGAGGCGGCGCTGCTCGCCGCCGGCCGGCCGGTGCAGCCCGCCGAGCTGACCCAGCTGTTCGATGAGAATGTGCGGCCGACGATCGAGCAGGTCCGCGCCGAGATCGATTCGCTCGCCGCCGCGTACTCGGGGCGGGGCCTCGAGCTCAAGGAGACCGCCGGGGGAGTGCGCATCCAGGTGCGCCGCGAGCTCGCCCCCGAGATCTCGCGCCTCTGGCCGGAACGCCCGGCGCGCTACTCGCGGGCGCTGCTCGAGACCCTGGCGCTCATCGCCTACCGTCAGCCGATCACCCGCGGCGAGATCGAGGCGGTGCGCGGCGTTACCGTCAATCCCAACATCGTCAGGACTTTGCTCGAGCGCAACTGGGTGCGCGTGGTCGGGCACCGCGAGGTCCCGGGACGGCCGGAGCTGCTCGGCACGACCCGGGAATTTCTCGACTACTTCGGCCTCAAGAGCCTCGATGAGCTGCCGCCGCTCGCCGATCTCAAGGCGGCGGGCGAGATCCCTCTGCAGCTCGATCTCAAGTCCGATGCCGCGACTTTCGTGGCCGCGGCGGGCGTGGCGGATGTGGCTGAGGCGAGCGCAGCGGATGAGGAGGAGCACGAGGACGGCGATGGGCTCTTCGCCGAGGGCGGCGAGACGCACGAGCTGGTCGCGGCGCCTCCCAACTCCGACGACTGAAGTCTCATGCGGGCACAGCGCGGCGAGCCCGAGCGGCTGCAGAAAGTCCTTGCTCGCGCCGGACTCGCTTCGCGCCGCGAGGCGGAGGCTTGGATCAGGGCCGGGCGCCTCACGGTCAACCGCCAAGCCGCTTCGCTCGGAGTGCGTGTCGGCCCGGACGATGAGGTACGGCTCGACGGCCGTCTCATCCGCCAGCGCGCTCCCGGCTCGGGCGGGCGCATCTATCTCTATCACCGCTCACCGGGGGAGAGCCTGGATGCTGTCCCGGGGCACTCGTCCTCGCGCGAGCGGGGCTTGGAGGCAGGCGCGCCGGGAAAGGCGCTGTTTGAGCGACTGCCCAAGCGCGCGGGTCGGCGATTCGTGGTGGTGAGCCCGATGCCGCGAATCGACGGCGGCCTCGAGCTCGTCTGCGGTGACGGGGATCTCACGGCGCGTCTACAGCGCGCGGTGCACGCGCTCTCGAGTGAGCATAGTGTCCGGGTGCGGGGCGAGCTCAACGAGCAGCAGCTCGCGGGCGTTCTCGCGGGGGTGCTCGACAGCGGCGAGCGGTTGAGCGTGCAGGGCTGCGAGCCGGCGGGCGGGGAGGGCGCCAACCGCTGGTACGCCGTCACGGCCCGCGGCGCGAGCGGCAAGGACATCCGGCAGCTTTTCGAGCGGCAGGGCGCGATCGTGAGCCGGGTGCTGCGCACGCGGCTGGGATCGCTCGTGCTCGAGCGCTCCCTCGCGCGCGGCCAGTTTCGCGAGCTGGCGCGCGAGGAGCTCGAATCCCTGCTACAGGCGTCGTCCGCAAGCCAGCCTGAAAGCGGCTCAGGGCCGCTCCCGAAAACGCAGCCTTCCCCCCGCCGCAGCTCTCGCGGCGCGCCACGCGCGCCAGTGCGCCGCCACCGCGCTCGCGATTGAGGCCTCGGGCGGGTGCGGCAGCGCCCGCTGCGCGCGCCGCGAGCGATGCCAGGAGAGCGCCGACCAGACGAGAAGTCCGCGCAGGCGCTGTTGGGATTCGGGCGCGAGAGCCGCGAGCAGCGCCGAGAGCTCCCGCCGCAGCGCTCCATGGCGCTGACGGAGCATTTGCGCAAGCCCCCGGGGCCAGGGCGGATTCGCGATCGCCTCGGGCGCAACGCCCGCCCGCTCGAGCTCCTCGAGCGGCACGCGCAGCCTGCCCGCGCGCGCCTCCGGGGCGAGATCGCCGAGCAGCTCGATCTCTCGCAGGATCGCGCCGAGCTGGCGCGAGTCAACTGAGGCGCCCCCCGGAGTGCACGATAACGGCCTGATCATCGCCGCCGCCCACAGCCGGCAATAGGCCGTCAGCTCCTCGCGCCGCTCGAAGGTGGCGCGCGCGAGGTCCCAGCCGGCCGCATCGACGAGCCCCGGGAGCCCCGCCAGCGCGGAGTTGGTTTCCTCGCAAACCCATCGCTCGAGGTGGCCTCGAAGCTCCCGCGTCAGCGGGTGAACGGGGTTGCCGGCGGCACATCGGGCGCACTCCTCGCGCCACCATTGCAGGCGCGTGTGAGCCACGTGGTGATCGATCCCCGGCCGCAGACTCGCTCCGATCTCACGCTCGAGCGCGCAGAGCCCGGCGAGCACCGGCTGTTGGGAAGGCGCGCAGTAGAGCCAGGCGAAGAAACGCGCCGTATTCGCCGCGGGCTTGCCGGACATCCTCAGGAGCTGTGGCGCGCCCTCGCTACGGTGATCACTGCTCAGACAGGCTCCCAGGCTCGGCGGCGGCGATCGGGCGCACGGGCTGCTCCACGCCTGTCAGCTGCGCCAGCGGCGCATCGGCGGTGACGCCGAGATCCGGGAAGCGACGCGCCTGCGGCAACACCTGGCGCTCGAGCGACCCCACGGCCGAGTTATAGGCATCGACCGCGGCTCCGAGGCGCGCGCCGAGCCGCTCGAGATGCGCCGTGAAGGCGCCGAGCCGGCGATAGAGCTCCTGCCCGAGCTCGCGGATCACCACCGCGTTCTCCGCCACCGCGGACTGGCGCCAGCCGTAGGCGACGGTCTTCAGCAGCGCGATCAGGGTGGAGGGTGTGGCGATGATGACACCTTGCTTGAGCGCCCCCTCGAGCAGCTCCGGTCGCTCGGCGAGCGCCGCCGAGAGAAACTGATCGCCCGGCAGGAAGAGCACCGCGAACTCCGGGCTGTGCTGGAATTGCGCCCAGTAGGCCTTGGAGGCGAGCTGGCGCACGCGGGTCTCGACCTGCTGCGCGTGTTTCTTCAGCGCCTGTTGCCTCGCCTCATCGCTCGGCGCCTCGAGCGCCTCGAGATACGCATCGAGCGGGGTCTTTACATCGACGACGAGATCGCGCGAGTCCGGCATGTGCACGACCAGGTCCGGACGCAGCGCGCCCTCCGGGCCGAAAAGGTGCAGCTGCTCGGTGAAATCGCAATGCTCGCTCAGGCCCGCGAGCTCGACCAGGCGGCGCAGCGTCAACTCGCCCCAGCGCCCGCGCACTTCAGGGCGGCGAAGCGCGGTGACGAGATTGCGGGTCTCGCGCTGCAGTTGGCTCTGGCCGCTCGAGAGCGACTCGATCTGTGTGCGCAGCGAGCTGTAGGCCTCGCGCCGCTCGCGCTCGAGCGCATGCGTCTGCTGCTCCGTGCGCTCGAGCGCCGCGCGCAGCGGCTCGACGAGTTGCGCGATGGCGGTCTCGCGCTCCTTCAGAGTGCTTTGCGCAAGCGCCTGGTCCCGCCCCAGCGCCTCGCGCGCGAGGCGCAGGAAGAGCTCGCTGTTGGCGCGCAGCGTCTCCCCGGCCAGCGAGTCGAACGAGGCGCGCAGGCGCGCATCGGTCTGCTGCGAGCGCAGCTGCCCGAGGAGAAACCCGAGCGCCACGCCGAGCACGAGCGAGGCGGCCGCAGTCAGCACGAGCAGCAGCATCGCTAGCCCCGCACCCGCTCGAGGTGCACGAGATAGTTGACGGAAGCGTCGGAGCTCAGGCGGCAGCGCTCGGTGTAGGGATTGAGCTCGATGCCGGCAATGGCGCGCGGCATGAGGCCGGCGTCGCGCGCCCAGCGCGCGAGCTCCGAGGGGCGAATGAGCCGCTCGTACTCGTGCGTGCCTCGCGGCAGCAGCTTCAGCACGTACTCGGCGCCGACGATCGCGAGCAGGAAAGCCTTGAGATTGCGGTTGAGCGTCGATACGAACAGCGCTCCGCCCGGGCGCACGAGTGAAGCGAGCGTCGCGAGCATCCGCGCCGGCTGGGGCACGTGCTCGAGCATCTCCATGCAGGTGATGACATCGAAGCTTGCCGCGAGCGTGCCAGCCAGCGCCTCCGCCGCCGCGATACGGTATTCGATGTCGAGCGCTTCCTCGGCCGCATGCAACCGCGCCACCTCGATCATGCCCGGGGCGAGGTCGATGCCGGTGACCCGGGCGCCCTGGCGCGCGAGCGCCTCGCTCAGCAGGCCGCCGCCGCAGCCGACATCGAGCGTGCGAGCGCCCGCGAGGCTCGCATGCTCGGCGACGAATCCGAGCCGCACGGGATTGAGCAGGTGCAGCGGCCGGAATTCCCCGCGCGGATCCCAGAAGCGGTGCGCCAGCGCGTCGAATTTCGACAGCTCGCCGCGGTCGGCATTGGGTGTGTCCGTGGACGTACTCATGACCCCCATATGCTAACATTCCTGGATGTCCGAGATCGCCCGAGAAATCCTGCTGGTCAGCCTCGAAGATGAGATGCGGCAGTCCTACCTCGACTATGCCATGAGCGTCATCGTCGGGCGCGCGCTGCCCGATGTGCGCGATGGCCTCAAGCCCGTGCACCGGCGGGTGCTCTATGCCATGCGCGAGCTCGGCAACGACTGGAACAAGGCCTACAAGAAATCCGCGCGCGTGGTGGGCGATGTGATCGGCAAGTACCACCCGCACGGCGATACGGCGGTGTACGACACCATCGTGCGCATGGCGCAGCCGTTCTCGATGCGCTATCTGCTCGTCGATGGCCAGGGCAATTTCGGCTCGGTCGACGGGGACATGCCCGCCGCCATGCGTTACACCGAGGTGCGCATGTCGCGCATCGCGCACGAGCTGCTGGCCGACATCGAGAAGGAAACGGTCGATTTCACCCCGAACTACGACGAGTCGGAGCTCGAGCCCTCGGTCCTGCCGACGAGGATTCCGCACCTGCTCGTCAACGGCCAGACCGGCATCGCCGTCGGCATGGCGACCAATATTCCGCCACACAACCTGACCGAGGTCGTCAACGCCTGTCTCGCGCTGCTCGATGATCCGGCGCTGCCGCTCGCCGCGCTCATGCAGCACGTGCCCGGACCGGACTTTCCGACCGGCGGCATCATCAACGGCGCGCAGGAGATCGCGACCGCCTACCGCACCGGCCGCGGCCGCCTCTCGGTGCGCGCCCGCGTCAGCTTCGAGGAGGTGGGCAAGGGCGACCGCCAGGCGATCGTGATCACGGAGCTTCCCTATCAGGTCAACAAGGCGCGCCTCATCGAGCGCATCGCGCAGCTCGTGCGCGAGAAGCAGATCGAGGGGATCGCCGGCGACGGGCTGCGCGATGAGTCGGACAAGGATGGCATGCGCGTCGTCATCGAGCTCAAGCGCGGCGAGGTGAGCGAGATCGTGCTCAACAACCTCTATGCGCAGACGCCGATGGAGACGGTGTTCGGCATCAACATGGTGGCGCTGCAGGACGGGCAGCCGAAGCTGATGTCGCTCAAGGAGATGCTGGAGGCGTTCATCCGCCATCGCCGCGAGGTGGTCACGCGGCGCACCATCTTCGATCTCGCCAAGGCGCGCGAGCGCGCGCACATCCTCGAGGGACTCGCAGTCGCGCTCGCCAACATCGACGAGGTGATCGCGCTCATCAAGGCGGCCCCCGCGCCCGCCGAGGCGCGCATCGCCCTCATGGCGCGCCCCTGGCGTCCGGGCATCGTCACCACCCTCCTCGAGCGCGCCGGCGAGGTGTCGACGCGCCCGAGCGGCCTCGCCGCGGGCACCGGGCTCGAGAGCGGCTCCACCGGACAATACCGGCTCTCGGACGCGCAGGCCCAGGCCATTCTCGATATGCGCCTGAACCGGCTCACCGGGCTCGAGCAGGACAAGATCGTCGCCGAGTACCGCGAGCTGCTCGTGCGCATCGCCGACCTCGGCGACATCCTCGCGCGGCCGGAGCGGCTCACGCAGGTGGTTCGCAGCGGGCTCATCGAGATTCGGGACGCCTACGGCGATGCCCGGCGCACGGAGATCAACCGCGAGCACCTCGACCTCAGCACCGAGGATCTCATCGAGCCGCAGGATGTGGTCGTGACGCTCTCGCATACCGGGTACGCGAAGTGCCAGCCGCTTTCGGAGTATCAGACCCAGCGCCGCGGCGGGCGCGGCAAGGCCGCCACCGCCGTGAAGGACGAGGACTTCGTCGAGAAGCTCTTCGTCGCGCACACCCACGACACGGTGCTCTGCTTCTCGAGCCGCGGCAAGGTGTACTGGCTCAAAGTCTACGAGCTGCCGCAGGCGGGCCGCAGCTCCCTCGGCAAGCCCATGGTGAATCTGCTGCCGCTCGAGCCGGGAGAGAAGATCAACGCGCTGCTGCCGGTGAAGCAATACGACGAGCAGCACTACGTGTTCATGGCGACGAGTCAGGGCACGGTGAAGAAGACGCCGCTCACCTCCTTCTCCCGCCCGCGCCCGAGCGGCATCATCGCCCTCGACCTGCACGATGAGGACCGGCTGGTCGGCGTGGCGATCACGGACGGGGCGCTCGAGATCATGTTGGTTTCGAGCGGCGGCAAGGCGATCCGCTTTCCGGAGAGCGAAGTGCGGCCGATGGGCCGTGAAGCCGCGGGCGTACGGGGGATCAAGCTGGCAGTGGGGCAGGAGGTGATCGCCCTCATCGTCGTGGACCAAGATGCGGGCAATGGCAAGAGCCGCCGCTGCGTGCTCACGGCCTCCGCCTCGGGGTACGGCAAGCGCACGCCGGTCGAGGATTTCCCGGTGCACGGACGCGGTGGCCAGGGCGTCATCGCCATGCAGACCTCGGACCGCAACGGCACCACCGTGGCGGCGCTTGAGGTCCTGCCCGGTCAGGAGATCATGCTGATCAGCTCGACCGGCACGCTGGTGCGCACGGGCGTTGATGAGGTCTCCGAGCTCGGGCGCAACACCCAGGGCGTGCGGCTCATCCGCCTCTCCGAGGGCGAGCGCCTGGTCGGCATCGAGCGCATCGAGAGCCTGGAAGGGGAGTCCGCCGAGGAGGCCGGTCCGGGCGAAGAGGCCGGGCCGCAAGCCTCCGAACCGCATCCGAGCAGCAACTAAGAAGGGTATCTCGTGCGCGTATTCAATTTCGCCGCAGGACCTGCGGCGCTGCCGCTGGAGGTTCTCGAGCAGGCCCGCGATGAGCTGACCGACTGGCGTGGCAGCGGCATGTCGGTGATGGAAGTCAGCCACCGCAGCAAGGGGTTCCTCGCCGTGGCCGAGGAGGCGGAGAGCCTCATGCGCTCGCTTCTGGCGGTGCCGCCCGGGTACAAGGTGCTCTTCCTGCAGGGAGGGGCCACCGGCCAGTTCGCCGCCGTCGCGATGAATCTCACCGCTCCCGGTGCCAGCGCCGATTACATCAACACCGGCGCCTGGTCGAAGAAGGCGATCGGCGAGGCGAGGCGGCTGCAGTTGAAGGTCAACATCGCCGGCGATGAAGCCGCATCCGGCTACACCACCGTGCCGGCGGAGGGGGCGCTTGAGCTCACCTCCGGGGCCGCGTACGTGCATTACACGCCGAATGAGACCATCGGCGGTGTGGAGTTTCCCTACGTGCCGCGCACGGGATCGGTGCCGCTGGTCGCGGACCTGTCCTCCACCATCCTCTCGCGACCGATCGATGTGGCGCGCTTCGGCCTCATCTACGCCGGCGCGCAGAAGAACATCGGCCCATCGGGTCTTTGCGTGGTGATCGTGCGCGAGGATCTCCTGGGTCACGCCCGGCCCGGTACGCCTTCGGTCTGGGACTATCAGGCCATGGCGGCGGAAGGCTCCATGCTCAACACTCCGCCCACCTTCGGCTGGTACATCGCCGGCCTGGTGCTGAAGTGGGTGCAGGCCCGGGGCGGGCTCGAGGCGATGGCCGCGCGCAACCGTGCGAAGGCCGAGCTCCTCTACCGCACCATCGATGAATCCGGGTTCTACCGCAACCCGGTCGCGAACACCTGCCGCTCGTGGATGAACGTGCCATTCACGCTCGCGCGGCCGGAGCTCGATGCGGCCTTTCTCAGCGAAGCGAGAGCCGCGGGGCTCGCGAGCCTCGAGGGCCACCGCTCGGTCGGCGGCATGCGCGCGAGCCTCTACAACGCCATGCCGCTCGAGGGCGTGCAGGCCCTCGTCGCCTTCATGAAGGAGTTCGCGCGCCGCCACGGCTGATTCCATCTATGAAGTATCGGATCCTGACTCTCAACAACATCAGCGCGCGCGGCCTCGAGCGCCTGCCGCGCGATCGCTACGAGGTCGCATCGGGCCTGGAGCGCCCGGATGCCATTCTGGTGCGGTCCGCCGACATGCACGGCTTGCGCCTCCCCGACACCGTGCGCGCCGTCGGCCGCGCCGGCGCGGGTGTCAACAACATCCCGGTCGCCGAGCTCAGCCGCCGCGGCATTCCGGTCTTCAACGCCCCGGGTGCCAATGCGAATGCGGTCAAGGAGCTCGTGCTCGCCGCTCTGCTGCTGGCGGCGCGCAACATCTGTCAGGCCTGGACCTTCGCCCGCTCGATCAGCGGCGACGATGAGGCGATCGACGAGGCGGTCGAGAAAGGCAAGAAGAGCTTCCTCGGATTCGAGCTCCCCGGGCGCACGCTCGGGGTGGTGGGCCTCGGGGCGATCGGTGTCGAGGTGGCCAACTCCGCCGAGGCGCTCGGCATGAGCGTCCTCGGCTACGACCCGCAGATCACCGTGCAGCGCGCCTGGCAGCTGTCCTCGAGCGTCGAGCAGGCGCTCTCGCTCGATGACCTGTTCGCCCGCTCGGATGCCGTCACCGTGCACGTGCCGCTCAACGATCAGACCCGCCGGCTCGTCAACGAGTCGCGCCTGCGGCTGATGAAAAGGGGCGGCGTCCTTCTCAACTTCTCGCGCCCCGGCATCGTCGATGATCCGGCGGTCGTCGCCGCGCTCGACGCCGGCCGCCTGCACGGCTATGTGTGCGATTTCCCGACCAACCTTCTCAAGGATCATCCGAAGATCATCACGCTGCCGCACCTCGGCGCCTCGACCGGCGAGGCCGAGGAGAACTGCGCCATCATGGTGGCCGATCAGGTGCGGGACTTTCTGGAAAACGGCAACATCCGCAACAGCGTCAACTACGCGGAGGCGGTGCTGGCGCGCGTGCCCGGGACGACGCGGCTCGCGATCGCCAACAGCAACGTTCCAAACATGGTCGGGCAGATCTCGACCTGTCTTGCCGGCGCCAGGATCAACATCGCCGACCTCCTCAACAAATCGCGGGGCGAGTACGCCTACACGCTGATCGATGTCGATGGGGCCGTGGGCGAGGAGCCGCTCGCGAAGATCCGCGCCATCGAGGGCGTCCTTTCCGCGCGGCTCATCTGAGCAGCAATGGCTAAAAAGAAGCCCGTGCCAGCGACCGTCGCTTCGCCCAAGCTCGCGGCCGTGCGCTCGCGGATCGACAGCGTCGATGAGCAGATTCATCGCCTGATCAACGAGCGCGCGAAGCTCGCGCAGCTCGTCGGCATCTCCAAGAGCCGCGACGGCCACACCGTCGATTTCTACCGCCCGGAGCGCGAGGCGCAGGTGCTGCGCCAGGCGCGGGAACGCAACCGCGGGCCGCTCAAGGACGCGGAGATCGTGCGCCTCTTCCGCGAGATCATGTCGGCCTGCCTCGCCCAGCAGGAGCCGCTCAAGGTCGCCTACCTCGGGCCCGAGGCGACTTTCAGCCAGACCGCGGTGCTCACGCACTTCGGACATTCGGTGCGCGCGCTGCCGCTCGGCTCGATCGATGAGGTCTTTCACGAGGTCGAGTCCGCCGCGGCGGACTTCGGCGTGGTGCCGATCGAGAATTCCACCGAGGGCACGGTCAATCACACCCTCGACCGCCTCGTCGGCTCGCCGCTTCGGATCTGCGGTGAGGTGGAGCTGAGCATCCATCATTACCTCATGGGCAACATGAGCGCTCTCGGGCGGATCGCCCGGGTCGCATCGCACCCGCAGTCGCTCGCGCAATGCCGCGGCTGGCTGCAGGAGCATCTGCCGAGCGTCGAGCTCGTGCCCGCATCGAGCAACGGCGAGGCCGCGCGCCGCGCGCGCGATGAGCGCGGCACCGCCGCGATCGCCGGGGAGACCGCGGCGGAGGTCTATGGCCTGAAGGTGCTGGCGACGCAGATCGAGGACCGTGCCGACAACACCACGCGCTTCCTCGTGCTCGGCCGCAAGCTTCTCGCCGCGAGCGGCCACGACCGCACGACGCTTCTGGTCTCGGTGTCGCACACCGATTCACCCGGTGCGCTCCATCGCCTGCTCGAGCCTCTGGCGCGCCACCGCGTCAGCATGACGCGCATCGAGTCGCGCCCGTCCCACCGCCGCAAATGGGACTACATTTTCTTCATTGATATCGACGGGCATGCCGAGGAGCCGCACGTGGCGCGCGCGCTCGAGGCGTTGAAGCGCCGCGCCTCGCTCTTGCGCGTGCTCGGCTCGTATCCGCGCGCGGTGTTGTAAAGTGGCGCGATGAAGGCTGCGGGTGAAGGCGCGCGCTATCGGGTCGAGCCCGGCGGTCAGGTCGCCGGCGAGCTCACCGTGCCCGGGGACAAGTCGATCTCTCATCGCGCGCTGATGCTCGGCGCACTCGCCGAGGGCGAGACGCAGATCACGGGTTTTCTCGCCGGGGAGGACTGTCTCGCGACATTGCGCGCGTTGCAGGCGCTCGGGGTGCGCATCGAGCGTCCGCGGCCGGAAACGGTGCGCGTCAGTGGACGGGGGATCGAGGGTTTGAGCGCCGCCGCGACGCCGCTCGATATGGGCAACGCCGGCACCGCGATGCGGCTTTTCATGGGACTGCTCGCGCCACAGGCCTTCGACTCGACCCTGATTGGCGATGAGTCGCTGATGCGCCGGCCGATGGAGCGCGTGGCGGCGCCGCTTCGCCTGATGGGCGCGGACATCCGCACCCGCGAGGGACGGCCGCCGGTCGCGATTCACGGCACGCCGGCGCTGCACGCGATCGAGTACGTGCTGCCGGTCGCGAGCGCCCAGGTCAAGTCGGCCGTGTTGCTCGCCGGGTTGAGTGCGTTCGGCCGCACGCGCATCACCGAGCCCGCCCCGGCGCGCGATCACACCGAGCGCATGCTGAGCGCCTTTGGCATCGAGGTGCTGCGGGAGGGCGCCTCGGTGGCGATCGAGGGTGGCCAGCGGCTCACGGGCACCACCGTGGCGGTACCGGCGGACTTCTCTTCCGCCGCCTTCTTTCTCGTGGCGGGCTGCCTCGCGGCCGAGCGCGGCCTATTGCTGCGCAACATCGGAGTCAATCCGACGCGCACGGGTCTGCTCGAGCTTCTGCGGCTCATGGGCGCGGACATCCAGGTGCGCGCGCACCGCCAGGATGTGCTGACGGGCGGTGAGCCGGTCGCCGATATCGAGGTCCACAAGAGCCGACTCAAAGGCATCCGGGTCCCGCCATCGCTGGTGCCGCTGTCGATCGATGAGTTTCCGGTGCTCTTCATCGCGGCCGCCCTGGCGGAAGGGGAGACCCTCGTGCGCGGGGCGCTCGAGCTGCGCCTCAAGGAGAGCGACCGCCTCGCCGCCATGGCGCAGGGCCTGAGCGTGCTCGGGGTGGAAAACCAGCTGCTCGAGGACGGCCTGTGGATTCGCGGCGGCGCGGCGCTCGGGGGCGGCACCATCGAGAGCCACGGCGATCACCGCATCGCCATGGCCTTCGCGGTGGCGGGGCTCGCGGCGAAGAGCCCCATCGAGATCCGCGACGTCGCGAACGTGGCGACGTCCTTTCCGGGATTTCTCGAGCTCGCCCGGTCAGCCGGGCTGCAGATCGAGTCCGCATGACCGCGCCCGCGCCTGTCGTCACCATCGACGGGCCGAGCGGCTCCGGCAAAGGAACGGTCAGCCGTGCCGTGGCGCAGTACGCCGGCTGGCACCTTCTCGATAGCGGCGCGCTGTACCGGCTGGTCGCTCATGCCGGGGCTGGCCAGGCACTGAGCCCTGGGGACATCGACGCTCATGCCGCTCTCGCGGCCAGCATGCAGGTGGATTTCGGGGTCGGGGCGGACGGCGGTGAGCGCGTCCTGCTCGAAGGCCGGGACGTCACCGAGGCCATCCGCACCGAAGCGGCCGGCCAGGGGGCCTCCCGGGTAGCGGCTTGGCCGGCGGTCCGCACGGCGCTCCTGGCGCGCCAGAGGGCCTTTGCCCGGCCCCCAGGGCTCGTCGCCGACGGCAGGGACATGGGAACGGTGGTCTTTCCGGGGGCTCGCCTCAAGATCTACCTCACGGCAAGCGCCGCCGAGCGGGCCCTGCGGCGCTATAAGCAGTTGAAAGACAAGGGGTCTGGTGTTAGCCTTTCCGCCCTTTCGCGCGAGATCACCGAGCGGGATGCGAGGGATTCCACCCGGGCGGTGGCCCCCCTGATCCCTGCCCCCGACGCGGAGATGATCGATTCGACCGGCCTTTCGATCGAGCAGGTCGTCGGTCGCGTGGTGGAGCTCGGAGCGCTAAGGTCGCTGTGGCCGCGGTCAGTGTGTTAGCGGACCGATCCGAACGATCTCGCTGAAAGTTTTCCTGGTCGGTGCGCGACATGAGGCGCGCGCTGTGTTTGCATCTGCCTGGGCCGGAGGGAGCGGAAGGCGCCAGTTAAGTGACGTGCACGGACCCTTGTCGGCCGTGCCGCTCAGAGTACGACAGAAGGTATGACTGAAAGTTTTGCACAGCTTTTCGAGCAGAGTCTCGCCAATCAACGCATCCGTCCGGGGATGATCCTCACCGGTCTGGTGGTCGACGTCACCCCCGACGTCGTCGTGGTCAATGTAGGCCTCAAATCCGAGGCCGTCATCCCCGTCGAGCAGTTCAAGAACGAGCGCGGCGAGATCGAAGTCAGGTCGGGCGATGAGGTGGAGGTCGCTCTCGATTCGGTCGAGGACGGCACGGGCGAGACGCGCCTCTCGCGCGAGAAGGCGAAGCGCGCCCGCACCTGGACGCGGCTCGAGGAGGCCTTCAACAAGGCGGAGATCGTCACCGGCATCATCACCGGCCGCGTCAAGGGCGGCTTCACCGTGGAGATCGACAACGTCCGCGCTTTCCTGCCCGGATCGCTGGTCGACGTGCGCCCGGTGCGCGATACCTCGTATCTCGAAGGCAAGCCGCTCGAGTTCAAGGTCATCAAGCTCGACCAGAAGCGCAACAACGTCGTGGTCTCCCGCCGCGCGGTGGTCGAGCAGGAGTTCTCGGCGGAGCGCAGTGCGCTGCTCGAGAACCTGCAGGAAGGCTCGGTCGTGCATGGCTCGGTGAAGAACCTCACCGACTACGGTGCCTTCGTCGACTTGGGCGGCATCGACGGGCTGCTGCACATCACCGACATGGCGTGGAAGCGCGTCAAGCACCCCTCCGAGGTCGTGAAGGTGGGCGATGAGATCGATGTACGGATCCTGAAGTTCGACCGCGAGCGCTCGCGGGTGAGCCTGGGGCTGAAGCAGCTCGGCGCCGATCCGTGGGAGAACATCGCACGCCGCTACCCGCCGCACACGCGCGTCTTCGGCAAGGTCACCAACATCGCCGACTACGGCGCGTTCGTCGAGATCGAGGATGGCGTCGAGGGCCTGGTCCACGTGTCCGAGATGGACTGGACCAACAAGAACGTCAACCCGGCGAAGGTCGTGCACACCGGCCAGGAAGTCGAGGTAATGGTGCTCGATGTCGACGAGGAGCGCCGCCGCATCTCCCTCGGCCTGAAGCAGTGCCAGGCCAACCCATGGAAGGAGTTCGCGGAGAACTACAACCGCGGCGACAAGGTGAGCGGTCAGATCAAGTCGATCACGGATTTCGGCATCTTCATCGGACTGACGGGCAACATCGACGGCCTGGTGCATCTCTCCGACATCTCCTGGGACGTCCCGGGCGAGGAGGCGGTGCGCAACTATCAGAAGGGCCAGCAGCTCGAGGCGATGGTGCTCACCATCGATCCGGAGCGCGAGCGCATCAGCTTAGGCATCAAGCAGCTCGCCAAGGATCCGTTCTCGAGCTACATCGCCGAGAACCCGAAGGGCACGATCGTCAAGGGCGTGGTCAGGGAGGTCGATGCCCGCGGCGCGGTGATCGATCTCGGCAACGGGGTCGAGGGGCAGCTTCGCGCCTCGGAGCTCGGCCGCGACCGCGTCGAGGATGCGCGCACGGTGTTGAAGGCCGGCGACGAGGTCGAGGCGAAGTTCACGGGCGTCGATCGCAAGTCGCGCACGATCTCGCTCTCGATCAAGGCGAAGGAGGCGCACGAGGAGGCGGAGGCGGTGCAGAGCTACCGCTCCTCGGAGGCGTCAACCACGGGCACGAGCCTGGGCGACCTGCTCAAGGAGCACATCGGGGATCGCAGCTGAAACGAAGCGCTGGGGGCCTTGCGGCCACGGACGGCCGGCAGCGCGAAAACAATCGAGTCATGACGAAGTCAGAGCTCATCGAGATCATCACGGCGAAGCAGAAGCATCTGCCTTCCAAAGATGTCGAGCTGGCGCTGAAACAGATCCTCGAGATCATGAGCGATTCGCTCTCGCAGGGCGATCGGATCGAGATCCGGGGCTTCGGCAGTTTTTGCCTGCACTTCAGGCCGCCGCGGCAGGGACGTAATCCGAAGACCGGGGAGGCGGTGGCGCTCTCCGGGAAGTACGTGCCGCATTTCAAGCCCGGAAAGGACCTCCGCGAGCGGGTCAACGACGGCGCGGACAACCCTATTAGAGATTAGACCCGAAGACGCCTTCGGCGGTTACGCATTTGACCTCAATCACTTGCTTTCGCGCGGCGCCAGTGCCGCGCACGGCGCATAATCACTGGCGTGATCGAGCTGCCTGCTCTGCTGCTTGCGTTGGCTTTTGTCGCCGTCGGCTTCGCGGCCTGGGTTCTTGGCCGGCGGACGGGTCCGGGGCGCACCGTGCGCTTGCCACGCGACTACTACGTTGGACTCGATCACCTCATCAATGACCGCTTCGATCACGCGGTGGAGATCTTTGCCCGCATGGCCGAGGCGGACGGGGATGCGGCGGAGATTCAATTCGCGCTCGGCAGCCTCTTTCGCCGGCGAGGCGAGGTGGATCGGGCGATAGCGATTCATTCGCGGCTGCAGGAACAGGGAGGGGCGTCGTTGCACGACAAGGCGGCATTCGCCCTGGCGCTCGATTACCTCAGCGCCGGGCTGATGGATCGGGCGGAACACCTGCTCGAGGAGCTTTCGGCCTCGCGCGAGTATCGTCGGGTGGCGCTGGATCATCTGGTGCGCATCTACGAGGCGCAGGGCGACTGGGCCAACGCGTTGAAGATCTTTCATGCGCTGCCGCAGTCGGTGCAGCTCGAGCGGCGGCGGGTCGCGGCGCATTACCTTTGCGAGCTCGCGGAGCAGGCCTTGGTGCAGGGCGAGGTGGAGCGGGCGCGCACGCTCCTCAAGCAGGCACGCACGCATCAGGCCGATTTGCCGCGCGCCGATGTTCTGACGGCCCGCATCACCGAGCTCTCCGGGGACGCGGCCGGGGCGCTGGCGCTCTATCTCAAGGCGATGGAGGAATCACCGGGGCTGGCGCTCGAGATCATTCCGCGCGTGCTCGGGCTTTCCGACAGTCGCGACAGGGTCGAGCAGATCACCGCCCGATTGCGCCGCAGCGGCACCATCAGTTCGAGGCAGCTCGAGTGGCTGCTCGCGACGGCCCTTCCGCCGCAGGAGGTGCGCCGGCTTCCCGATATCGCGGGCGAGCCGGGCTCCGAGATGGCCTCGCTGGCGGATGCGCGCTCGCTTGGAATCCTGCTGACGCGGATTGGGGACACCGGTGGGCGGTACCAGTGCGATGACTGTGGCCTGCTCAGCGTCGGCTGGTACTGGCGCTGCCCGAAATGCCGTTCCTGGGACAGCATGAGACCCGCGGTGTTCAAATGGGCGGAGAAAAGCGAGGAAAGAGCATTTCCGTGAGGCCCGGCATGCCGGTTGCGAGGCCCATCCCTAAAAACATCGCGGACCCCGTACGGTACACTTGGGCACGAGCCAGGAATTGCCCCGGAGAGATCTGATGAGGATGCCACCGAAGTCCGCGATCCGCACCGCCGTCTTTCCGGTGGCCGGACGCGGCACTCGCTTCCTGCCCGCCACCAAGGCGAGCCCCAAGGAGATGCTGCCGGTCGTCGACAAGCCGCTGATCCAGTATGCGGTGGAAGAGGCGCTGGCCGCGGGCGCCACGCGCCTGGTATTCATCACCGGTGCCTCCAAGCGCGCCATCGAGGATCACTTCGACTCCGACCAGGAGCTCGAGCACATGCTCGAGCGCCAGGGCAAGAGCGATCTTCTCAACCAGCTGCGCAGCGTCCTCCCCTCATACGCCTCCTGCATCTACATCCGCCAACCGGCACCCCTCGGGCTCGGGCACGCGGTGCTTTGCGCCCAGCCGGCGGTGGGCGCGGAGCCCTTCTTCGTGCACCTGGCGGACGACCTGATCAAGAGTCAGGTGGCGTGCCTCGCGCAGATGGCCGAGGTTTACGAGTCCAAGCGCGCGAGCATCCTCGGGGTGCAGGTGGTACCGCGCCAGGACACGGACAAGTACGGCATCGTCGCGGTGGAGGCCGACAAATCCAACACCAGCCGGGTGCGCAGCATCATCGAGAAGCCCAAGCCCGCCGTCGCTCCCTCCAACCTCGCGGTGGTGGGACGGTATGTACTGGCCCCGGCGATCTTCGAGCATCTGGAGCGACTCGGGCAGGGCGCGGGCGGCGAGATCCAGCTGACCGACGGCATCGCGGCGCTGATGAGCGAGGAGGCGGTATACGCCCATCGCTTCACCGGCAAGCGTTATGACTGCGGCAGCAAGCTCGGATACCTGCAGGCGACGGTGGAGTATGCCCTCGGCCATCCGGCGTTGGGTAAGGATTTTCGGCGCTACCTCAAGGCGCTCGACGTCGATGCGGCGGCGGCATCGACCCGGGAGGCGGATGGGCGTATGCGCGCGAGCCGCCGCCGTGGCAATGGGGAGGGCGCTGCCCGGGCGATCAACGGCGGCGGCGCGCGCCCGCAGGCCGCCCGACCGGCCACGCGACGCAAGGCCGGACGAATCGCGCCGCTGTAGCCTCTAACCCGAGGCCTCGCGCGCGCGCGCCACGACATGCGCGAGTGTGTCGATGTTATCGACCAGCCGGTCGCTGAGCGATGCCAGCTCGCCGGCGACTCCTTGATCATCCGACGCTCCCAACGCCTGCGCGAGCTCGCGCTGCATCGCCCGCAGGCGCGGCGGGATACTTTCCGGATCAACTCTCTTGCCTACCGCCTCGGCGATCCGCCCCAGGGCTGCGGCGCAATGGCCCACGAGCGCCTGAACCGGCTCCCACGCCGGCACCGTCGCCGTCGTGCTAAGCGCGGCGTCGAAACTCATGGTCGTGCGCGCCAGTCGGTTGCTGTTGGCCAGCAGTGATTGCACCAACTCCACGAGCGCTGAGGAGGTGTCTGGTTCGGCCGACAGCCGGGCGAGCGCCGCCTCGGCATTGGCGCGCGCAACCCGTACGCCGTTGCGCGCCTCGCGTTGCTCGTGGGGCCGACCGGCGATTCCGAGGCTTGCCAGGTAGGCGGCATAGGCGTGCAGCAGTCGAGCGACACTGGTGTGAATCTGCTCGCGCTCCCTCGTCGGCCACGATCCGTAGGCGGCGAGCGCCATGGCGCTGCCGATTGCCGTCGCGATCAGACGGCTGACCATCGTGGGCTCCGCCGGCTCGCCCGCCAGTGCCAACAGCAGCACCACCATACCGGTGAGCGCGGTGACGGCGACGCCGTAATGCACCGGCCCGAAGTAGCGAAAGCCCGCGCAGAGCACCGCCATCACCGCAAGCCATACCCAGGGATCGGCGGGCAGGAAGTGCAGCAGAGCGGTCGTGAGTAACAGTCCCACTACGGTGCCGGCGACGCGCAGGAGAGCATAGGAGAAAGTCGCCCCATAATCGGCGCGCAACACGATGGCGACCGTCATCGGGATCCAGTATCCGTGGGACAGTGCGAGCAACCGCCCAACCCACGCCGCGAGCGCCAGACAGATGGCGGTGCGGATTGCGTGCCGAAAGGCGGCCGATCGCGGGGTGAGATTCGCTACGAGGATCTCGACGGACGACTGTGGGCGTAGCGCCCGCGGCAGCTGCAGGTCTGCCTGCTCGGCGTGCAGAGCTCCCACCGCGCTCGCGCGATCGGCATTGCGCGCAGCGGCCGCGAGCTGACCACAGAGGGCGTGAAGGTGACGCACCCGCGCAGCTTCGGGCGCGCCATCGCCGGGCGGCAACCCACCTTCCGCGGCTCGCAGCCCCTGCATCGAGCGGGCGATCTTCCGCTCGCTGTCCGCAGCGGCAGTGATGGCGGCGCTGATGTCATCCAACACCGTGGCAGCCTCATCGTGGAGAAGCTGACCCATGCTTGCGCCCGGATCACTGTTCGCGAGGGCGGTCAACTCCAGGCGGATGCGCTCGGCGAGCTCGAGCAGCACCCCGAAGCTCTCCATGACGGCACCCCGCGCCCGGTGAGGACCGAGCAGCGTATGTTGGAGCGAGGTCATCCCGTCGCTGAGCTCGGGTGCGGTCCCGGCATCGACATCGTGCCGGCGGGCGAGGGCGGCGAGGCCGTGATAGACCGCGGCGAGCGCTTCCCGCTCCGGGCCGTAGCGTTGCAGCGGCCAGGCGGCAATCGAGAGCCCGGCGAGCAGGAGTCCGCCGCAGGCGATCAGCGCGGCCGATTGCAGCGCGGTTTCGGCGTTACCCGCCGGGTGGGCGGCAGTGATGGTGAGAAGAATCATCGCCGCCATGCCGACGCGCCCGATCGCATCGCCGAATACGACCAGCAGAGCGCCGAGGAAGCCGACGATCAGAGTGGCGGGAAGAAGCAAAGCCAGCTCGCCGCCGACGAGCATGCCGATGAGTGCGGCGAGCCCGCCCGCCGCAGAGACCGCAAGGAGGCGCGCCAGGCGCTGTCGATAGGGTCCCGGCTGATCGGAGTACATCGTCACGATCGCGCCGACCGCGATCGCGAGCCCGACGCTCACCCGAGCGGTTGCGATTCCGAGCCCGAGCGGCGCGATGACGGCGGCGGTGTTGCGCAGCAACACCCGCCAGGGTACCTCGGCAGGCTTGGTTTGAACGAGGACCGCCAGGGCTTTGGCGCCCATGCGTCTCATACGAGCGTTGAGCTCGCGCGGCTGATTCGATGTGGCTGCAAGCTAGTTAAGTTAGAGGCGTTGTGCAGCCATACCGGCTAAGTGTAAGTCCGCTTACCGGCTAATTGAAAGTATTCATATCGGCCAAATGAATATGAGCGCATCGGTCAATCGAAACCTGGGGACTTTCTGCGACCTCGCAGCCGCGTTTATGGCAGGTGGATCGAGACCACGGCTCCGCCGCCGGTGCGGTTGGCGAGCGTGAGTCGGCCGCCATGAGCCTCGACGATCTCGCGGCAGAGCGTGAGGCCGAGCCCGGTGCCGGACGGCTTGGTCGAGAAGAAAGGCAGCAGGGCATCGCGCAGCACCTGCTCGGAGAGTCCCGCGCCGCGGTCGGCGACCTCGATGAGAAAGCCCTGGGCGCGGGGATGGACGCTCACGGTGATGGCCTCCGGCGCGGAGCCCGATTCGGCGGCGTTTTTCAGCAGGTTGATCATGACCTGCTCGAGCTGGCCGACATCGAAGCTCGCCTCCCGTTGCGGTAGCGAGCCCTCGATGCTGAAGGCCTGCGTCGCGGCGATGCGCGCGAGGAAGGTCGGCCAGGCGACCGGGGAGGGGCGGGGTTTGGGCAGCTTGGCGAACTTCGCATAGCCTTCGATGAAGATCGCGAGGTGGGAGGCCCGCTCGCCGATGGTGGCGAACACCCTTTCGAGCTCGGCGCTCTCCGCACCCGCCGCGAGCAGCGTTCCGGAGTGAGCGAGGGAGCGGATCGGCGCGAGCGAGTTGTTGAGCTCGTGCGCGATGACGCGGATGACTTTCTTCCACACGATCACTTCCTGGGCGGCGAGCTCGCGTGTGAGCTGCTTGAGAAGCAGCAGCTCATGAGGCTGGCCGTTGAGTACGAAGCCGCGCCGCGAGAGATGGTAGACCTCGGGCTCGCCGTCGATCTCCATGGTGAACAACCGGTCGCCTTCGCCCTGCAGCGCCTCGCGCAGCGCCGTTGGGGATTCCTCGAGCAGCGCGCCGAGAGCGAGCCCTTCGAGCTTGCGGCCGCCGCGCAGGAGCTGACGCGCGGCGATGTTGCCGTAGACGATTCGGCCGGCGGCGTTGGTGAGCGTGAGGGCGAGCGGCGTCGTTTGCAGCACCGTATCGAGAAGCAGCTCGCGCTGGTAGATGTCGAGCCTCTCCCGCCGCAGAAGGTCGCCGAGGGAGTTGTAGGCGGAGACCAGCTCGATGAGCTCCCGGCTGCCGCCCGGTGTGATGCTGACGCTGAAATCCCGATCCTTGAGGCTTCCGATTCCGCTCGAGACCGCATCGAGCACGCGAGTCCAGGGTTGGGCGAGACGCCTCGCCAGCCACCCGACCCACGGCGCCGTCAACGCCAGGCCGGCAAGCACTCCCAGCGGGACGGACAGCAGCCAACGGGCCGCGAGCGCCCCGAGGGCGGCGGCCACCGCTGCCGCGAGTGCCATGATCGCGGCGATCTGCCAGACAAGAGATCTCGGGCGCATTCAGTCCGGCTTGATACCGAGCTTTTCCATCCGCCGATAGAGCGCCTGACGCGAGAGGCCGAGGTCACGCGCGGCGTGCGCGACCACCCCGCCGGCGCGTTGCAGCGCCCGCTCGAGGGTCGGGCGGTCGAGGGTGGATTCCCCGCCGAGGTCCGCCGGCTCCGCGGCGGGAAGTCCGAGGGCGTCCGCGCCGATGGTCGGGTTGGTCGAGAGCAGTGACGCGCGACGGATGACGTTCTGCAGCTCACGCACGTTCCCTGGCCACGCGTGTCGCATCAATGCCCGCTCCGCCTCCGCCGAAAGCTCGCGATTGCCGTCAAGAAAATGCCGGGCGAGCGGCAGAATGTCCTCGCGGCGCCGCGAGAGCGGCGGCACCTCGAGCTCGATGACGTTCAGCCGGTAGTAAAGATCCTCGCGGAAGCGCCCTTCGCGGATCGCGGCGCGCAGGTCGGTATTGGTGGCCGCGATCATCCGTACCTGGGTGCGGCGCGTGACGTTCGAGCCGAGCCTCTCGAGCTCACCGGTTTGCAACACCCGCAGCAGCTTCGCCTGGCCCGCGGGAGCGAGGTTGCCGAGCTCATCGAGAAAGAGCGTGCCGCCGTTCGCCGCCTCGAATCGTCCGACTCGGGCGCGTGCGCCGGTGAATGCGCCGGCTTCCGTGCCGAAGAGCTCCGCCTCGATGAGCTCCTGGGGTAAGGCGCCCAGATTGACCTTCAGATACGGTCCCGAGCGGACGGCGGAGTTCGCATGGATGATATCCGCGAGCACTTCCTTGCCGGATCCGTTGGGGCCCGTGATGAGAACCGGCACATCGGCGTGCGCCACCTGCGTGGCCATGGCGATGAGCGTGTGCATCGCCTCGCTTTCGTATATTGCGCCCCGAAGGTCGAACCGCTCCGCGAGCGCCCGGCGCGCCTCGAGCCTCTGCGCTCGCAGCGTCGCGGACTCCGCCCGCGCGCGCCTCAAGTCGAGGAGGTTGCGCACCGTGGTGAGCAGCCGGGCGTCGTCCCAGGGCTTGGCGATGTAGTCGGCGGCGCCCGCCTTGACGAGCTCGACGGCGCTCTCGAGATGCGTCCAGGCGGTCAGGAGAATGATGGGCAAATCGGGGTGACGCCTGCGAATCTCGTGAAAGAGCTGCACACCCTCCTCGCCGCTCGTCGCCTCGCGGCGGAAGTTCATGTCCTGGATCACGAGATCCACCGGCTCGCGCTCGAGCACCTCCAGGCCCTCGGTCGGGGAGTCCGAACCTGCCACGCGGGCGCCGTGCAGCGAAAGCAGCACGTCGAGAGCCGTTCGCACCGCCTCGCTATCGTCGATGATCAGCACCAGTCCGGGCGGCAGGGTGTTTTGCTGGCGGGCGGGCTCGGAGCGGCTCATGGCTGGCTAGGGTATCCGAACCGGATCAAACGGTTCGGGTCGCGACGGAGGGGGGTACGGCCGCGGCGCGGCGCGCGGGCTGCCAGGCGGCGAGCTGGCCCACGGCCCAGAGCGTCACGATGCTGGCCAGCACGTACGCGAGATCGAGCCGAGGCTCACCGTAGTGGTCCGAGAGCCACTGCCCCAGGGCGAGCGCGAGCACGCTGCCGAGCACGACGCCCGCTCCCAGGATAAGGGCGCCTTCGGCAACGAAATGCGCGACGATGTCGCGTCTGCGGGCTCCGATGGCTCGGCGGACGCCGATCTGCTTGGTACGACTGCTCACGTTGAAGGCGGTCAAGCCAAAGAGCCCGAGGCAACAGACCGCGAGCATCAGCGCCGTGACGGCCGCGAGGAAAATGGCCATGTTGCGACTGTCGGCATTGAATTGCCGCTGCGCATCGGCCAGCGTCTGCGAGAAAGGTACGGCGGCATCGGGCTGCGCCGCGGCGATATGTCGCTTCAGAGCGCCGAGGACCGCATCCCGTCGCCCCGGTCTTGCCCGCACCAACAGCTCGTAAGATCCGTATTTGGCGCTCACGTGCGGCGCGACGAACACGTTGTAGGCCTGCTGGCTGCTGCCCTGCGGACCCATGAAATCGCGGGCGACTCCGACGATGGTCAGCGGATCCCGATCGTCGTAGACGGTGGCACCGAGCGCCTGACCGTGGGGAAAGAGGGCATGCGCCAGCGACTCGGTGACGATGATCTCACCGGCCGGATGCACGCCGCCGCTGCTCGGGGAGTCGGAGAGCACCTCGTCGGCGCGGAAATTCCGTCCCGCGACCAGCGGCACTCCGAGCGCACGCAGACCCTGCTCATCCACCGGCATGGTGCTCGTCTGCACCTGCACCCCGACGGAGCCGGGGCGGCGTCCGAGCGCGGTGAAACCGCCGAAATGCGTCAGCGGCGCTCCGTTGGTGAGCGTGGCGGCCACGACATCGGGCTGAGCGCGAAGATACGCGAGGTCCTCGTGCTCGGCGCTGCCGACGTTGAGCTGTTTCGAGAGCGGCGCCACGATCATGAAAAAAGTGTCGCGGGTGTCGAATCCGGTCGGGCGGTCGATCCGCGCGATGGCGTGCGCCACGATCGATGCCGCATTACAGAGCACGGCGAGCGTGATGGCGACCTGGGCCAGAACCAGGAGGGCACCGGCGGGGTTGCGCCGCAGCGCTGAAAGGAGCGGTGGAGCTTTCACGGGGTTGGCGATCCAGGTGTGGTCATTGGCTTTTGAGGTAAAGCGCCGGAAGTACCCGTCCGATGCGCCACGCCGGGTAGAAACCCGCGAGAATCGTCGCGAGTGCGGCCAGGCCCGATGCCCAGAGCACGCCGAGCGGGTCGAAGTGCGCGAGGCGGCCATAGGCATCGCCGCTGCCGGCGTAGAGCGCATGGATGCCATGGAGCTCCGCCCAGCTGAGCGCGAGTCCCAGAGCAGACCCGGCGATTGCGATCAGCGCGGTCTCGACCAAGTGCTGCTGGAAGATCTGGCGGCGACTCGCCCCTAGCGCGCGCCGAATGCCCGTGAACGGCGCGGCGCGCAGGAACTTGGTGAGCTCGATGCCGACCGTGTTGATTAGGCAGACCGCGAGGAAAGCGAATGCCAACCGAAGCAGTAGGCGGCTGTTGTCCGTGACCACGTGATGGCGGGTCAGCCATTGGCTCACCCGCCACAAGCGGTTGTCACGAGGTCGTTGGAAGCGCCCCATCTTGCGCTGTGCGGCCCAGTACGCATCCATGAAGGCCTGGAAGCGCTCGCGGGCTGCCGCGCTCGGCAGCTCGGTCCACATCAGGACCCAGACGCAACTCGAGGAGCCCGTCAATTGCTCGAAAGTGTTGGGATCGTCCGAGCCATAGCATCCCATATGGCCGTTCGGCCAGAGGCTGAGCTGAGCGTCCCACCCGAATGGGACATAGGCGTCTTCGGAATCCGCGAACGTATTGACTGTCATGTCATAGTAGCGCGGCTGCGGATCCCACCGATCGAGCACGCCCACGATGCGAAAGGGATGCTTGTCGAACAGGATCGACCGGCCCACGCTGTCTGCGCCGCCGAAGAGCTTGTCATTCTCCCGCCGGCTGAGCACGATCACGGGCTCGGGTCCCCGATCGGCGGACGCGTCCCACGCTCCGCCGTACTCGAAGGGTACGTCGAACATACGAAAGAACCCGGCGGAGGTCGCGCGGATGTTGACGAGCGCCGGTCCCGCCTGACCCGGTACCCCGCTGATCCAGCTGGCCGTGGTGACCATGATCGCCTTGTATCGTGGAATATCGGAGCCGTAGAGGTAGGTCGCGTCCGGATACGACAACTGCTCCCATCCGGGGTTCGGACCGGGCGAGCTGCCGGGTGGCTGTACCGGACGCACGTCCATGGTCACCGCATACAGCACGTTGTTCTTCCACCAGATCGGATTGCCGCTCATGGCGTGATAGACCGTGAGCGTGACGATGCAGACCGAGATGCCAAGACCGATGGCGCCGATCATGAGCGCGGTGAGCGCGGGCGTCCGGCGCAGACTGTTGAGGGCGAGACGCAGGTCGTAGCCGAGCATGAACACTCCGGGTTTCAAACTGTGCGGGTTGCCACCGGGGGCGGAACGCTCGCCGTCTCAGATGCTCTGTGTCGCCACCGCGGGTGACACGGTGGCCGCACGCCGGGCCGGGTGCCAGGCGGCGAGTTGGCCGATGGCGGCGAGAATCACCACGCCGAGCGCGAGATAGGTCGGGTCGAGGCGGGGCAGGGCGTACGCGCTCGAGAGCCAGGAGCCCACTGCGAGCGCGAGGATGCAGCCGAGCAGAATCCCGGCGCAGAGAATGATCGCGCTCTCGGTCAGGAACCAGGTGACGACGTCGCTTTTGCGGGCGCCCACCGCGCGCATGGTCCCGATCTGCTTGGTGCGGGAGCTCACGTTGTAGGCCGTGAGGCCGAATATTCCGAGACAGGTGACGGCGAGGATGAGCGCGGTGACGGTGGTGAGGAAGATCACCATGTTGAGATTATCGGCATCCAGGCGCTGCTTGTAGTACCCGAGGGTCTTTGCCTCGAAGATGACGCGGTTCGGATTATCCGCAGCCAGGTGCCGCTCGGCGACCTGCATCAGCGCGGCGGCCTTTCCCGGCTGCGTGCGCACGAGGCAGAAATACATGCCATAGCCGCCCGGCTCTTGCGCATACACGAGTTGGTCATAGCTCGGCGCCCCCATGACGGAGCCGATGAAATTGCTGGTGACGCCGACGATCGTGAGCGGCGTGCCGCTGCTGCCGTAAATGGCCTTGCCGACCGCATTCGCGTCGGGAAAGAGCTTGCGCGCAAGGGATTGCGTCACCAGCACCTCGGACGGGGGTTGGTCGGAGGTGTACGGCAGCAGTTCCGTTGAGGTGAAATCACGGCCGGCCACGATGTGCACGCCCAATGTCTTCAGCGCCTGCGTGTCGACTTGGACGGAGCGCACGTCGAACTCAGGCCCACGCTCGCCGGGTTCGCGCCAGAGCCCATTGCCCTGCCCGATGTCGGTCAGCGGCACCGCGGAAGTCGTCGTCGCGGCGATGACGCCCGGGAGGCCGCGCAGGTACGCAAGATCCGCGCGCTCCGAGCTCCCGAGGTCGAAGTCGCTGGTGAATCCCGCGATGGCGAGGGCGAAGATGTTGCTCTGATCGATGCCGGTGGGCCTCGTGATGTCGTGGATGCGTTGAGCGACGATCCAGGTGGCATTGACCATCACCGCGAGCGCGAGGGCGATCTCGAGCGCGACCAGGATCGCTCCGGTGCGATTGCGCGCGAGCGCCGAGGCAACGGGACGGGCATTGAGGGGCATGAGGATCTCCGAGCGCTTGCCGAGTGTTGCCGACGGTCAGCGGGTCTTCAGGTACACGGCGGGGGGCAGCCGGCCGACGGCCCACGCGGGATAAAGACCCGCGGCGAGTGTCGAGAGTGCGGCGAGCGCCAGGGCCCACGCCACGCCGAGCGGGTCGAAGTGCGCGAGCATGCGGTAGGATTGGTCCCCCGCATAGAGGGCGCGTACCGCGCTCAGCCCGAGCGCACCGAGTCCGAGCCCGATCAGGCCGCCGGTCAATGAGACCACGGCCACCTCGACGAGGTGTTGCAGGAAGACCTGATTGCGGCTCGCCCCGAGGGCCCTTCTCACGCCGGTGATCGAGGCGCCCCGCAGGAATTTGGTGAGCAGGATGCCGATCGTGTTGATGAGGCATACCGCAAGAAACGCGAATGCGACCCGCAGCAGAATCCGGCTGTCGCTGCTCACGACGCCGTTGACCTTGAGCCATTGACCGACCCGCGTCAGGTGGTTGTTGAGCGGACGCGGGAACCGGCCTGCGCGGCGCTGCGCCGCCCAGTACGCGTCGATGTAGGCCTGAAAGCGCTGCCGGCTCGCGGCATCGGGCAGCTCCACCCACATCTCGGTCCAGACGGCGTCGGAGGTCAGAAGATCCTCGAAGGAGGTGATGCGGGCGGGTCCCCAGCTGCTCGTGTTGCCGGCGGGTAGCTCCTTCAAGGCGATGACCCAGCCAAAGGGCACGTACGCGTCCTCCGGCGGGCGGAAGGCGCCATCGACGACATCATAGAAAAGAGGCAGCGGATGCCAGTCATTCATGACCCCGACGACCCGGAATTGATGTCCATTCCAGAGCACGGTATGACCGACGCTGTCGGTGCCGCCGAAGAGCTGCTCGTTCACCTTCTGGCTGAGAACGATCACCGGCTGCGTCTCGCGATCGGCCGCGGCGCTCCAACCGCCGCCATACTCGAACGGCACGTCGAACATCGGGAAGAAGTCGCCGCTCGTCACGCGCGTCATGACATGAAGGGGCAGCGTCTGTCCGGGGGCGCCGCTCAGCATCCCAAGGAGCAGGCTCATCATGGCCTTGCGCTTCGGGATATTCGACTGCATGAGATACGTCGCGTCCTTGTAGGTGAGCTGCGGCGGCGCGAGCTGCGGATGGTCCGTGTCATACGGCTCGTGTGCGGACCAGGAGTCCATGGTCACCGCGTACAGCACGTTGTTCTTCCACCAGATGGGATTACCCGACATGGCGTGATACACGGTGAGCGTCACGACGCAGGTGCCGATGCCGAGGGCGATCGCGCACACCATGAGGGCGGTCAACCCGGGGGTACGCCGCAAGCTCTTGAGGGCGAGGCGAAGATAATAGGTGAGCATAGGCGGGGCCTCGAGGATGCGTGCCGTCATATCGTGCGAGTCGCCACCGAGGGCGGCACCGCGGCGGCGCGCCGCGCCGGCTGCCAGGCGGCCAGCTGGCCTATGGCCGCAAGGAGCAGCACCCCGAGGGCGAGAAATTCGACATTCAACCGCGGCACCTGGTACTCGAGCGTCAGCCAATAGCCGATGCCGAGTGCGAGGGTGGTACCCATGAGCACGCCGACCGTGAGAATGATCGCATTCTCCACCAGGAAGTGCGCCACCACATCGCGCTTGCGCGCGCCGACGGCGCGCAGCGTGCCGATCTGCTTCGTGCGGGTGCTCACGTTGAAGGTCGTGAGTCCGAAGATCCCGACACCGGTCACCGTCAGGATCAGTGCCGTCACGGCCACCAGGAAGATCGCCATCGCGCGATTTTCCGCATCCTGCTGCCGTTTGAACCACGACAGCGGTTGAGCGAGGAAGATGATGCGCCCGGGATTGGAGGCGGCGAGGTGCCGCTCGGCCACCTGCATGACGGCTCGCGCACGTCCGGGTTGGGTGCGCACGATGCAGTTGTAACCGCCGAAGGCGGCCGGAATCTGCGGCAGGATCACCGTGTCGTAGGCGGGATTACCCTCCTGGGGTCCCATGAAATTGCGGGTGATGCCGATGATCGCCATCGGGTCTCCCTGCCCGTCGAACAGCGTCTTGCCGAGCGCGTTGCCGCCCGGGAAAAGCGCCCGAGCCACCGCTTCAGTGATGATGGCGACCGGCGGCATCGCACTCATGTTGCCTTTGGAGATGAGCTGGATCTCATCGGCCCTGAAGTTGCGCCCGGCGATGAGAGGCACACCGAGAGTCCGTAGGCCCTCCTGATCGACCTGCAGGTAGCTGGCAATGACTCTCGGGCCCTTTTTTCCGGGCCGGTCGTAGAACGGCTGGTCCCCGCCGTCGCCGCTCAGCGGGACCCCCAAGGTCGCCACCGCGTCGACGACCCCGGGGAGGCTGCGAAGATAGGCCGTGTCCTGCTGCATGGCACTCGCCGCATCGAAGTCGTTCGTGACCCCCGAGAAGAAGATCGTGAAGGAGTCCCGCGCGTCGATTCCGGTCGGCCGCTCGATCTTGGCGAGGCGCTGGGCGACGATGCTGGCGGAATTGACGATCACCGCGACGGCGATGGCGATCTCGAGCGCGACCAGAATCGCGCCCGCGGGGCTGCGCCGCAGGGCCGAGAGAACCGGTCGTACTTCGAGGCTCATATGCTGCTTCTCCGCCTGAGGGCTATCGGCCCTTGAGATAAACGGCGGGCGGAAGCTTCCCGACCACCCACGCCGGATACAGACCCGCCGCCACGGTCGACACCGCGGCCAGCGCCAGCGCCCACACGACACCCAGCGGATCGAAATGGGCGAGGACGCTGTACGGACCAATGACGCCCGAGTAGAGCGCACGCACGCCGCCCAAGCCCACGGCGCTCAACGCGAGCCCGAGGACCGCTCCGGTGAGCGAGATCGCCGCGACCTCCACCAGGTGCTGCGCGAAGATCTGCCGTCGGCTCGCGCCGAGCGCCCGTCGCACGCCGGTGAGCGGGGCTGCTCGCAGGAACTTGGCGAGCAAAATGCCGACCGTGTTGATGAGGCATACGGCGAGGAACGCGAACGCGAGTCGCAGCAGAATCCGATAGTCACTGCTGACCGCACCGTTGAGTCGCAGCCACTCGCCGACGTTCCACAGGTGGTTGTTCAGAGGTCGCTGGAAGCGCCCGACCTTGCGCTGCGCCGCCCAGTACGCGTTCATGTAGGAGAGGAATCGATCCCGGCTCGCGGCGGTCGGCAGCTCGACCCACATCTCGATCCAGACGCAGTTCGAGGTGAGAAACTGCCCGTAGGTGTTTGGGCTGTTGCCCCAGCAACTGTTGCTCGTCGGCATCTGCTTGAGCGTGGGTTCCCACTGGAAGGGGATGAAGGTATCCGCCGGTCTCGACCAGTGCCCATAGCCGGTACCCGTCATGTCGTAGAATCGCGGCAGCGGATACCAGTTCTTCAGGACGCCGACGATACGAAAGCGCTTGTCATTCCACAGAATCGTCCGTCCGACACTGTCGATGCCTCCGAAGAGCTTCTGGTTGAGCTGGTCGCTCAGCACGATGACGGGCTCGGGTCCGCGGTCGGCGGCCGCATCCCAGCCACCGCCGTACTGAAACGGCACGTCGAACATCTTGAAGAAACCGCCGCTGGTCGCGCGCGTGAAGGTGGAGATCGGGACCGCCTGGTCCGAAACGCCGCTCACCGAGCCCAGCAGCAGCGTCATGATGGCTGCGCGCTGCGCAATATCCGACTGGTAGAGATACGTGGCGTCCCCGTAGGTGAGAGTCGGGGGAGCGCGCTCGGGATGTCGGGGATCGTACGGGTCGCTCGGGTTCGAGTCCCACGAATCCATGGTCACCGTATAGAGGACGTTGTTCTTCCACCAGATGGGATTGCCGGACATGCCGTGATAGACGGTGAGGGTCACGATGCAGGCGGCGATGCCGAGGGCGATGGCGCCGATCATCACGGCCACCAACCCCGGAGTGCGCGCGTAGCTCCTGAGCGCGAGCCGCAGATAGTAGCCGATCACGCGAGCTCTCCCGGTGGCTCAGCTCGCCGCGGGAGCGCCCGCCCCCTGTGAGGCCTCCGCCAAACGCCGCTCATACGGCGGCGAGTCGATGACGACGCCATCGACAATGTGGATGTTGCGCTGAGCGCGCCGTGCGAGCTCGGGGTCGTGGGTGACGAGCACGACGGTGGTGCCCATGTCGTTGATCTTCTCCAGCAGATCCATGACCTGCCGCGCCATCAGGGAATCGAGGTTCCCCGTGGGCTCATCGGCGAGGATCAGCGCCGGGTCCCCGGCGATGGCGCGCGCGATGGCGACGCGCTGCTGCTGGCCGCCGGAGAGCTGCGAGGGCATGTGCTTCATGCGCGAGGCGAGTCCCACGAGCTCGAGCGCGCGCGAGATGCGCTGGTGCCGCTCCGGGCCTTTCATTCGCCGGTAGCGCAGCGGCACATCCACGTTGTCGTAGATATCCAGATCCGGGATCAGATTGAAGCTCTGGAAGATGAAGCCGATCTTCTCATTGCGGATGCGCGAGCGCGCATCATCGGAAAGACGGCTCACGTCCTTGCCGTCGAGCTCGTAGGTGCCGGTGTCGAAGGTCTCCAGCAGTCCCGCGACGTTGAGGAATGTCGTCTTGCCCGAGCCCGAGGGCCCGCTCACCGCGACGAACTGGCCCGCCTGCACCTCCACGGAAAAATTGCGCAGCGCGTGAGTCTCGATGAGATCGGTACGGTAAATCTTGCTGACATCGTGCATCTTGAGCATTTGAAGACCCTTTACATTTGCAACGCATCGCTCGCAGTAACGCCGAGCACGCCGGTTGTTCTCACTGCGCGATCTTCACTTCGGAGGCGTCATTGAACCCCGAGGTGTCCGAGATCACGACCTGATCGCCGGCCGCGAGGCCGCGCGAAACCTGTATCTCTGAGATGGAAGCGGCGCCGAGCTCGACCGGCACCCGTAGCGCCTCATCGCCCCGCAGCACGTAGAGATGGCGGGTCTCGGGGCTGAGGAACGCGCCACGCTCGACCTTCAACACATCATCGTGCCGGCCGAGCACGATGCGCACGGCGGCCTGCTCGTTCTGACGAAGACCGACCGGCTGCGAGCCGGCGAATCGGGCGCGTCCCGTGACCCATCCGTCCTGCACGTCGGGGGATACCGCCGTGACCACCCCTTTGACCGTTTGTCCGTCAAGAGTGATGTCCGCCGGAAGCCCCGGCTTGATGCCGTCGGCGAGTGACTCGGCCACCTGGAACTGAATGGCGAGAGCGGAGAGGTCAACCACCGTGACGAGCGGAGCGCTTCTCGCCACATGGGTCTGGTCGGTCTGGCCAAGCTGCGCCACCATGCCGTTGACCGGCGAGCGCACCGTCAGATCATCGAGCCGCTGCTTGAGGTCGGCGACGAGCAGCGCCTGCGAGTTGCGCGCCAGCTCGCGCGTGCGCAGGTCGAGCAGGATGCGCTCGCGCTCGAGGGCGTCGTTCTGGTTCGCGTTCTCGAAATTCAGCCGCGCGATGGAGTAGGTGTCGTAGGCGGCCTCGTATTGGTACTCGGGGATGAGGCGCAGTTTCCACGCCGCCTGCAGCCGCTGCAGCTCGCGCAGCTGCTGGCTCATGGTGACCGCGGCGAGATCCGTCCGCTGGCGGTTCTGGAGGAGCTCCTGCCGCAGCTGCACCCGCTGCTGCGCGAGGGCCGCGTCCATGCTCTCGAGCGTGGTGCGCTCGCGCTCGAATTGGTTGTCGAGCTCAGGGCTCGAGAGCCTCGCCAGCACCTGACCCTTGGTGACCTCATCGCCCGCATGCACGAGGTAGCCGACCGTTCCCGAGGCGGTGGAGTACACCGTGGGGCTCACCGCGGCGATCACGGTGCCCCGCGCGGCGACATCGTCGACGAAGTTCCCGCGCGTCACGGCGGCGAGCTCGAGACTCTGCATCGAGACGATGTTGCCGGAGGCGAGCCACGCTCTGGCGAGCCAGAAAAGAATGAGACCCAGCCCGATCGCGCCGGCCGCGAGCTGCACCGGCCGGCGCCGATACCACCGCGTGGGCGGGGTGTCGAGCGCCACATCCTGCGCCGAGGTGCCCCGCATGGGGGCCGCTGCGGCGGTTGGCTTTATGGTCGGTTTGAGATCAACGATGCCCATGACACTCTCGTCTGCAGCAGTGCATGCGCCGTACCAACACGGCGCACTCTGCGCAAGTGACTGAAAGTCGACGGCTTTTGCCGATGCGACCTCGCCGCCGCGAGGGCCGTACGGTGTCCGTTTTCCGGACAGCGGACACTCGCGCGGACACGGGCTTGGGCCCCCCGCGAGCAGCGGGTACGTGCCCCCTCGGTTTCACGGAGCACCGTTCCCGCGCTTCGGCAGCTCGTCGAGAATCGCGTCGATCACGACTTGCGGCTGGTCGAGCTGGATGTAGTGGCCGCTGTCGGGTACGAGAACTTGTTTGGTTTGGGTCGAAAGCGATCGGAATGACGCCTGAGCACGGGCGTGGGAGCGCTCGGATGCCAGGTGTTTCTCGTGGAGTGCCGGCGGCGTGTCCGCATTGTCGTAGTGATGGTTCTGGGCGGTGAGTATGATCAGCGGCCGATCACCGAACGAGCGTCGGTGTTCGACCAGCCACGTCGCGTCACCGGGCATCCCCTGCATTTCGGAAATGGCCGCGTCATAGGACGCCACGCGCGTCTTCGCAAGATGCAGCACTGCGGCATTGAGTTGCGCCGACCACTCCCGCATCGGCAGGCCGCGGAAGAACTGGTGCGAGCACGGCGTGTTCGGTGCGGGCACGTAGGAGTGGCCGGTCAGGGGTATCGGCGGCAATGGTCGATGATTGGCCAGCGCATCGCGGCAGTGGGTCAACGCCCGGACCGTGGGGCCGATTTCGTGGTCGTAGAACTTGCGCTCTTTCCCCGTCGCAACATCGCCGTCCGCGATGTCCACGAACACTTCGCCATAGACCTCGGGCATGTAGAGATCGGCGAATGCGCGGATGTCGTAGCCGCCGAAAGAATGCCCGACCAGAAGGTACGGGCCCGCAATGCCGGCGTTGTGCAGGGCCGCGTGCAGCTCCTTCGCGATCTCGGCGCTGGTGCGCGGCATCGGCCCGGTGTCGCTGAAACCATAGCCGGCGCGGTCGTAGGTGCAGGTGCGCGTGTGCCGCGAAATCACGGGCTGGATCAGGACCCACGATGGCGACCAGTCCTCCCAGCCGGCATCGAAGACGACCGTCGGTGTACCCGAACCCGTGCAATAAAAATTGAGCTTCGTGGGCCCGGCATTCACCAGGCGACCCGGGCGCGCGTAGATCGCATCGCCGGTTGCCGCCTGCACGGAGGATAGCGGCGCAACGAATGCAGTCGCCAAGACCAACGCTACCGCGAATTTCATCGAACCCCCTATCGAGCAGAAATCAGGGCTTGCGCGACGCCGCGTAGGCAGCGATGTCGATCATATCCAGCAGCGGCAGGTGCGAGACTTCCGCGCGCATCGGCGCAGCGCCGGGATTGGTGCGTTTGCCGTCGCGGAACAGGATCAGTTCGCGCGCGATGTAAGTCGGCGAGCGGCCCGCGAGGTACGGAATGTCGCCTGCGCCTTGCAGCGTCGCACCGTGACAGGATTCGCATGCCGGCGCAGTGCCCACGCCTTGCCTGGCAATTCTCTCGCCTGCCGCGATGCTGCCCGGCGGCACGTACGCGATATAGATCACCCGTTCGCCGCCGCGCTCGCCGTCTTCGGGTGGAACCTCGATGATGCGCTCGCCGATCGGCTCGCGCGCGCCGCTTCGGTCCGGCGTCAGCACATAGTCATCCCAATGCGTTTTCGGCACGCTCGCGGTTTCGATCACCCTGACGTGCGCCGCGAGTTTCAGCTTGGAGAAATATGCGATGGCAGTCCGCTCGTCGGCCTTGTCGAGACGGCGCACCTCCGTCGGCATGATGTCGTTGTAGCGCTGGCCGTCGCGGAACGCCCGCAGCTGCTCGCGCAGATAGACCTTCGACAATCCCGCCAACTCCGCGGTCGAAGGATACCCCTCGCCGCCCGGCTTGTGGCAAGCCGCGCAGGCCCACGCCGGCTTGCGTCCATACGCCACGATGTGCGGCATCGGCGGATGGTCCTGAGGAAACCAGTCGGCTGCATCGAAGCCGGTATCGAGTTGCGCGAGAGTGTAGGTTCGCGTACTGCCCGGTACATGTAGCGGCTCGCTCGAGTCCGGCTTCGGTGCCCGTGCCTGCCTCAGCATGCTTGGATCCGGCGAATGGGATTTGGGAAACGCCCACGCTTGCGCCGCATGGAATGGGTCACGGCTCGGCGCGTCCGCGGCGGCGGCAATCGCCGCACCTGCTGTACAGGCGCACAAAACCATCGCCGCGCAGCCGGCAAGCTGAACCTTCGAGGAAGAATGCACGACACCCCCAACCACGGAAAAGGAAGTGATTGCCTACCCAAATCGATGTGCGCATCGTGCGCTTTCGTTTACGCGCCATTGTACTTGCACAAGTGCGGCCTCGGCTCCGCTTTGGGCCTGGCTTGCAGGATGTACATCCACCCTGCAAGCTGCCCTCTGGAGCGTCGCACGCGATGGATCGGACTTGCGGCCCGCAGGTCCAGCGGGCGATGCATGTCGCACCAAGACCGGGAGGTTTTTTAATGCCCACTCGTCGCACCACGGAATCCGCCCGCACCCCCAATTCCGCACCGGCTACCGATAAAGCCACGCAGCGCCGCCGCGCGGCGCCCCTGAAGACCGACATCAAGACCGACGCCGCCTCCGGCGCGAGCACCCCGGTCACCGTAGCCAGCACCACGGCGGCGATATCGCAGGGCACCCGCCGGGCGATGATCGAGCAGGCCGCGTATCTGCGCGCCGAGCGGCGCGGCTTCGCCCCCGGGGGCGAGGTTGAGGACTGGATGGCTGCGGAGGCGGAAGTCGATGCGTTGCTCAGGGCGGGCCACGGCCGGCCGCCGCAATAGTCGATTGGCCCGAAGGCGCTCCTGCGCTTCGGGCGAGCGCGGCCGGATTCCATCAATCCGCGCGCGGATCAGTCCGCGAGCGTCGGCAGATGCACGACCACGGAGCCGATGCCGGGTTTGAATTGGGCATCACCGCCGTGGCTGCGGGCGACGTGACGCACGATCGCGAGCCCGAGGCCCGAGCCCGGAGTCTCGGTATCGAGCCTGCGGAAGCGCTGGAACACGGCCTCCTCCTGACCGGCCGGGACACCCGAGCCCTCGTCCGAGACGAGGAGCGCGATGCGCTCGGGCTCCTTCGCGGCGCTCTCGATCCGGGCGGTCACCTTGCCGCGGCCGTGCAGGATCGCGTTCTCGAGCAGATTGCGCACCATGTCACGAAGATCCTCGCTGTCGCCCCGCACCGGCACGGAGTCGGGAACATCGACGTCGAGCTCGCGACCCCGTGCCTCCACCAGGGGCAGCACGGCGGCAGCCGCTTCGCGCACCACCCGTGACAGGTTGATCACGGGAAGCGCCTCGGCGCGCCGCTCACGCGACAGGGACTCCTTGCGCGCGAGATCGAGCAGCTGATCGACGAGGCGCCCCATCTGGGCGAGCTCCCGCTCGACCGCGGACCAGTCGGTGTTGCCCGTAAGGCGCGCGCGTTGCAGGCGCAGGTTAAGTACCGCGAGCGGCGTACGCAGCTCATGCGCCGCATCCGTCGTCAGGCGTCGCTCGGTGGCGTAGGCGCGCGAGAGGCGATCGAGGGCACCGTTGACGGCCTCGACCAGCGGCTGGATTTCCCGCGGGAGCGCGCGGGCGGAGATGCGCAGGTCCGGCCGTTGCGGGCCGACCTGCGCCGCCTCACGCGAGGCGCGTGCGATCGGACGCAGGCTCCAGCCGCTGATCAGCCAGATGAGCGCGAGCCCGAGCAGGGCAAACGGCACGATGAGGGTGAGCTGCTCGGAGCCTTCCTCGAAGAGGCTGTCGACGAGCTCATCGCGATCCCGGTCACCGCGGCCGACGAGGACCGTCGTGCCGTGCGGGCCGCGGGCGGCGACGATGGCCCGGCGGGCGGCGCCGGCGCCGATGAACTCCACCGGTCCGAGCGTACCGCGGGAGTCCACCGGGATGTAGGGCAGGGGAGAGCTGAGATTGGCCGACCACGCGATGGGGCGGCGCGCGGCATCGAACACCGTGTAGACGAACCGGCGCGCGGGGCTGCTGTACACCTGTTGCCAGTCCGCGGGCGTCCGCACGTCGAGTGCGCCGTCGCCGCCGACGCGCAGCGAATCCAACAGCTCGCGCGCCTGATTCTCGAGCGTGCGCGTGCGCAGATCGCTCGTGATGTTATCGACCTCGGTGCGGTAGGAAAGAAGCGACGCCCCGAGTCCGAGAACGAAGACCGCCACCATGGCCCCGAGCAGTCGGAGCCTGAGGCTGTGGGGGCGCCTCAATCCGGGCCGCCTTCGGCCGCGTGCGCCTTCAGGCGATAGCCGATGCCCCATTTGGTCTCGATCTGCAACTCGGTGCGCGCCGCCGCGAGCTTGCGTCGCAGGCGCGATACGGCCGCCTCGAGCGCATTCGCGCTGCCCGTGTCCTCGAGCGCATAGAGCCGATCCTCGAGGCGGTCCTTGGTGATGACCTGTCCGGGGACTCGCAGCAACTCCTCGAGCAATGCCGCCTCGCGCCGCGTGAGCTCGAGCGACCTGCCGAACGCCGCCGCTTCGCGCGTGACCGTATCGAAGCTGACGCCACCGAAGGAGTAGGTCGGTCCGCGTCGACTGCCGCTGCGGCGCAATACGGCGCGCAGGCGTGCCTCGAGCTCGAGGAGGTTGAAGGGTTTGACGACGTAGTCGTCCGCGCCCGAGTTCAAGCCGAGCAGCCGATCATCCACGCTGTCCCGTGCCGTCAGGATGATCGCCGGCAGATCCGGGCGGGAGGCGCGCAGCGAAGCCAGCACTTGCATACCGTCGATGTCGGGTAACCCGAGGTCGAGAATCACGGCGTCCATGTGCGCGACCGCGGCCGCGGCGATCGCATGATCACCACGGCCGACCGCATCCACGGCGAAGCCGCGCTCCTTGAGATGATCGGCGATCATCTCGCGCATCGCCCGGTGATCCTCGACGAGCAACACTCGCATTCGGCTCGACTCCGGTACGCACGATGGGCCGGATGCCATATTATCGCCGCAACTCTGACGAAGTGCTGACGTTACTACGTCAGGACTTGGTCAGTATCCCAGGTGATGATGCGGGCAATATGCTCAGGGGAGCTGCATTCGTGCCTTCCGCGTGCCGAGAAATCCGGAGGCAACCGGTTTCCCGCCAGCCGGGTCGCCGTGTCGGTTGTGGCGGCACTCCGAGGCTGGCGGCGCTCGGGCTGGCGGTGGGCGCCGCGGCGATGCTCGGCGGCTGCGCGGTCTATCACGGCCTGCCTCTGCCGGCCCATGCGGATCTGGTCGGGCAGCTCAGTGAGTTGCGCACCCGCATGCCCGCCGTACCCGGCCAGGCGCAGCGGCTCATCGCGACCGAGGAGCCGCTCGCCATCGATGATGTCGGAATGCTCGCGGTGCTCAACGATCCGGATCTGCGCGCCGAGCGCGGCACCAGGGATTCCGCCCGGGCCGGGCTGCTGCAGGCCTCGTTGCTGCCGAACCCCTCGGCCAACCTGAGCTACGAGGCGCTGATCGGGGGAGTCGGCACCTCCGCCTGGGCGGCCTCGCTCACGGAGGACGTCAGGTCGATCCTGACCTATCACACGCGCAAGAAATCGGCGCGCTTTCAGCTCGAGCAGGTGAACGCGGACCTCCTGTGGCAGGAGTGGCAGGTGGCCCAGCAAGCCCGGATACTTGCGGTGGATCTGTACTGGGGAGACCTTGCGGCCTCGCTTGCCCAGCGCCAGCTCGCGCTCCTCGATCAAGAGGCGCAGGCAGTGCAGGCCGCGACGCGCTCGGGTGCTCTCGATCTCACCGCGCTCGCGCCGCTCCTCGCGGCCAAGGCGAGCGCGGCCCAGACCGCCGCCTCGCTCGGCCTCGCGCAACTTCAAGGGTGGCAGCAGCTCGATGCGCTGCTCGGATTGCAACCGCAGGTACGCTTTGCGATCGCGCCCCCGCGGCTCGAGCCGCTCCCCCGGAATCTGCAATCGTTACTGGCGCAGCTGCCGACACGCCGTCCGGACCTCATCGCGCTGCGGCTCGGCTACCGCTCCGCCGATGAGAGCGTGCGCGGCGCGATCATCGGCCAGTTCCCCGCCTTCGCGCTCGGCGGCATTTGGGAGGACGACAATGGCAACATCCGCAATGCCGGGCCCACGGCGAGCTTCGACGTGCCGATCTTCGACCGCAATCAGGGGCAAGTGGCCCAGGCGCGCGCGACGCGCCTGCTGCTGCACGAGCAGTATCAGTCGCGGCTCGACCAGGCGGTCGGCGCCGCCAAAGGGCTCCTGAGCCAGATCCAACGACTGACGGGCGATGCGCATCAGGCCGAGCGCGCGGCCGAGGCCGCCGAGGCACAGTCGAAATCCGCCCAACAGGCGTACGCCCAGGACAATCTGGATCAGCGCTCGCTCGCCGATTTCGAGACCACGGCGTTGCAGCGGCGCATCGAGGCCTTCGCGCTCGAGCGTACGCTCGGGGAGGCCCGCATCACTTTGACGGTCGATCTCGGACTCGGGTTGCCGCGGACCCGGATCGCCACGCCTTCGGGGAGACTATGACTCACAGATCGATTGCCGGGCTCGCCTGCCTTGCGCTGAGCGCCGTGATGACGCTGAGCCTCGCTCGCGCCGACGATGGCGGTGGCTCCAACTCCAACGAGAGCGTGCTGGTCACCCTCTCGCAACTGAAAGAGGGGACTCTGCCGAGCGTGGTCATCGGCTACGGTACGGTGGAAGCCGCCAACTCGGGCCGCAAGACCGTCATGGCGCCGGAATCGGCCGTGGTCGGTCAGATCTTCGTGCGCCTGGGCGAGCAGGTCCCCTCGGGCGCGCCGCTCCTCGAGCTCTCCCCGAGCGCCACCTCGGCCGCCTCCTACGCGCAGGCGAAATCGGCTCTGATCGTTGCCGAACAGCTGGTGGCGAGCACCGAGCGACTCGCGGCGCTGCATCTGGCGACGGCGCAGCAGGTTGCGGACGCCGGAAAGTCCGAATCCGATGCCCGCTCGCAGCTGCAAGCGCTCGCGACGGTGGGCGCCGACGGACCCAAGATCGTTCGCGCCCCGTTTGTCGCCATCGTCACCGGCCTCGCGGCTACCTCCGGCGCGATTGTCACCGAGGGGGCCCCGCTCATGGACCTTGCCGCGCCCGGCCGTCTCGTGCTCACGGTCGGGGTAGTGCCCGCCCAGGCGAATGCCATCCACTCCGGCGACCAGGCGCAGGTGACCCTCGTCGGCGCCGAGCAGCCGGTGAGCGCGAGCGTGTTGCTGCGAGGCGCGGTGGCCGAATCCGATACGGGCCTGGTGCCGGTGGAAGTCGCGTTGCCGCCCGGGAAATTCCTGCCGGGCGAGATGGCCGAAGCGGCCATCACCACGGGCGTGAAGCGAGGCTACGTGGTCCCGCACGCGGCGATCCTGGTCAACGACAGCGGTGCCCCGTACGTGGTGCAGGCGCTCGACAACGTCGCGCACAAAGTGCCGGTCCGCATCCTCGATGCGCACGGTGACCAGGACCTCATCGCCGGTGCCTTGGATGCGCGAGCTCCGCTCGTGCTGACGGGCAACTATCAGCTCGATGACGGCATGAGGATCCGGCTCGCCGATCCCCGACAGAAGCCGAGCCCCGCCCAGTGAGCTTCTCCGCCTGGATCGAGCGCCACCGCCGCTCGCTCCTCACCGTCGCTTTCGCCTTGGCGCTCGCCGGGGCGTTCGCCGCGATCACACTGCCGGTCGGGCTCTTTCCGGTCACGAGCTTTCCGCGCATCCGGGTGGAGGTCGATGCCGGCAGCATGCCGGCGCGGCAGATGCTGGTCGATGTGACCGAGCCGCTCGAGCGCGTGGCGCGAGCGGTGCCGGCGGCGCAGGATGTCACCTCGACCACCTCGCGCGGATCGGCGGAGATCTTCGTCGATTTCCCGTGGGGCTATGACATGAGCCAGGCGCTGCTCGCGGTCGATGCCGCCTTCGCCCAGGAGCTGCCCTCCCTGCCCCAGGGCACGAGCTACGACATCATTCAGATGAATCCGAACGTCATCATGCCGTTCGTTTCCTACGCGCTCATCTCGGATTCGGTCTCGCCGTCGGATCTCAGGCAGCTTGCGCAGTATCAGATCGTGCCGCTGCTCACCGGCATCTCCGGCGTGAGGAGAGTCGGGGTGCTCGGCGGGCAGACCCCGGAGGTCGAGGTCTCGGTCGATCCGAACAAGCTGAGAGCCTATGGTCTGACGCTCGCGGATGTCTCGCAGGCGCTCTCACAAACCAACAGCATCCAGGCGGTCGGAAGGCTCGAGGACAATGATCTGCTCTATCTCGCCATCGACAACAACGCCTTCACCTCGATCAACTCGGTCCGCAATGTGTCGCTGCGCACCGGGCCGGACGGGATCGTGCGCCTCGCCGACATTGCCAAGGTCACCCTGGGCACGGTGCCGCAGTGGCTGCTGGTGGATGACAACGGCAAGCCGGCGGTGACCTTCGATGTCTACCAGCAGGACAGCGCCGACTCGCTGACGCTCGCGAAGGAAGTGCAGCAGCGGCTGGATGCCTTCATGAAGACGCAGCCGGCCTCGATCCACATCTATAAATGGTACGACCAGACGCAGCTCGTCAGCTCCTCGATCGCCGCCCTCGAGGAGGCGATCCTCATCGGGCTCGTGTTCGCGGCCCTGGTGCTGCTCGCCTTTCTGCGCAACTGGCGGGTAACGCTGGTCGCGATGATGGTGGTGCCGCTCTCGGTGCTGATCACGGTACTGGTGCTGTCGGTCCTCGGGATGACCTTCAATATCATGACGCTCGGTGGCATCGCGGCGGCCATCGGGCTGCTCATCGACGATGTGATCGTCATGATCGAGCACATCGCCCGGCGCGCCGGCGTCCCCGAGATCGAGAATCCGCACCAGACGGTGCTGCACGCGGCGCGGGAGTTCCTGAGTCCACTCTTCGGCTCGAGCCTCGCGACGACCGTCATCTTCATCCCGCTCGCGTTCCTCTCGGGTCTGACCGGGGCCTTCTTCAAGTTCCTCTCGCTGACCATGGCCTCGGCGCTCATCATCTCCTTCATCCTCACCGCCTTCACGGTGCCGCTGCTCGCCCGCGGCATCATCGACTTCGATACCTTCGAGGATCCCGCGCACGGCAAGGAGACCTGGCTCAAGCGCACGCACGGGCGGCTCTTGGGCAGGCTCTTCGAGCGGCCGCTGCTCATCGTGCCGGGCCTGGCGGTTCTCGCCGCCGTCGGCACCCTCGCCTACCTGCACGTGGGCAGCGGCTTCCTGCCGAAGATGGACGAAGGCGGATTCGTGCTCGATTACTACACCGCCCCCGGCACCTCGCTCGCGGAAACCAATCGCGAGCTCGAGGAGGTCGAAGACCTGCTGAAGAGGAACCCGTACGTCTATACCTTCTCGCGGCGCACGGGCGCCGGACTCGGTGGCGACCTCAACGAAGCGTACCAGGGGGACTTCTTCATCCGTTTGATCGCTCCGTCGAGGCGTCCGACGATCTGGAAGGTCATGGATGACATCAACAGCGAGGTCTCGGAAAAGGTGCCGGGAATCAACATCGACACCCATCAGCTGATGAGCGACATGATCGGCGACATGGTGGGGCGTCCGCAGCCGGTGGTCGTCTCATTGAGCGCCAAGGACCCGGCGGTGCTCGGCGCCGTTGCGGGCAAGGTTGCCGATGCCATCTCGAAGGTTCCCGGCATCGAGCCCTCCTCGGTCAACAACGGCGTCGTGCCCGCGGGCGATGCGCTCGAGATCCACGTGAATGCCGCCGCAGCGGCGATGGAGGGCCTGACGGCCGCGGATGTCGCGAGCCAGGTCAACGGCTACCTTTACGGCTCGGTCGCGACGCAGTATCTCGGCACGGTGCAGGATGTCGGCGTGAGGCTCTGGCTCGATCCGCCGCAGCGCCGGATCTATCGAGATGAGCTCGGAAACCTTCCGATCCGCTCCCCGAACGGCAGGATCCTGCGGCTTGCCACCGTCGCGCGCGTGCAGTTCGTGGCCGGCCAGCCGCAGCTCACGCGCGATAACCTCGCGCAGATCGTGCCGGTGACCGCCGAGATCAGCGGCACGCGCGACCTCGGCTCGACCATTACCGATGTCAAGAAAGTGCTCGGCCGGCCCGGATTGCTGCCATCGGGCGTGTACTACACGCTGGGTGGCCAGTACAAGCAGCAGCAGGAGGCGGTGCGCGGCATGATTCGCGTCTTCGCCGCGGCGCTCATCGCCGAGTTCATCCTGCTGCTCTTTCTCTACGAGCGCTTCTGGCTGCCGATCATCATCCTCGTGAGCTCGCTCATCTCGACCGGGGCCGTGTTCCTCGGGCTGTGGCTGACGGGCGTCGAGCTCAACATCACGGCGATGATGGGCATGGTGATGATCATCGGCATCTCGACCGAGATGGCGATCTTCCTCATCTCCGAATACCAGGAGCTCGAGAGGACCCTGCCGCCGCGGCAGGCACTTTACGAGGCCGCGCGCAACCGGCTGCGGCCGATCACCATGAGTACGCTCGCCATGATCCTCGCGCTGGTGCCACTCGCAGCGGCGATCAGCGGCTCGGGCGATCAGATGCTGCAGCCGCTCGCCATCGCCATCATCGCCGGAGCACTGGTGCAGCTGCCGCTGGTGCTGCTTGCCATGCCGGTGGTGGTGGGGCTCACCCGGCCGGAGGCGAGCCCCGCGGCGGACGGGTGATCGACGGATGACGACGTCCCGGCCCTGGGTGTATGTTCGCAGCCCGTCAATCACCCACGAAAGGCGCAAATCATGACATCTGCTTGCAGACTGGCCTCCAGGACCGCGATCGTGCTGCTTGCGGCGGGCGTGGGACTGGCGAGCGCGGCGACGGTGCACGTGAGGTTGACGGGCAGCCACGAGGTGCCGCCGGTGAAGACCATGGCCCGCGGCTCCGGCGTCATCGAGGTTGCCGCCAACGGCGCGGTAAGCGGCAAGATCACCACGCGCGGCATCCACGGCACGATGGCCCACATTCACGAGGCCGCGCCGGGCGAGAATGGGCCGGTCATCATTCCGCTCGCTCCCGGACCGCATGGCACCTGGGTCGTGCCCGCCGGCTCCCGGCTCTCTGCCGAGCAGTACAAGGCATTCCTCACCGGGCACCTCTACATCAACGTGCACAGCAAGAGGCATCCGGGCGGCGAGATCCGCGGGCAGATCAAGCCTTAGGTCATAAAACCCAAATAAGTATTTGGTTTTCCTTATTTTAGACACCCGGCACAGCCTACGGCTGTGCGCGGATCGCGGCGGTCATAATCTTGCGGCCAGTCACAGTCCGGGAGGGCTCGAACGGGCATATTGGCAAGGCATGATGATGTCGCCGCCGAGCCTCGAGGGGCTACACGACTCGCCCTACGCGGCGGAGCTGCGTAAGACGCGTTTGCCGTCGTGCTTCGCGCCGACGATGGAGGCTGACTACGTCCGCAGCTTTCTGCGTGACAACCGCACCCTGGTGCGGCTCTCCTGTACGCTCGCGCTGCTGCTCATCGCCCTGCGGGTTTTCGAAGTCCTGATCGGCAGCACGGGCGGACAGTCCTCGCCGGTCGCCTTCGCCGCGGTCGGCGCCGCCTCCGTGATCCTCGCGTGGCTCGCATGGAGCCGCAATTACGAGCGCCACTATCTGCCGTGGGCGCAATTGCTCATCCCGGCGCGAAACGGCGTCATCGCCGCGCAACTCGTGCGGGTCGTGGCGCATGGGCAGCTCGATGTCATGCTGCTGCTGCCGCTACTTCTCATCGGTCCTTTCTATTTCATGGGGCTGCGGTATCGGACGGCGCTGCTCGTCGTATCCCTTACCGGTGCCTGCATGCTGGCCGCCGCTATCGCGTTTCACCTGCCCGCGCTCGTCGCCTTCCACAGCGGGGCGTTCGTTCTGATCGCGGTGGTCACCTTCGCCGTCGCCGCGCAGCAGATCGAGAAGCGCTCGCGACGAGCGTTCCTCGAGAGCCGGCTGGTCGCCGAGCTCGCGCAGCACGACGTGCTCACCTGGACCAAGAACCGCCGTGTCTTCGATGAGTATCTGCCGCGGCTCTGGCGCCAGGGCGCCGAGGACGGTCGGGCGCTCGCGCTCCTGCTCATCGACGTCGATCACTTCAAACTCTACAACGATCGCTACGGACATCAGGCGGGCGATCTGGCATTGCGCCAGGTGGCGCAGGCGATCCAGTCCTGTGTGCGCCGGCCGCTCGATCTCGTCGCCCGCTATGGCGGTGAGGAGTTCACGGCCATCCTTTATGACACCGACGGCGCTCGCGCCTCGGGCACTGCGGAGCGCATGCGCAAGGCCGTCGAGGAGTTGGCCATCGAGCATCGCGGATCACGCGCCAACCCCGTCCTCACGATCAGCGTAGGCGTGGCCGTGGTCGAGCCCGACGCCAAGCGCACTCCGGGCGGCGCGGTGCAGCTTGCCGATGAGGCACTGTACCGGGCGAAATCGCGGGGGCGTAACCGCCTCGAGGTGATGGACGAAGTGGCATACCAACTTCTCGTCACCGGCGTGTTCTCGCGGGATCTCGCCAATACGCTCAAGCGAAGGGTCGTCAAGCACTGACGCACAGCCGGGCGGCAAGCCCGGGAGCGCTACTTGCCGCACGGCAGCCATGGCCGAGAAAACGTCACGGCGGCCGCCGGATCCGCGGCGCCCCGAGCGCAAGAAAGCAACACCTCGCTCCTCCGGCGGAGTCGGAACGACCGACCGGTCGAACGGTCCGCCGCCGTTTCGATTTGGTCCGCTGTCGTGGCTCATTCTGGCGCTGCTCATCGTCTGGAACGTCTGGGCCTTCATGCCCCATCAGACCGTCGAGGTGTCGCTCCCCTACAGCGAGTTCATCGCTCAGCTGGCAAGCGGCAACGTGACCGCCGTCAGTATCGTGGGCGCGGCCATCAAGGGGCATCTTGCGCATCCACTGACCTGGCCCGAGCCACCGGCCAAGCCCAAGTCGGCGGCTAAGCCCCCCGCACCCGCCAAATCGGCCGCGCAGCCGAAGCCCGCTATCCGCTCCAAGGCGCCCGCGCCGACCGGCGGAACCATCCCCCTCGGCCGGCAAGCGCCCCAGGCCAAGCCGCACAGCTACTCGCTTTTCACCACGACCTATCCCCTCGATGTTGGCGACCCGACGCTCATGCCGCTGCTGCGCGCGCACCACGTCACCATCAACGTGCAGTCACCCTCGCCGCCGTGGATCGAGCTGCTGCTCACCGATGGTCTGCCGATCATTCTCATGCTCGGGGTGCTCGTTTGGATGGGCAGGCAGGCGAGTCGCTCCCAGTCCGGAGGGATGTTCGGATTCGGGCGCAACCGGGCGCGGCGCTACAGCGAGGATCGTCCGCGGGTCACCTTCGCCGATGTCGCCGGCGCGGATGAGGCCAAGCAGGATCTGCGGGAAGTCGTCGATTTCCTGAGTCACCCCGCGAAGTACCTGGCGATCGGCGCGCGCATTCCGCGGGGCGTTCTGCTCGTCGGCCCCCCGGGTACGGGTAAGACGTTGTTGGCGCGCGCCGTTGCGGGAGAGGCTGGAGTGCCCTTTTTCCACATCAGCGGCTCGGAATTCGTCGAGATGTTCGTCGGTGTCGGCGCGAGCCGGGTGCGCGACCTGTTCTCGCAGGCAAAGGCCGCGCAGCCTGCGATCATTTTCGTCGATGAGCTCGATGCCGTGGGACGGCGACGCGGCGCGGGTGTCGGGACGGTGAACGATGAGCGCGAGCAGACGCTGAATCAGCTGCTGGTGGAGATGGACGGGTTCGATCAGCGCCAGCAGATCATACTGCTCGCGGCGACCAACCGACCCGATGTGCTCGATCCGGCGCTGCTGCGGCCCGGCCGCTTCGACCGGCAAGTGGTGGTGCCGCTTCCCGACTGGCGCGGCCGCCAGGGGATCCTGCGCATCCATACGCGCCAGTTGCAGCTTGCGCAGGACGTCAATCTCGAGCGCCTGGCGCGCACGGCCATCGGCCTCTCCGGCGCCGATCTCGCCAACCTCTGCAACGAGGCGGCGCTCATGGCGGCGCGCGAGAACCGCAAGGCGATCGGCATGGAGGACTTCGAGCGGGCATGGGACAAGATCCTGCTCGGCGCCGAGCGGCGCGTGGTCATGACGCCCAAGGACAGGCGGGTCACGGCCTACCACGAAAGCGGCCACGCGGTAGTGGCGTGGCTGACGCCGGCGGCCGATCCGGTGCGCCGAGTCACCATCGTTCCTCACGGGCGCGCGCTCGGGGTGACCGAGCAGCTTCCCGCGGAGGAACGCTACAACATGAGCAAGACGGACCTGCTGGCGCGGGTTGATGTCATGTTGGGCGGCCGCACCTCGGAGGCTCTGGTGATCGGTGAGATCACGACGGGCGCGGAGAACGATCTCATACAGGCGACCCGTCTCGCCTGTCGCATGATCACACGCTGGGGCATGGGTACGCTTGGACCCGTCGCTTTCGATGCGCCGGATGAGCAGCCCTTTCTTGGCTATCATATCGGCCAGGGGCGCGACTACAGCGAGGCTACCGCCGCGCGCGTGGATCGGGAGGTGGAGGCTCTGCTCGCCGAGCGCCAGAGCATCGTGCTGCGCCTGCTGACCTCGGCGCGAGAGCGGTTGGATGGGCTCGTCGAGACGCTGCTCAAGGAGGAAACCATCGGCGAGGAGCAGCTGATACGCGTTCTCGGTCCCCGGCCCACCACGGTCGAGGCGCCGCCGAAGCCCGAAAGGCAGTCCGCCGCGCGCTCGAGCGTCGGCTGATGCGCCGGCCCGGTGCGGTCAATACGTATACTCCGTGCTGGCCTGCGAGCCGCCGGCACCGGTAGGCTCGCCGGCAGCTATGCGGGAGGTGTGCGATGGCGGAGGGTCTGAAAACCGGTGACGCGGGTGTCGGTGCCGCGGGAAACGCTCTTTCCCCGGACTTGCTGCGGCGCATGGATGCGTACTGGCGGGCGGCCAACTACCTGGCCGTAGGCCAGATCTACCTTTACGACAACCCGATGCTGCGCGAACCGCTCGAGCCGCGGCACATCAAGCCGCGCCTCCTCGGCCATTGGGGCACGACGCCCGGACAGAACTTCGTTTATGTGCACCTCAATCGCATCATCCGCCAGTATGACCTGGAGATGATCTACATCGCGGGCCCGGGACATGGCGGACCCGCGCTCGTCGGCAACACCTACCTCGAGGGCAGCTACACCGAGCGCTACCCCAACATCACCAGGGACGAGGAGGGCATGCGCAAGCTGTTCAAGCAGTTCTCCTTCCCCGGTGGGATTCCGAGCCATGTGGCGCCGGAGACGCCGGGCTCCATACACGAGGGCGGGGAGCTCGGCTACTCGCTGAGCCATGCGTTCGGCGCCGTGTTCGACAACCCGGCGCTCATCGTCGCCTGCGTCATAGGCGATGGGGAGGCGGAGACCGGTCCGCTGGCCGCCGGTTGGCACAGCAACAAGTTCCTCAATCCAGCGACCGACGGGGCGGTGCTGCCGATCCTGCACCTCAACGGCTACAAGATCGCCAACCCCACGGTGCTCGCCCGCATCGGTAACGAGGAGCTCGGCGAATATCTGCGCGGCTGCGGCTACAAACCGTACTTCGTCGAGGGCGAGGACCCACCGCGCATGCACCAGCTGATGGCGGCGACGCTCGATGCCGTGATCGGCGAGATCCGGCGCATCCAGTCCGGCGCGCGCTCCGCGGGGTCGGCCGCGGCACCGGAGCGTCCGCGCTGGCCGATGATCGTGCTGCGCTCGCCCAAAGGCTGGACGGGGCCGAAGGTCGTGGACGGCGTGCAGGTGGAGGGCACTTTCCGCGCCCACCAGGTGCCTCTCGCCGAAGTCCGCACCAACCCCGCGCACTTGAGGCTGCTCGAGCAGTGGATGCGCAGTTACCGGCCCGAGGAGCTGTTCGATGCCGCGGGGACCTTGCGGCCCGAGCTCGCGCAGCTTGCCCCGGAGGGCGAGCGGCGCATGGGCGCCAACCCACATGCCAACGGCGGCCTGCTTCTCAAGGACCTCGCTCTTCCTGATTTTCGAGAGTATGCGGTCGAGGTGCCGCGTCCCGGCGCCGTCGATGCGGAAGATACGCGCGTGCTGGGAACCTTCCTGCGCGATGTGGTCAGGCTCAATCAGCATCCGCGCCTATTCCGGCTCTTCGGACCGGATGAGACCAACTCCAACCGTCTCGGCGCCGTGTTCGAGGCGACGGAGCGGCAATGGGTCGCGCAGCGCATCCCGGGAGACGATCACCTGGCGCCCGAGGGGAGCGTCATGGAAGTGCTGAGCGAGCACCAGTGTCAGGGCTGGCTCGAAGGGTACCTGCTCACCGGCCGGCACGGGCTGTTCAACTCCTACGAGGCGTTCATACACATCGTCGACTCGATGTTCAATCAACACGCCAAATGGCTGAAGGTGACGCGGCAGATCCCCTGGCGACGACCGATCGCCTCGCTCAACTATCTCCTTTCCTCGCACGTGTGGCGGCAGGATCACAACGGCTTCACGCATCAGGATCCGGGGTTCATCGATAACGTGGTGAACAAGAAGGCCGACATCATCCGGGTTTACCTGCCTCCGGATGCCAACTGTCTGCTGTCGGTCACGGATCACTGTCTGCGCAGCCGTCACTATGTCAACGTGGTGGTGGCCGGAAAGCATCCCGCGCCCCAGTGGCTCACCCTGGATCAGGCGGTCAAGCACTGCACGGCGGGTATCAGTATCTGGGAATGGGCGAGCACCGATCGCGGCAGCGAGCCGGATGTCGTGATGGCGTGCGCGGGGGATGTGCCGACGCTGGAGACCCTGGCCGCCGTCAAGCTGCTGCGCCAGCTGGTGCCGGAGCTCAAGATCCGCACCATCAACATCGTGGATCTGATGAAGCTGGTGCCGGAGACGGAGCACCCGCACGGGCTGAGCGACCGGGACTTCGACGCGCTCTTCACGCGCGACAAGCCGGTCATCTTCGCCTTTCATGGCTATCCCTGGCTGATCCACCGGTTGGCTTATCGGCGTACCAACCACGGCAATTTTCACGTGCGCGGCTACAAGGAGGAGGGGACCATCACGACGCCATTTGACATGGCGGTCCTCAATGACCTCGACCGCTTCCACCTCGTGTCGGACACCATCGACCGCCTGCCGCAGCTCGCCTCGCAGGCCGGCTACATCAAGCAGGCGATGGGGGAGAAGCTGATCGAGCACCGGCAGTACATTCGCGAGGCGGGAGAGGACATGCCGGAGATCCTGAACTGGCGGTGGATTACGTAGCTCGGGCTCCGCAGCGCCTCGCAAAATCGACCCTGCCCGGAACGCCGTGGATCCGTCCTTGGAGGCTCGCGGATCGCCGTCCTGGCGATCAGCGTCCGGTCAGGATCAATTTTGTGAGGCGCTCCTCTGTCAACTCGCGAGCATCCAGCTATCGCCAACACGCATCGCGCGGCCCTCGGCTTCCAGCTTCAGGAGGTGCGCGAGGAGCGAGCGCTCCGCGAGAGGGTGCAGTCGCGGATCGACATCGTCGTAGATGCGACCGACCAAGGTGGCAGGATCCTCGGGGTGCTCCCGCGGCAAGGCGGCCAGCACCTTGGCTTCGCGACGCAGGCGATGTCGGATCAGGCCTTGAATCGCCGCCTCGGGGTCGGGGATGAGTGTGCCATGACCTGGCGCGAGGCAGGCCAGAGGCTCGCTGAGGAGGAACTCGAGAGAGGCGATGTAGGCGGCCATGTCGCCGTCGGGAGGGTCGATCACCACCGTCGAGCCTTGAATGATGTGGTCTCCGGTGAAGAGGATCCGCTCCTCCTCGAGGAGGAAGCAGACGTGATTACTGGCGTGGCCCGGGGTGTGGATGACGCGCAGCGTTGCGCCGCCGGCCACTGACACGCGATCGTCATGGTGAAGCTCGCGATCGGGAGCGAACGTCGGGTCTTGCCAGTGGCGGTGCGGTGTCGTTCGGCCGAGGAGGCGGGCACCGGTGACGGACTTCAGTGCCGCGGCGCCGGGAGAATGGTCGCGGTGCGTGTGAGTGACCAGAACGTAGCGGATCACTCCGGGAGCGGCCTCGAGCAGAGCCTGCAAGTGCCGATCATCGGCCGGGCCCGGATCGATGACCGCGCAGTCGTCGCCGGCGGCGACGACATAGCTGTTGGTGCCGGCACCGGTCATCGCGCCGGCATTCGAGGCGGTGACCCGCCATACCCTCTGGGTGAGGCGGACGGGGACCTCGTGCCGGATCGCGGCGCCCGGGGAGGGCTCGGTACCGTTGCCCTGGGCCTCGCTCATGGGTTTTATGCTAGCACGGCGGTGGCTCAGAAAATGCCGAGGCTGAGGCCGGCCGCCAACGTGGCGCCAAGCTCCTCGCAACGCGCAATCTCGCCCGCGTCGATGTGTTTCGGCGCGAGAATCGTTGCCGGCGTCTGCGCATGAGTGCAGACGATGAGCGGCGGCGCGATGGCCCGCAGCCGCCAGCCGGTTGCGATGCGCTCGATCTGGCGTGCGGCGTTGGTGCCATCGCTCCCGGCGCACACGAGGATCCCGTAGGCACGGCCCTGGATACGGTCGAGGACGGCATAGTAGGTGCGATCGAAGAAATCCTTCATGAGACCGGACATGGCGGCGAGATTCTCCGGGGAGGCGAACAGATAACCGTCGGCTTCGAGCAGCGCCTGCGCTCCGCTCGCGGCGGCCGCCTCCAACCGCACGGCGACGCCCGGCTCACGCCGCGCTCCGGTCGCGGCCGCCTGCGCCATCTGCAGCGTGCCGCCCGTGAGGGAGTGGTGGACGATGAGAAGCGTCTTCATCATGAGCGAATGGGCGTACTCAGGGTTGCCGACAGGATCGAACGTGCCAAGTCACAGTCAGCGCCGGGTGGGGGCATCATGCACGGAAATGGCGGGACGTGCGAAAATGACCCGTGACTCACTCGCGGGGAAGATGCCATGCGCTATCGGACACTCGGCCATACGGGCCTGCTCGTCTCGGAGATCTGCCTCGGCACGATGACCTTCGGCGGCCGCGGGGGCACGTGGGCGGCGATCGGCGGTGTGGAGCAATCCGCCGCGGACGAGATCGTCCGCCGCTCGCTCGAGGCGGGTGTCAACTTCATCGACACGGCCGATGTCTACTCGGAAGGGCTGTCGGAGGAGATCACGGGTAAGGCCATCAAAAACTCCGGACGGCCCCGCACGGAGGTGGTGCTCGCCACGAAAGTGTTCGGGCCCATGGGCGAGGGTGTCAACGACCGCGGCGCCTCCCGCGGTCACATCATGAATGGCGTCAAGGCGAGCCTGCAGCGTCTTGGCACCGACTACATCGATCTTTATCAGATCCATGCGTTCGATCGAGTCACTCCGGTCGAGGAGACGCTGCGCGCGCTCGATGACCTCGTGCGTCAGGGCTGCATCCGCTACGTCGGGGTGTCCAACTGGCCGGCCTGGCACATCATGAAGGCGCTGGGACTCGCCGACCGGTTCGGCTGGACCCGACCGGTCTCACTGCAGGCGTACTACACGATCGCCGGGCGCGATCTCGAGCGGGAGCTCGTGCCGCTCCTGCAGGCCGAGACGCTCGCGCTGATGGTCTGGAGCCCGCTCGCGGGCGGTCTGCTCACCGGCAAGTTCACGCGCGAGGGCCGTGGTCCGAAGGATGCGCGCCGCGCCGCATTCGACTTCCCTCCCGCCGATCGCGAGCGCGTCTTCGACTGCGTGGATGCGATGCGGCCGATCGCCGATGCGCGTGGCATCTCGATCGCGCGTGTCGCGCTCGCCTATGTGCTGGCAAAGCCCTTCGTGACGACGGTGATCATCGGGGCGAAGAGCCTGCAGCAGCTCGATGACAACCTCGCCGCGACGGCCGTGAAGCTCACGGCGGAGGAGATGGCGAAGCTCGATGAGGTGAGTACCCTGCCGCGGGAGTATCCGGGCTGGATGATCGAGTTCCAGGGCGCGCGCGAGTCGGCCGCCCGGATCCTGAAGGAGGGCCGCAGCTAGCCGAGCTTCAGCAGCTGGCTGATGAGCGCGTCGGCCTTGATTTCCTCGCCGCTCAGGGCCATGGCGAGCAGCTCGCCGCCGAGCTGCGGCAGCGCGAGCAGTACGTCCGGGCGGGTGCGCGCGACTCGGCCGGTGTTACGGGTGTCGCTGACAGCCGCGACGGTGTGCACCTTCTGATTCAACTCCTTGGCGGCGAGCACCACGAAGGCGTTGTAGGAATCATCCTGACTCAGCGCCAGCACGGCGCGCGCCTCCGCGATATCGATGCGCCGCAGCGTCTCGGTGTCGCTGCCGTCACCGACGATGAAGTCCTCGGGCTGATCTTCATCGGCATCGGGCTTCTGCGACAGGACGAGGGTGGTCTGCAGTCCTCGCGCCGCCAGCGCCCGCGCCGCGTCCTGGGCGAGGGGACCGTCGCCCACCACGATGATATGAGAGGCGCGTTTCATCTTCTTCCTCCTCGGCTGCAGCAGGTTCATCATCCGCTTGTCGATCAAAGGGGCGACGATCGCGGGCAGTGATGTCGCGAACACCGCGAGCCCGAGCACGATGAGCGACACGGTGAAAACGCGTGCGTCGCTGGTGTGCGGGGTGATGTCGCCGTAGCCGACCGTCGTCATGGTGACGACCGTGAAATAGACGGCATCCACGAAAGTGGTGATCCGGGGCGTGAAACCGCTGCCGAGCACGTACGAGCCGATCACCCCGTAGCCCAACGTCACGAGGACGCCCATCAAAGCGAATAGCGTCGCCGTGGCGAGGGTCAGCCGGGTGAAGCTTCCGCGGGACACGAGCAGAAGCAGCAGCACCAGGACGCTGAAGATCTCGAGCGCTCGCGAGGCGGTCGAGAGCGGCGACAGCTCGAGCGCCACGGTCGCGAGCGCAAGCAGGAAGGCGATCACCCATGCGAGCCGCGAGCGCCAGAGCAGGCCGATGCCAACGAGGATGAGCAGTCCGCCGATGGCCTCCTGCGGCGCACCGCGGATCTCGGGCAGGCCGAGACCGCCCGCGAGCGAGACGATGGAATGTCCTCCGGTGGCGAGCAGGCGCTGCAAGGAGCCCGAGGTCAGGAGAATCTGCAGCACTCCCGTCGCGCCGACGAGAATGGCGAGCGGCACGTGCGGAAACCACGCGCTCGCCCGCAGCAGGCGCGCAAGGCGATTGCGCGCCATCTGCATCCACACCGGGAATGCGGTCGGCAAGCGCGCTTTGGCGCTCATCGAGACCAGACGCTGGCCGGATCGCGGCGACGCCGCCGGGCTGACTCGCTGTTATTCACCGAATCCGCAGGCGCCCGTGCCGCAAAAGCCGTTGTCGCAGCTCGGGGCCGCGCATGCGGGCTCGCTCGTGCTCGTGCCCGGGCCGACCATTGGCTTCGCATCGATATTCGTACGTCGGCACCGTCTTTCTCCGTGGGCTGCCCGATGGGACTTCAGCAGGGCCGCCCGTATACGAAATATAGTAGATTAAAGCGATGCGAAACGCCTACCTCTGCGACGCCGTGCGCACCCCCATCGGCCGCTATGGCGGCGCTCTTGCCGCGGTGCGCACGGATGATCTGGCCGCCATTCCCATCCGTGCGCTGCTGTCGCGACGGCCGCAGGTCGATTGGAGCGCGCTCGACGACGTCGTTTACGGATGCGCCAATCAGGCGGGCGAGGACAACCGCAATGTCGCGCGGATGGCGCTGCTGCTCGCCGGACTGCCCCAGGAGGTGCCGGGGGCGACCGTCAATCGGCTCTGTGGGTCGGGCCTCGATGCCGTGGCGATCGCGGCTCGCGCGATCGTGGCCGGCGAAGCGGAGCTCATGATCGCCGGCGGCGTCGAGAGCATGAGCCGCGCGCCCTTCGTGGTCTCCAAGGGACAGACGCCCTTCGCGCGCGACCTCGAGTTCCACGACACCACGATCGGCTGGCGTTTCGTCAACCCGATTCTCAAGGAGCAGTACGGCGTCGACTCGATGCCGGAGACCGCGGAGAACGTCGCCGATGAGTGTCGGATCAGCCGTGCGGATCAGGATGCCTTTGCGCTGCGCAGCCAACAGCGCGCCGCGGCGGCTCAGGCCAACGGCCATCTGGCGCAGGAGATCGTGCCGGTCTCCGTCCCGGCGCGCAAGGGTGATCCGATCGTCATCGACCGCGACGAGCATCCGCGGGCCACCAGCCTCGAGGCGTTGGCCAGGCTCGGCACACCCTTTCGTCGGGGCGGGACCGTGACCGCGGGAAATGCCTCCGGTGTCAATGACGGCGCGTGCGCATTGCTGCTCGCGAGCGAAGCGGCGGCCGCGCGTTATGGCCTGACCCCACGCGCCCGCGTCGTAGGTTCCGCGGTGGCGGGCGTCGCGCCGCGGCTCATGGGGCTCGGGCCCATTGCCGCGACGCGGCGGCTGCTCGGGCGACTGCGCCTGGCGATCACGGATTTCGATCTGCTCGAGCTCAACGAAGCCTTCGCCGCCCAAGCGCTCGCGGTGCTGCGATCGCTTGGGATCGCGGACGATGCCGCGCACGTGAACCCGCAAGGCGGCGCGATCGCGCTCGGCCATCCGCTCGGCATGAGCGGCGCCAGACTCGCCACCACCGCGATGCATCAGCTGCAGCGCTCCGGCGGCCGGCGGGCGCTGTGCACCATGTGCATCGGAGTCGGGCAGGGCATTGCGCTCGCGATCGAGAGGGTCTGAGTCGATGGCTGCGACCACTGACCCCATGGCCGTTGCGTACGCCGACATCGAAGCGGCGGCGGCGCGGCTCGAGGGCATTGCGCACCGTACCCCCGTCATGACCTCGCAAACCGCGGACGCGCGGGCGGGCGCGAAGCTCTTCTTCAAGTGCGAGAACCTGCAGCGCGCGGGTGCCTTCAAGTTTCGCGGCGCATACAACGCCATAGCGACGCTCACCGAAAACCAACGTCTTCGCGGCGTCATCGCCTACTCATCCGGCAACCACGCGCAGGCGGTGGCACTCGCCGGCCGCCTGCAGGGCGTCGCAACGACGATCGTGATGCCGAAGGACGCTCCGCAGGCGAAGGTCAGCGCGACGCGCGAGTACGGCGGCGAGGTCATCTTTTACGACCGCTACAGCGAGAATCGCGAGGAGATCTGCGCCCGCCTCGCCGCCGATCGGGGTCTGACGACCATTCCGCCTTACGATCATCCCCGGGTGATCGCAGGCGCGGGAACGGCCGCGCGGGAGCTCCTCGAGCTCATCGGCGAGCTCGATGTGCTCCTGGTGTGCCTCGGAGGAGGGGGTCTGCTCGCCGGCAGCGCGCTCGCCGCGAAGGCGCTGAGTCCGCACTGCCGGGTGATCGGCGTCGAGCCGGAGGCGGGCAATGACGGACAGCAGTCCTTCCGCTCAGGACGGGTCATTCGCATCCCGGCGCCGCGCTCGATCGCCGACGGAGCGCTCACCACGTTTCTCGGTGCCAACAACTTTCCGATCATCCGCGCGCTGGTGCACGATGTCGTCACCGTCGGTGATCCGATGTTGGTCGACGCCATGAGGTTCTTCGCCGAGCGCATGAAGATCGTGGTGGAGCCGACCGGCTGCCTTGGCGCGGCGGCGGCGCTCTCGCGACGCTTTCACCAGCCGGGCGAGCGTGTCGGGGTGCTGATCAGCGGCGGCAACATCGATCTGCCGCGCTACGGCGAGCTACTGCGGGACGGGACAGGCGCGTAGCCCGCGGATGCGCGCCAGCGTCTGGCTCGCGAGGATCACTCCGCTGGCATGCACGGGCAGCCCCGCGTATTGCAGCGCGGCCACCGTCCAGGTGTTGCAGGTGTGAACCAGACTGTAATGTCCCCGCGAGGCGTAAAAGACGCTGCCGGGCAGAGGCCCACGGCCGAGGTCGCTTAGTCTGCCTGCGGGGCGCGCGAGCGAGCCTTCGAGGTAACTGTCCACGCGCCAGAGCTCCTGGCGATTGGCGCACAGCCAACGAATGTGACCGCCCGGTTCCGACAGGTCCGCGGGCGCGGACACGCGCCGCAGAAAGAGCACGCTGGGTGAGCGAAAGAGCGCCGCGAGCGCATCGCCCGCGCCTGGATGGGAGGCCATGTAGAAGCGCCGGTTGCCCCAGCCGATGCTGAGATACGTTGCCTGCGAGTCCGAGAGGAGCGAAGCGAGCGGGCCCAACTCGCGCCCGGGCAGAACGAGCCCGGAGTGCCAGCCGGCCACGAGCACGCCGATCGCGAGCGGCGCCCGATGCGCGGGCGAGGCGAGGAAAGACGGCGGCGGCGGCGGCGGCGCGCGCGGGATTTCGGCACAGCCGCCCGCGACAGCGCAGATGCCCAGCCACGCCAGCGCGTAGATGCCCGCAGGCCATGCCGCGGGCCGTCGCAGCGGTTTGATCGCTCGCCTGATCGCTGGCGCGATCGCTGGCCTGATCATGACTCGCAGGGTAACACAGGTTGTGCGGCCGGCATGATAGCGCTACCATGAAATGCAACCGCTCGAGGGGACCGCCGATGCGTCAATGTCTGCCGTGGCTCGCGCTCCGCGCCGCTTGGATCGCGGTCTTTTGGGTACAGGCCGCTGCCGCCGGGCCGCTCGGCGGCTTAAGTTGGGTCGGGTCGTGGGCGTCCTCGCAGCAGATCCCGGAGCCACAGAATGCGCTACCGGCGCAGGCGCTGCGGGATGCGACCCTGCGGCAGATCGTGCATCTGACGGTCGGGGGCCGGGAGCTGCGCGTGCGGTTGTCGAACGCCTTCGGCACGGCGCCGCTCACGCTCCTTGCCGTTCACGTAGCGGTGCCGCTCTCGAAGGCGACGGGACGCATCGATCCGGCAACCGATGAGACGCTGACCTTCGCCGGCAGTCCGGTGGTTACGATCCCGGCGGGAGCCGATTATGACTCCGACCCGGTGGCATTCGATGCCCGTGCGCTCTCGGATCTCGCCATCACGCTCTACCTGCGGGTTCCACCTCAGCGGCAGACGAGTCATCCGGGCTCGCGCGAGACCTCCTTCCTCCTGCACGGCGACCATGTCGCGGACCCGATGCTGCCGGGCGCGAGCACCTTCGCTCACTGGTTCTTCATCTCAGGGGTCGATGTCAGGCAGAGCGCACCGGGTGCCGCGATCGTCACCCTCGGGGACTCGATCACGGACGGGCATGCCACGGCCGACAACAGCGACACCCGTTGGCCGGATGATCTGGCGCGCGGGCTCCAGTCCTCGCCCGCCACCCGCGGGCTGAGTGTGCTCAATGTCGGCACGGGAGGCAATCGCCTGCTCCTCGACGGACTCGGTCCGAACGCGCTGGCGCGCTTCGATCGCGACGTGCTCGCGCAGACCGGCGTGTGTTATCTGATCGTGCTCGAAGGCGTCAATGACCTCGGCACCGCGACCCGGCTCGCGCCGGTCTCCGCGGCGCAGCACCGCAAGCTCGTTCATCGGCTCATCGCCGCCTACGAGCAGATCATCCTGCGTGCGCACGCGCACGGTATCACTGTCGTCGGCGGCACGATCACGCCCTATAGCGGCTCGAATTACTATCATCCTTCGGCCGCGAGCGAGGCCGATCGGCAGGCGATCAACGCCTGGATACGAGAGCGCGGGCATTTCGATGCCGTGGTCGACTTCGACCGGGTCCTCAGGGACCCGAGGCATCCGGACCGACTGCTGCCGGCCTATGACTCCGGCGATCACCTGCATCCCTCGCCGGCCGGTTACCGCGCCATGGCGGCGGCCATCCCGCTGTCACTCTTCACGGACCACCCGCGGGCGCGACGATGAGGGCCGTGGCGGCAACCGCGACCCAGGCGGCCGCAGCCGCCACGAGGGCGGCGTGTCTGGCGATCCTGATGGTCGCTCTTATCGCGATGGCGCCCTGGGCGATGGCCGACGGGAAGGCACTGCCGCCCGTCGCATTCACCGCCGAGCAGGATCACCGCAACATGATGGAGCAGCTCGGCATCGAGGCGCTGCGCCCGGGGGCGAGCGGCGATGAGAACGCCCCGGATCATGCCAACTACGACGAGCGGCTCGCGAATCCCTACCCGACACTGCCGGATCCGCTGCGACTCGATGACGGTGCGAAGGTCACGAGCGCCAGTATGTGGTGGCGCCAGCGCCGGCCGCGGATCCTCGCCGCCCTCGAGGATGAGGTCTACGGACGCATTCCCGGGAACGTGCCCGAGGTGAGCTGGCGCGTGAGCGCGAGCGGCAGGGAGAGGCTCGGCGGGTATCCCATCCGCTACCGCAGTCTCGTGGGTCGGGTCGATGACCGGGGGTACCCGGCGATCCGCGTCGACATTCCGGTGACGTTAGTTCTACCGGCCGCGGCGAGGCGCAAGGTGCCGGTGCTCATCATGTTCTGGTTCGGACCGACGCCGGTGCCGGCGACGGAGCCGGATGATCGCGAGCTCGGACAGATCAACGACGCGCTGCGCTCGGCGCTCGAGCGCCAGGATTCCGCGCTCACGGCCATATTTCACCAGCACCCGCGCGCGGCTCTGATCCCGCGCTCGCCGTTCTCGCCGCTCGAGCGCAATGCCGACGGCGACCCGCCCTCGATCGTGGAGTTGATTGCCGCGGGGTGGGGATTCGCCGTGCTCGATCCGACCGCCGTGCAGGCGGACAGTGGCGCGGGACTGACTCGCGGCATCATCGGTCTCACCAACAGGGGGCAACCGCGCACACCCGATCAGTGGGGCGCGCTACGCGCCTGGGGGTGGGCCGCGAGTCGCACCCTCGATTACCTCGAGACCGACCCGGCCGTCGACGGCCGCCACGTCGGAATCGAAGGGGTATCGCGCTACGGCAAGGCGGCGCTCGTCACCATGGCGTTCGATCAGCGGTTTGCGATGGCACTCATCGGCTCCTCCGGCCGGGGCGGCGCGGCGCTGCTGCGGCGCAATTTCGGCGAAACGCTCGAGAATCTCACCGGCAGCGGCGAGTACCACTGGATGGCGGGCGACTTTCTGAAATATGGCGCGGTGAAGGCTGCTTTCGGCGCGCGCAATGCGGGTGATCTGCCGGTGGACTCCCACGAGCTGATCGCCCTCTGCGCGCCGCGGCTCGTTTTCGTGAGCCATGGTCTGCCGGCGATGGGCGATGCGCCATGGGTCGATCAGCGCGGCAGCTTCATGGCGGCGGTGGCCGCGAGCCCGGTCTACCGGTTGCTCGGAGCGAGGGGGTTGGATGTCACGGGGAGCTATCTCACGGCCCGCATGCCGCCGGTGAACCACGGACTGCTCGACGGTCAGCTCGCGTGGCGTCAGGACGACGGCGGCCATACGGATGCGCCCAACATGAGGTATTTCATTGCCTGGGTGGACCGATTCATCCACTACCCGGCACCGGAGTCGCTCGTAACGCGGGAGTCGCTCAAAAAATGAGTATCCGGAAATTCCTCCAGGCAGCGCTGCTCGCCGGCACCGTCCTGCGGTTCGCCACCGCGCTCGCCGCCGCGGTGCCGCAGCTCCTGTTCACACCTTTCCACGCCGACGGCATCTATGCCTTGGGGGAGAAGGTCGGATGGACGGTGAGGCCGGCACCGCATACCTTGCCGCCCAAGGGACGCTTCAGCTACACCATCAAGAGCAACAATCTCGATGTGGTGAGAAGCGGCAGCTTTGCTCTGACCTCCGGCCGCGCGAGCATCGAGATGTCGTTCGATCAGCCCGCCATGTTGTATGTGGTGGTGGACTACCAGGCGGGTTTTCCCGCGCCGCTCTCGGCGGCGCAATATGCCGAGGTGAATCGCGATCTGAAGGCGCTGCTCGAGAAGAGCGATCCGTCGCTCAAATCGCTCCTCGGCAAGTATCCCGGCTATGAGCTCCTGCGCCCGGAATTTTCCTTCGACGCATTCGCGGAGAACCGCATCGCCACGCTCGGCGCGGCGGTGGCGCCGACCCTCCTCAAACCCGCCGTTCCGGCCCCCGCCGACTTCGATTCATTCTGGGTGGCGCAGCTCGCGAAGCTGCGACGCATCCCGGCTGATCCGCAGCTGACGCCGCTGCCGACGAGCCAGCCCGGGGTCAATCTCTTTCGGGTGCGACTCGAGAGCGTGGGCTCACATGTCGAGGGGTACCTCGCGATGCCCAAGGGGCGCGGGAGGTTTCCGGCTCTCATCATCTATCAGTGGGCGGGTGTTTATCCGCTCGAGACCGCCTGGGCCACGGACCGGGCCGCGGAAGGCTGGTTGACGCTCGATGTCGACTCCCACGACCTGCCGCCGGATGAGGGAACCGGAGTGCCGGCCGACTATGCGGCGATCGGCGATCGCAGCCGCGACACCTCGTACTTTCTCGACATGTATCTGCGCGATACGCGCGCGCTCGAATATGTTCGCAGCTCCCCGCGCTGGGACGGCAGGACGGTGGTGCTGACGGGGACCAGCATGGGCGGCCAGCAGAGCCTCGTGACGGCCGGCCTGAATCCGGGCAAGGTGAGCGCCGTGTTGGTCAACGAGCCCTCGGGCGCCGATTCGAACGGCGACCTTTACGGCAGGCGCGCCGGCTATCCCAACTGGGACTCGAGCGACCCTCGGATCATGAGAACGGCGCTCTACTTCGATACGGTCAATTTCGCACCGCACATCACCGCCCCGACGCTGATCGCGATGGGCTTCATCGACACGACGGCGCCTCCGGTCGGCCTCTGGACGGTGCTCGATGAGATTCCGGCGCCCAAGGAGGCCGTGCCGATGATCGAGTCGGACCACAACAACATCACGCCGGATAAGCAGGATGCGTGGTTGAAGCGCTCCGAGGAAGTGCTCGCGACCATGGTCCATGGGGGCAAGTTCATGCCGACTCAGGCGTTGACACGACCTTGATGGCCGTGCATCGAGGGGAGGGTTAGCAGATGAGAAGAGTTCGCGTACAAGTAGGGGTCGCCGTGTTGCTTCTGGCGGTGGGCATCTCCACTGGCCCGCGGCCGGCGCTCGCCACGGAGGCGGCCGATGCCGGCCGTGCGATCGCAACGACCGCGACGCCCGAGAGCGTGGGTTTCTCGAGCCAACGGCTGCGGCGGCTGCACGCCCTCATTCAGCGCGAGATCGAGCGGCAGGAGCTCGCCGGTGCGGTGACGATCCTCGCACGGCACGGGAAGATCATCGATTACCGCACCTACGGCGTTCGCGACCTGGCGAGCGGGGCGCCGATGACCCAGGACACCATCTTCCGCGCCTACTCGATGACCAAGCCGATCACCGGCGTGGCGATGATGATCCTGTACGAGCAAGGAAAGTGGTTGCCGCAGGAGCCGATCGCGAAATACATTCCCGAGTTCGCGCACCTGAAGGTCTTCGGCGGCTTCGACGATGTGGGGAACATGGCTCTCGTCGAGCCGGATCACCCGCCGCTGATCCGGGAGCTGATGTCGCACACCGCGGGCTTTACTTACGGCATGGGCGTTACGCCGGTCGATGCGATCTACAACCGCCAGCAGGTCTTGCAGTCGGCCAACTTGCAGCAAATGATCGACAAGCTCGCGCGCATTCCGCTCGATTACCAGCCGGGCACGCAATGGAAGTACAGCCTGTCGATGGACATCGAGGGCTACCTGATCGAGAAGCTCTCCGGGCAGTCACTGCCCGAATTCATGCGTGAGCACATCTTCCGGCCGCTGGGGATGAAGGACACCGACTTCTATGTGCCGGCGAGTAAACGGGCTCGGTTCGCCACCAATTATCGGCGCAACACGCAGGGGCGCTTGCTGCCGATCGGAACGAAGGTTGGGGCGCCGGCGGATTACACGTCGGAGCCGACGCTGCCCTCGGGCGGAGGCGGGCTGGTCGCCACCGCGATCGACTACTATCGCTTTGCGCAAATGCTCGCCAATGGCGGCGAGCTCGACGGCCAGCGCATCCTTTCCCCGGCAACCGTGCATCTGATGACGACGAACAAGCTGCGGCGGAATCTTTTGACCGGGAAGTTCGGTATCGGCGAGCACGTCATGCGTCCCGGGTTCGGGTATGGTTTCAACTGTGCGGTTGTCTTCAACCCCGGCCTGGCGGCGCTGCCGGTCGGTAAGGGCACGTTCTTCTGGGACGGCGCGGCGGGAACGTGGTTCTGGGTGGATCCGACGAATGACGTGGTCTTCGTCGGCATGATCCAGAGGATGCTGGACCCTGACAACCATAGTCTGGAGTACCGGAGCCAGGCGGCTGTGTACGGCGCGCTGCTCGATCCCTCGAGGTAGCCCTGTACCGGCAGGCCGAAACCCGGCTGCGACGGGCCGGCCGGGCGGGGGCTGGCCGAAAGGAGGCGCGGGCGGTACCGTGCCACGATGAGCCTCTGGCCCCTGCTCGGCATCGCCGTGCTCGTGATCGGCTTCGCCGCCGGTCTCAACCCGCTTATCGTCGTGGTCGCGGCGGCGCTCACCACCGGAATTGCCGCCGGCGTGCCGCCGCTGCACTTGATCGGCGCGCTCGGCAAGGCTTTCAACGATAACCGCTACGTCTCGATCATCTGGCTGATCCTGCCGGTGATCGGTCTGCTCGAGCGCGAGGGCCTGCAGGAGCGGGCGCGACTGCTCATCGCCCGCGTGCGCGCCGCGACGGTCGGGCGCCTTCTGATCGGCTACCTCGCGTTGCGGCAGATCACGGCGGCACTGGGCCTGACATCGCTGTGCGGCCAGGCACAGACCGTGCGCCCGCTCATTGCGCCGATGGCCGAGGCCGCCGCGGAGGTGCGGCTCGGGCCGATTTCCGACCGCTTGCGCTATCTCATCCGCGCCTATGCCGCCTCCGCCGACAACGTGGGCGCATTCTTCGGCGAGGACATCTTCATCGCGATCGCCTCCATCCTCCTCATCAAGGGATTCCTGCAGCAAAGCGGCTTCGACATCCCGCCGCTTCACCTCTCGTTGTGGGCGATTCCGACGGCGTTGATGGCCTTTACGATCCACGGCGTGCGGCTCTGGCGGCTCGATGCGCGGTTGAAGCGCCTGGCGCGGGAGGAGTCAACCTGATCGGGCTCGAGCAGGTTTACTGGCTTGCGGGCGCCATGTTTGCCGCCATCGCGGTGCGCAGCCTCGGTGATCGTGCCAACCGCCGGCGCTTCGGCAACGCCGCCTTCTGGGGCCTGCTCGCCGCCAGCTTTCTTCTCGGCTCGCAGTTGGGAGACCTCGTCAACGGGATACTCGTGCTCGCACTGATGGGGATCGGCTCGAGCGCCATGGGGCTGGGCTCGCCCAAGACGACCTCGGTCGCGGAGCGCGAGGCGAGCGCCAGGGTGAATGGCAACGCCATCTTCACCCCCGCGCTCGTCATCCCCGTGATCGCGATCGCCGGCACACTGACGCTCGGCAAGGCGCGGATTGGCGGTCTGGCGCTTGCGGACCCGAAGCAGGTGACGCTGATCGCGCTCGCGCTCGGCATCGTCGTGGCGCTTGCCGTTGCCCTGCTTCGGTTCAGGCCGCCGGCGCTCGCGCCCATCGAGGAGGGCCGGCGACTGTGCGATGCCATCGGTTGGGCGATCATCCTGCCGCAGATGCTGGCCTCGCTCGGCGCGGTGTTTGCAATCTCAGGTGTGGGAGCCGCGGTCGGGCGCATCGCGACCACGTGGCTGCCGCTCGGTCATCCCTTCGCCGCCGTGGCCGCCTATTGCATCGGCATGGCGCTCTTCACCATGGTGATGGGCAATGCGTTCGCCGCTTTTCCGGTCATGACCGCGGCGATCGGACTGCCGCTCATCGTTCACCGCTTCGGCGGCGACCCGGCCATCATGGGCTCGGTCGGCATGCTCTCGGGATTCTGCGGTACACTCGCCACGCCCATGGCCGCCAACTTCAACATCGTGCCGGCGGCGCTGCTCGAGCTCCCCGACCGCAACGGAGTGATCCGGGTGCAGATCCCGACGGCGGTCCCGCTGCTCGTCTGCAACATCATCCTGATGTACCTGCTGGTGTTCCGGTTCTAAAGGAGGTGGCCCGTGTCGCAGACGCTCACCGCGGAAATCGCCGCGCGCTTTGCCGGCATCGCGCTCGGTCATCTCGGGCGCGAGTATCCCAACAAGCTCGATCACGTGCTCGCCGGTCCGCAGGACCTCAAGGCGCCGCGCGCCCTGCACCCGATCTTCTTCGGCAGCTTCGACTGGCACTCCTGCGTCCACGGCCACTGGCTCCTCGCCCGGCTTCATCGCCGCTTCCCGGCGCTGCCCGCGGCGCCGGCCATCCGCGCGTGGCTCGATGCGCAATTCACCAGCGAGAAAGTCCAGGGAGAGCTGCGTTACCTCGAGCAACCGTCCACGCGCGGGTTCGAGCGGCCCTATGGCTGGGCCTGGGCGCTCGCGCTGCAGGCGGAATTGCTGCGCCACGAGAGCGCTGAAGGCCGCCGCTGGGCCGCGACGCTCGCGCCCTTGGCGAAGGAGTTCGTGCGTCGCTTCGAGGCGTACCTGCCGCTCGCGACTTACCCGGTGCGCGCCGGCGTGCATTCCAACACGGCGTTCGCGCTGCTCCTCGCCCGCGATTACGCGGTGGCGGCGCGCAACTCCGGCTTCGCCGGTGTTTGCGCCGAGTCGGCGCTGCGCTGGTACCGGGGCGATAAGGGCTGCCCGGCATGGGAGCCGTCGCAGGACGATTTTCTCTCACCGGCGCTGATCGAGGCGGCGTTGATGGCCGATGTCATGCCGAAGGAGGACTTCGCCGACTGGCTCGCGGCCTTCCTGCCGCAGGCCGCGCGCGGCGAGCCGGCGACGCTCTTCACGCCCGCCACGGTGAGCGACCGCAGCGACGGCAAGATTGCGCATCTCGATGGGCTCAATCTCTCGCGCGCCTGGTGCTGGCGGCGGATCGTCTGCGACCTCGGGCCCGCGGATCCGCTGCGCACGCGGGCGCAAGCGGCGATCGATGCGCATCTCACGAATGCTCTCGGACATGTCGCGGGTGATTACATGGGCGAGCACTGGCTCGCTACCTTCGCGCTGCTCGCGCTCGAGGATACGCCGGCCACCTGAGGCTCCCGTCGCGGCTCGTCACCAAGCCGTCACAAATCGCGAGTAGGTTCTGCGGGGCAAATCAGGCAATCCATGCCCATCGCCGAGCCAACTCGCCGCCTCGTGCGAGACCGGCCGGGGGAGCGCGCGTTCGTGGACACGAAGATAGCCCAGCCAAAATCCGTACAAGACTACCTCGATGAGTTGCCGGCGTGGCCCGACGGCACACGGCTGAAGGCCGCGCCGATGACCGGCATGCAATGGCGCATCTGGTCGCTCGCCGCTGCCGGGAAGTTCTTCGAGGGATTCGTGGTGTTCATGGGCGGTGTGGCACTGCCGCTGATCGCGCGCGAGTTCCAGATCGCACCGGCGCAGAAGGGCATCATCAGCGCCGCGAGCCTGGCCGGCATCCTGGTCGGCGCCCAGCTGCTCGGCGGCCTTTCCGACTATTTCGGCCGCAAGCGCATGTTCGTCGCCGAGATGATCATCTTTGTCGCCTTCCTGGCGCTGCTCATCCTATCGAGCAGCTTTCTTGCGATGGCGATCTGTCTTTTCGGCGTGGGACTGGCGCTCGGCTGCGATTATCCCACGGCGCACATGGTGATTTCCGAGAATATTCCGAGCGCCAACCGCGGCCGGTTGGTCCTTGGCGCCTTCGGCTTTCAGGCGCTCGGCGCACTCGGCGCCACCGGGGTCGGCAGCGTCGTGCTGATCATGGATCCGACACTCACCGCCTGGCGCTGGATGTACGCGACCGCGATGCTGCCGGCGCTGGCGATCACCATTGCGCGTTTCTTCGTGGTGGAGAGCGCCAATTGGCTCGTCGTCCGGGGTGCTCACGAGCAGGCGCAGAAATCGGTCGTCCGGCTGCTGCGGCGCGTGCCGCAGTATCCGACGGATATCCAACTCGTACGCGGAGCCGCCGCTGGTGAAGGCACGCCGCGCCCGCGGCCGTCGTTCTGGGCGCTGTTCAGCCGGCGCAATCGCCGTGCCACCATCTTCGCCTCGGTACCGTGGTTCATCCAGGATTTGAGCACCTACGGCATTGGCATCTTTACGCCGATCATTCTGGCGGCGGCGATCGGCGGCGGTCCGGATCACATCCGCAGCCTCAACGACCTCATTGCCGCCGACATCCTCTCATCCAAAGGCGCCGCGCTGATCGATATCCTGCTGCTCGTGGGCATCGTGTTTGCGGTGATGCTGGCCGACCGGGTCGGCCGTATCAGGCTGCAGATCTTCGGCTTCATCGGCTGCGCAGTGGGGTTGCTGCTCGCCTCCTTTTCCGCGGACGTAGGCGGGGAAGCGAAGATCCTGCTGATCTTCGCCGGCTTCATGCTGTTCGACTTCATGACCAATCTCGGTCCCAACGCGCAGACCTACCTGCTCGCCGGCGAAGTCTTCCCGACCGAGGTGCGCGGCATGGGCGCCGGGTTCGCCGCGGCGTTCGCGAAGATCGGCGCGGTTGCCACGGCGTTCCTGTTCCCCATTCTGCTCGTCGCGATTGGCACGCGTGCACTGCTCTATGGCCTGGCGGTCGCCTCGCTCCTCGGCGCCGTGGTGACCTGGCAATACCGGATCGAAACCACCGGTGTGAGCCTCGATCAGATCGGCAGGGAAGCGCCCGACTCGCCGCCGGCGACAACCGGTGCGGTGGCATGAGGCGCTGCGGCAGGGGGAGCCGTCCCCGCATCGCGGGCGCTCATTGGGCCGCCGTGTTAGTGTCGAGCGCGATCCTGATGTCGCTGCCGGCGAGCGCGGTGCGCGCCGCCGATGTGGTGTTGCGCGAGACCGGCTCGACGCTGCTTTACCCGCTCTTTCAATCGTGGATGGCCGATTACGCGCAGGTGGCTCCCCAGGTCTCGATCAGCGCGCGAGCCACGGGTTCGGGCGCCGGCATTTCCGGGGCCATGGACGGTACGGCGCAGATCGGTACCTCCGACGCCTATATGTCCGATCAGGAGGCGGAGCAGAATCCGCAGATCATCAACATTCCACTCGCGATCTCGGCCCAAACTGTGAACTACAACGTGCCCGGCCTGAATGGCGCGGGTATCAAACTCAACGGCCCCACGCTCGCAGGCATCTACTTCGGGCGCATCACCGAATGGGATGCGCCGGCGATCGCCGCCATGAATCCGGGGCTGCGGCTGCCGCATCAGCGCATCGTGCCGATCCGCCGCGCCGATGCCTCCGGCGATTCCTTCATCTTTACGCAGTTGCTGGACTTTTCGACCCAGGAGTGGGAGGACCGGATCGGCTATGGCACCAGCGTTCCATGGCCCAGCGTGGATGGCGAGCGGACCGCAAGCGGCAATGCGGCGATGGTACAGGCGCTCGCCAGTACCCCGTACTCGATCGCCTACGTCGGTGTCAGCTTTCGTGGGGCGATCGCCCGGGCGGCGCTGGGCACCGCGCCTCTCGAGAACCAGAGCGGCCGCTTCCTGTTGCCGACGCCCGCAACGATAAGCGCCGCCGCGTCGATGCTCGATGGGCGCACGCCGCCCGACGAGCGGCTGAGCCTGGTGTTCGCGCCCGGCGCGCAATCCTATCCGCTGATCAACTACGAGTACGCGCTGGTGTCCACGCATCAGCCGGACGCAGCCACGGCGGCGGCGCTGCGCGGCTTTCTACTGTGGGCGATCTCGATCAACGGCGGTAACGCTCAGAACCAGCTCAACGCGGTGGGCTTCATTGCGCTGCCGGATTTCATCCGCGGGATGAGCGAGCAACAGATCGGTCTCATCGGCACGCGGCGTTGACCTGAACCCTGATCAGCCGCCGCGCATCTCCAGCAGGGCTTTCGCCGGAATCATGTTGTGGTTCATGTGGTACATGACCCAGATCGAGCCGAAAAAGATGAGCGAGACGATGAGCACGCCGAAGGCGAGGGCAAGCGCATTGTTGGTATTGTCGGGAGAGGTCGTCAGGTGCAGGAAGAAGACGAGGTGCACGCCCACCTGTGCGAGACCGAACACGATGAGCGCCATGACGATCCCCGGCCCGTAAATGAGGTGCTCGTCGAGCGACCAGAAGGAAGCCGCCGTGAGGAGGGCGGCGAGCGCCAGCCCAATGAGGTAGCCGCGCAGCTCCGAGGCGAGGGTGGGATGCTCGTGGGGCGGCCCGCCGGCGACCTGGTCCTCACCGACGTGCGAGCCGAAGTCGAATTCTTCCGGGTTCGAGCTCATGGCGTGAGTACCCCGATGAGATAAACGACGGTGAAAATCCCGATCCAGATGATGTCGAGCGCATGCCAGAAAAGCGAGAAGCACAAATATCGGTGCCGGATGCTCTCCTTGAAGCCCTTCGCCGGAAACTGCGCCATCATCGTGCCGAGCCAGAGGAGGCCGGCCGTCACGTGCGCGCCGTGGCAACCGACCAGCGCGAAGAAGGAAGTGAGAAAGGCGCTGCGCGTGGGGCCCGCGCCGCGGGCGACCAGGCCGGCGAATTCGTGCGCTTCGAGCCCGAGGAAGGCGAGGCCGAGGAGCCCGGTGATGGCGAGAAAGATCTCGGTCCAGAGGAGGTTGCGCCGCGCGACCGCGAGGCTCGTCAGTCCGCAGGCGAAGCTCGAAAGCAGCAGGCACGCGGTCTGCGCCATGGTGATGTGGAGGTCGAAGAGCTGCTGTGGCCCTGGGCCGCCGTCCCGGGCGTGGATTAGCACCGTGTAGGTGGCGAAGAAGCAGGAGAAGAGAATGACGTCCGAGAGGATGAAGATCCAGAAGCCGTAGCCGACCACGATGCGCTTCGGCGCCGGGCCGCCGGCGCCATGTCCGGTGTACTCCGGCACGCCGACGGAGGGCTCATGCCCGAGGTGGTAAGGATCGCGGCCGGCGCGCAGCGCGCTCGTCGGGGCGCTCATTCGGCGGACTCCCGCTGCGCCATCCGTTCCTGCAGGCGCGCGGTACGCGCGGCGCGGTTGGCTCGATCGAGGCGGGCCACTTCCTCGGCGGGGATCAACACCTCGTCATGATCCCGCCAGGCAAACACGACGAAGGTGGCGTAGGCGCCCGCGAGCCCGAGGAGCACCAGCCACCAGATGTGCCAGATGAGCGCGAATCCGGTGACCACCGCGAAGAACGCGGTGACGAATCCGGTCGGGCTGTTACGCGGCATGGGGATGGGCTCATATTGCGGCTCGGGCCTCACCAGCTGCCCGATCTCTCTGGCGCGTGCTTTCATGTCCCAGTACGGCTCCTGGTCGGTGACATTGGGCAATACCGCGAAGTTGAAAGAGGGCGGCGGCGAGGAGGTGACCCACTCGAGGTTGCGCCCGTCCCAGGGATCGCCCGTCAGGTCGCGGCGCCGCTCGCGGCTGCGGATGGAGACGACGAGCTGCGCGATCTGCGCGAGGATCCCGAGGAGAATGATGACCACACCTGCGGCCATGACGAGCAGCCACGGGCGCCATGCGGCGACGTCGTAGTGCTGCAGCCGCCGGGTCATGCCCTCGAGACCCACGATGTAACCGGGCCCCCAAGCCACCCAGAAGCCGATGAGCCAGAGCCAGAAGGCCCACTTACCGAGCCGCTCATCGAGCACGAAGCCGAACGCCTTCGGGAACCAGTACGTATACCCGGCGAACACCGCGAACAGCACGCCGGCGATGATGACGTTGTGAAAGTGCGCGACCAGAAAGAGGCTGTTGTGCAGCTGAAAGTCCGCAGGCGGCACGGCGAGGAGCACCCCCGTCAGACCGCCGATCACAAAGCTCACCATGAAGCCGAGCGACCAGAGCATCGGCGTCGAGAAGCGCACGGTGCCGCCGTACATGGTGAAGAGCCAGTTGAAGAGCTTCACCCCGGTCGGGACGGCGATGATCATCGAGGCGATGCCGAAGAAGCTGTTGACGTCGGCACCCGCGCCCATGGTGAAGAAGTGATGCAGCCACACCATGAAGGCGATGATGCAGATGGCCATGGTTGCATAGACCATGGAGCGGTAGCCGAACAGCGGCTTGCCGGAGAAGGTCGAGATGACCTCGGAATAGATGCCGAAGCAGGGCAGGATCAGGATGTAGACCTCGGGATGCCCCCAGGCCCAGATGAGGTTCATGAACATCATCGAGTTGCCGCCGCCCGTGTCGGTAAAGAAATGGAATCCGACATAGCGATCGAGGAGCAGCATCGCGAGCGTCGCGGTGAGCACGGGAAAGGCGGCGACGATGAGCAGGTTCGCGGCGAGCGCCGTCCAGCAGAACATCGGCATGCGCGTGTAATGCATGCCGGGGGCGCGGAGCTTCAGGATGGTGGTGACGAAATTGATCCCCGTCATGAGCGTGCCGATGCCGGAGATCTGGATCGCCCAGCAGTAGTAATCGACGCCGACGCCGGGCGAGTAGCGCAACTCCGCGAGCGGCGGGTAGGGGAGCCAGCCGGTGCGATCGAACTGCCCGATGACGAGCGACAGGTTGACGAGGAGCGCTCCGGCGCAGGTGAGCCAGAAACTCACCGAGTTCAGCGTCGGAAAGGCCACATCGCGCACGCCGAGCTGCAGCGGCACGATGAGATTCATCAGCCCGATCACCAAGGGCATGGCGACGAAGAAAATCATGATCGTGCCGTGCGCCGAGAACACCTGATCGAAGTGCGACGGCGGCAGGAATCCGGGGGCGTTGTAGGCCATCGCCTGCTGGGCGCGCATCATGATCGCGTCGATGAAGCCGCGCAGCAGCATCACACCGCCGAGGATGCAGTACATGATGCCGATCCGCTTGTGATCGACGCTCGTGATCCACTCGCGCCAGAGGTAAGGCAGGTAGCCCCTGATGACGACCCACGCGAGGATCGCGAGGAGGATCAGCAGCACCACCAACCCCGAGACGAGCGGCAACGGCTCGTTGAGCGGAATCGACTGCCAGGTGAGCTTGCCGAGCAGTGTCACTTGAGCCCCACGGGATCAACTTTGGCTGCGGCGCCAGCCGGACCCTCGCCCGGCGGCAGTCTCTGCATCACGATGTCCGCGAACAGGCCCGGTTGCACGGATCGGTAGGTGTAGGGTTTCGGCACGGTGCTCTGGCGCAGCAGCCCGCGATAGGCTTGGCTATCCAGCGCGGGGCCGGCGCTGCGTGCGGATGCGACCCAGGCCTCGAAGCGGTCCTCGGGCTCCGCGTCGGTGTCGAAGTGCATGTCGGCGAAGCCGTCGCCGCTGATCATCGCGGATTCGCCGTAGTAGACGCCCGGATGATCCGCCTCGAGATAGAGATTGTCCGCCATGCCGTTCATGCAGTAGAGCATGCTGCCGAGCTGCGGAACCCAGAACACGTTCCAGACGGATGCCGAAGTCAGCACGAGGTGCAGGGGCACGCCGGCCGGAACGACCAGCCTGTTGATGCTCGCAATGCCGAGCTTGGGATAGATGAAGAGCCATTTCCAATCGAGCGACACCACCTGGATGTCGAGTGGCGCGGCTTTGGAGGGCAGGGGCTGCGCCGGGTCGAGATCGTGGGAGCTGATCCAGGCGATGCCGCCGAGGAAGATAATGACCAGCGCCGGAATCGACCAGACGAGGATCTCGATTCGCCCCGAGTACACGAAATCCGGCTGCCGTCGCGCGCGACGGTTGGAAGAGCGGTACCACCAGGCAATCGCGAGGGTCGCGATGATCGTGGGCACGACGATCGCGAGCATGATCACCAGCGAGTCGAGGAGGATCTTCCGCTCCGCGTCACTGATGGGACCGGCCGGCTGCAGCTGTGCGCGGCCGCAGCCGGCAAGCTCGCCGAGCACCATGAGCGCCGCGAGCGCGAGGCCCACGTTGCCCGCTAGGGCCGAGCTTCTTTTTCTTCGGTGTTCGATGGCACCTTCTCCGGCATACCCAGGCCGTGCCCGGCCGGCCGGCATCAACGCCGGTCCAACTCCAAAGTTCCTCCTGGGATCGCGCCATCGCTCGACCTTGAGCGCTGCACGAGTTTACCATGCGCGAGCCTCGCTGTAATGTAGGCTCTCCCTCACCGGCGTCAATTGGGGGCACCGCGAGCGAGCCTGTCGGGAACAGGCGAGTTCGCGGTAGCAGCGTGGTCAAGGTCTAACAACATGCGAATGCGAGGCGTGGCAATCGCTGCGGCAGCGGCGGCTCTCTGGTCGCCGCTGGCATCAGTCGGCGGGACATCAGTATCGTCGCTGACCGCAATGAGACTCAATCCGTGTCCGCCGCAGAAGGCGGGCGGGGGCATCGGATTGGCGTTTCTGCACAGGCTGCTGACGCCCGGGGCGCGTTTCGTACCACCGAGCCGGTCGCCGAGCGAGAAGCAGAGAGCCGAGCGCGCCGCGGCGCAGCAAGGCGCCCGGGACTGGGCCGATCTTTGTCGCTATCGGGCCGCCAACACGGCACTGACACGACCTCCGCGCGTCGTGCTCATGGGCGATTCCATCACCGACTTCTGGCGCGAGGGCGATCCCGCACTCTTCGCCGGTGGCGCGGTCGCGGATCGCGGCATCAGCGGACAGACGACCCCCCAGATGCTGGTGCGCTTCTGGCCCGATGTCATCGCCTTGCATCCGCGCGTGGTGCAGATCCTCGCCGGCACGAACGATATCGCCGGCAACACCGGCCCGACCACGGAGCAGGATTTCAAGGACAACATCATGGCCATGGTCGAGCTGGCGCAGGCGCATCACATCCGTGTGCTCCTCGGCTCCATTCCGCCGGCCGTCTCATTCTGGTGGGCTTCGCCCCGGTACCGGCCGGCGGCGCAGATCCGGCGCCTGAACGGGTGGCTGCGAGGCTATGCCGGCGCGCATGGCCTTGGCTTCATCGACTACTACGCGCGGCTGTCCACGCCCGCCGGCGCATTGCGGCCCGAGCTCTCCAATGACGGGGTTCACCCCAACCAGGCCGGCTACAAAGTCATGACGAGGTTGCTGAGGGCCGGGATTGGAGCAGAATAGGCCAAGCTGAGCAGGTCCTCGTCGCCAGGCGAGGGGAGACCATGCCACTCGAGTCACGCAGGGGGTCACAGCCGCGGGCGCAGGCGCGCGGCGGCTTCATGCGCCTCGGTGTGCCGCAGGCTCTGGACTGGGTGCTGCTCGCCTACGCCATCCTGGCGGTGGCGGCGGGCGGTGCGTTTGCCGCCCTGCGAATCCACGCCGATTACATTCAGACCCTGCAGCAGGAGCGCGAGAGCCTGCGCGGTGTCACCGCCGCGCTGCAAGGCGGGGCGCTCGCCATTCTGGACGATGGCGTGGGCGCGGGGCTGGCCGCGGCGAGAGCGGTACGCAGCTCCGGGCCGCTCGATCGGCTCCCGGCTGCGGCCGTGAGCGCAATGTTGCAGCGCGAGCTCACCGGCGGCGCGTACGTGCGGGCGCTGTTTGTCGCCGATCGCGGGCGCTTCGTGATGGCCAGTCGTACGCGCAGTGTCGACTCCCGGGCCCCGCCGGCCTGGCTGCGCCAGGCTGCAGCGGCCACGGGCACCTGGGTGGGCGCACCCATTCCCGATCCGGAAGATGCCGGCCGGACGCTGATTCCCGTGGCGCGGCGCATGAGCTTCGGCCCGGGTGCCGTCGGCTGGGCGGGCGCTCTCTTCAGCCTCAGGCAATACGAGCAAACTTTCCGTCGGCTCGGCGGCCGCTGGAGCGGGCTTGGCTTGGTGGCAACCGATGGGACGGTGCTCGCGCTCGTTTGGAATAACTCCGGTAACGCCTTTGTCGGGCGCAATGTTGCGCACAACCCGGTGTTCCGCCGCTCGATCCAATCCGGTCGCGGCGGCATCGCCGAGGGCTACGGGGCGCTCACGCGCCGGCAGATGATCTACGCGTATGACCCCGTCACCGGATTTCCGATTTACGCGGTGGCGGGAGAGGATCGCGACTCCGTCCTCGCCGGCTGGCGCGGCCGGCGCAGGGCCGATATCGGCGCGGCCGTCGCATTCAGCGCGCTCGTGCTCATCATGACGGGGTTTCTCGCCCACTACGTCCGCGCCCTGAGGGCGCGCGAGCGCGATTACCGTACGCTGTTCAACAATGCACAGTTCAGCGTCTTTCTGCTCGAGGGGGAGCGGTTCGTCGATGCCAATGGCACCGTAGCCTCGATGTTCGGACTGGCCAGCGAGCAGGATGCGATCGGACTCACGCCCTGGCAGCTCTCGCCACCCTGGCAGCCGGACGGCGGCTCCTCGAGGGAGCTGGCGATCGAGCGCATTGCCACCGCCTTGCGTGAGGGCGGCAGCACCTTCGAATGGCTCCACAAGCGCATCGATACCGGCGAAACATTCGCAGCCGAGGTGGATCTATCGAGTCTCAGCACCGGCGATACGACACTCGCGCTCGCGGTGGTGCACGATGTGACCGTGCGCAAGCGCGCCGAGGAGGATCTGCGTCATCTCTCCGCGGAGCTGATGCGGCTGCAGGATGAGGAGCGTCGGCGGATCGGGCGCGATCTGCACGATTCGACGGGTCAGACACTCGCGGCGCTCGAGATCGGCTTGTCCGAGTTGCAGCGGCGGGTGAGCTCCCTGCCGGCAGCGGCCGGACAGCGGCTCGAGGAGTGCATCCGGCTCGCCGCCCAGTGCTCCGCCGAGATCAGAACCGCCTCCTACCTGCTGCATCCGCCCCTTCTCGATGAGCTCGGATTGTTGAGCGCGCTACGCTGGCTCGCCGATGGGCTGAGCTCGCGCAGCGGCCTCGAGGTGCGGCTGCAGCTGCCGGAGGAGCTGCAGCGCCTTACAGCGGAAGAGGAGCTTGCGTTCTTCAGGGTTGCCCAGGAGGCACTGACCAACGTGCATCGGCACTCATCGAGCCCGTGGGTCGCGATCCGGCTGCGAGCGAGGCTCGGAGAGCTCGTGCTCGAGATCGAGGATGGAGGGCGGGGTATCTTCCCCTCGAGCGGGGCCGACCACGACAGCGGTGGTGTTGGAGTTGGCGTGATGGGCATGCGCGAGCGCATTCGCGAGCTCGGAGGGTCGTTCGCCATCGAGTCGACCTCGGGCGGAACGCTGATTCGCGCCTCTCTTCCCCTTCGGCGCGCGCCGAGTCCGATTTCCGGCCCCGACCCCGCGGTCCTCGTGCGCTCGTGAAGCCCGTCCGAATACTCATTGCGGACGATCACGAGCTCATCCGGCGAGGGCTGTCGGCGCAGCTCGCTCACAACCCCGCCTGGACAGTCGTGGCGGAAGCGGCCCATGGACGCGAGGCGGTCGAGCTGGCATTGCGCCTCAAGCCTGATCTCATTGTGCTCGATCTCACCATGCCCGAGCTCAACGGGCTTTCGGCAACGCGCCGGATTCTCGCCGCGGATCCCGCCGCCCGCATCCTCATCCTGACCATGCACGAGTCGCAACAGCTCGTGCGCGAGGTGCTGGCCGCCGGCGCCCAGGGCTACGTCCTCAAGTCCGATGCGGGACGCACGCTGCTTGCGGCCCTGGAGGCGCTCCTCGACGGCAGACCCTTCTTCACCTCCAAGGTGGCGCGCATCGTGCTCGATGGCTATCTGCGGACTCCCGCCGGTGAGCTGACCGCCACGCCGCTGCTCTCGGCGCGCGAGCTCGAGATCGTGCAGCTTCTCGCCGAGGGCAAGAGCAACAAGGACGTGGCCAAGGCGCTCGGAATCAGCGTCAAGACGGCCGAGACGCACCGCGGCAACATCATGCGCAAGACCGGTTTCGGCTCGCTTGCGGACCTGGTGCGCTACGCCATCCGCAACGGTATCATCGAGGCGTAGCGCGCGGACGGGCGTGCCCCGGCGCGCGCGCGTGGAATATTCCTGCCAGATTCATCGGCTACGGAATATCCCTGCCGCGCCTACCGGGTTTCCCCGATGTCGGCCGGCCGCGCCGGCCCTTAGAGTGGCGTGCTCAACTGCAGTATTCGCCACTCATCCGCGCAATGACCTTCCCCGTTGCCGATCCATCGTGGGCAGCGCTCGTCGCTGCGCTCCTGATTGCCGGGGCCGGTTTCGCGGTCGGCCGCGGGATGGGCGTCTGTAAGGTTCGGAAGTACGCGCGGCGAAGCCGGCGCGATCTCGATGAGGCGCAGGCGCGGTTGCATCATATCGCCACGCACGATCCGCTCACCGGCCTGCCGAACCGCAACCTGCTCAAGGAGCGGCTGTCGCATGCGCTGACGAGCGGTCAGCACGGGGGCCGCACGATCGCGCTCGCGGCGATCGACCTCGACCGCTTCAGCGCGGTCAATCATTCCTTCGGCCACGGCGTCGGCGACGGCGTGCTGGCGGAAATCGCCCATCGGCTGGAGTCGAGCCTCTGGCACACGCACACCCTCGCGCGCGTGGGCGGGGATTCCTTCGCGTTGCTCATCGAAAGCGTGTCCGCGCGCATGGAAGCGCACGCGGTCACTTCGGCCATGCTTTCCGCCCTCGAGCAGCCTCTCACCGTGAACGGCGAGGAGATCCGCGCACGGCTCAGCGTCGGGGTGAGTATCTGCCCGGACGATGCCAAGCGCGGGGACGACCTGCTCGCGCACGCCGAGGCCGCGATGGTGGCCGCGAAGCGAAGCGGCGGCGGCCAGGTGTTGTTCTTCGAGCCGAGCATGTCCGACTCGATGCGCGAGCGCCTTGCGCTCGAGAACGAGCTGCGCCGCGCCCTGGCCGCGCGGGAGTTCGAGATCCACTATCAGCCCCAGCTCTCGCTGCGCAGCGGCAAAGTGGTGGCGGTCGAAGCGCTGTTGCGCTGGCGGCATCCGATCAGGGGGCTCATCACCCCGGGCTCGTTCATTCCGCTCGCGGAACAGACCGGACTCATCATCCCGCTCGGAGAGTGGGTGCTGCACGAGGTCTGTCGGCAGGCGCCGGCGTGGCTGCCGGTGACCGAGTCGGATGTGCGCATCGCGATCAACCTGTCGGCGATGCAGTTTCGCCATCAGAACGTTCTCGACATGATCCTCTCGGCGTTGGATGGCACCGGGCTCGATGCCGGCATCCTCGAGCTCGAGCTGACCGAGAGTACCCTGATGCTCGACCCGGACAGATCGGCGGCGGCGCTCAAGGAGCTGCGCGCGCTCGGCATCACCATCGCGATCGATGACTTCGGCACCGGATACTCGAGCCTGAGCTATCTGCGGCGGCTGCCGATCGACAAGCTGAAGATCGACCGCAGCTTCGTTCGCGATCTCACCGGCAATGACACCGACGCGTCGATCATTCGGGCGATCGTCTCGCTCGCGCATAGCGTGGGGCTGCAGGTCGTGGCGGAGGGCGTCGAGACCCGGGAGCAGCTCGAGCGCATCCGCTCCCTCGATTGCGATCAGTGGCAGGGGTACTACTGCTGTCAGCCGCAACCGCTCGAGCGACTGCGGGAGATCCTGGAGGAGCGGGGCGCCAACTCGCGCACGGGCATCGTCGCGGCGCTGACGCGGGCGTCGCGGCTTCTGTCGCCGTGAGCCCGGCGCGGCTGCGGCCGCCTCCGCCGCAATCGACTCCGGGGTCAGCGATCCAACGCCGCGCTCGCGAGTAGGTTCCCGGGACCGGGCCGCCGCGGCGAGGACCGGCGTCCGGCGAGCAGGCTCGGGAAGGCGCCGGCGCAGAGGGCATGGGTCCAGTCCTCGCAGAGCGCCACGGCCTCGGCCGGTTTGAAGGCGCTGGGGTTCATGCTCGCCTCGATCCACAATCCATCGAGCAAGGACGAAAGGGCAATCCCGGCCGGCCGCAGCCGAAAGGCCGGCACGCCTGCGCTCGCGCGAAGCTGCCCGAGGAGAGACTCGAGCGCGCGCCGATAGGCGCCATAGGTGCGCTCCTGCACCGCACGGACCTGCGCATCGTGCGCGATCATGCTCCAGAAGACGAGCCACGCATCGAAGAGGCCGGGCTCGAGGAGGGCGGGGGCGAAGGAGGCCTCGAAGAAGCGCCGCAGGCGCTCGCGCGGCGTGGCGTCGGTCGCGCGCGCGTGTTCGTGGATCGAGCGCAGGAGCGACATCGCGAGGGTCTCGTAGCAGGCGGCGACGAGCGCCGAAACACTCGGAAAATGATGATTGATGAGGCCGGGCGAAACCCCCGCTACGGCCGCGATGCGCCGCGCCGATGCCCCCTCGTGACCCTGCCGGCGCAGACACACGAGCGTCGCCTCGATGAGCGCCTCGCGGCGCACGGTCGGCGGTGCGCGGCGAAACTTCGGTCGCGGACGCTCCGTGGTTCGACGTACTCTGGTGCGACGTACTCTGGTGCGAAGTTCTTCGGCCATCGGCCGCGATGATAGCCGCTTGACCGCGTGCGTGCACGCTGCTATACGGTTGTACAATAGCAATGGGCGGGGCTTGAGCCATGAGTGCGCGTGCGATCGAGGTCATTCCCGCGATGAATGACGAGACAGTCAGCCTGCCGGCATGGATCTATCGCGACCCGGAGTTCTTCGAGCTCGAGAAGGCGCTCATCTTCCGCCCGAGCTGGCAGGTCGTCTGCCATCTCAACGACGTGCCGCGCGCGGGCGATTACCACGCCTTCGAGTTTCTCGGCCAGAGCATCATCGTGCTGCGCGGCGAGGACGGGCAGGTGCGCAGCTTCCACAATGCCTGCCGCCACCGCGGCGCCCGGCTTCTCGATGAGCCGAAGGGGCACTGCGGACGTCGGATCACCTGCCCGTATCACGCCTGGACGTACGCACTCGACGGGCGCCTCCTCACGGTGCCGCAGCGCGCTGATTTCCCCGGACTCGATCGCGAGCGGCACGGCCTGGTGCCGCTCGAGCACGAGATCTTCATGGGCTTTATCTTCGTGCGCCTGGCTCCCGGCCTGCCGAGCGTGCGCGAGATGGCCGCGCCCTATACCGAAGAGCTCGCGGCCTACCGGCTCGAGGAGCTCGTGCCGCAGGGCCGGGTGACGTTTCGGCCGCGGAGCGTCAACTGGAAGAACGTCGGCGACAACTATTCCGATGGGTTGCACATTCCGGTCGCTCATCCGGGGCTCACACGCCTCTTTGGCGCGAGCTACGGCATCGAGGCGCGGCCGTGGATCGACAAGATGTGGGGACAGCTGCGCGACATCCCGTCGGCCAAACTGTCGGAGCGGCTGTACCAGAAGCTGCTGCCGCGCGTGGCGCACCTGCCTGAAGAGCGACAGCGGCTGTGGAGTTACTTCAAGCTCTGGCCGAACGTGGCGCTCGATGTCTATCCGGACCAGATCGATTTCATGCAGTTCCTGCCCATCTCCCCCACCGAGACCCTGATCCGGGAGATCGCTTACGTGCATCCGGATGCACGGCGGGAGATGCGCGCCGCGCGCTATCTCAACTGGCGCATCAATCGTCAGGTGAGCGTCGAGGACCGAAGATTGATCGAGCGCGTGCAGGCCGGCATGGCTTGCGAAGCCTACACCGTGGGGCCGCTGGGGGAGAGCGAGGTATGCCTCAAGAGCTTTGCCCGGCGCATGCGCGCGCTGATTCCCGAGAGCCGCGAGGCGCGCGCACCGGGCAGAGGTTGGAGTCTCACGCGTCATGAGCGCTGAGGCCAAGGACGTGACCAGGGACGTCCTCGTCATCGGTGGCGGCCACAACGGTTTGGTGTGCGCCGCCTATCTCGCCGGGGCGGGACTGAAGGTGACGGTGCTCGAGCGCCGTGGGGTCGTGGGCGGGGCGGCCGTGACCGAGGAGTTTCATCCGGGATTTCGCAACTCCGTCGCCGCCTACACCGTCTCGCTCTTGAATCCCAAGGTGATCCGCGACCTCGAGCTTCCCCAGCACGGGCTGCGCATCCTCGAGCGGCGGCTCGCCAACTTTCTGCCGACCGAGGACGGCCGCTATCTCGCGGCCGGAGGCGATCGCACGCACGCGGAAGTGGCGAAGTTCTCGGCGGCGGATGCCGGGCGTCTGCAGCGCTACGGCGAGCGGCTGGAGGCGATCGCGGACGTGCTGCGCACGCTCGTGCTCGAGACCCCCCCGAATGTCGTCGAGGGGAGCTGGTCCGCGGCGCTCCCGGAGCTGCTGCGCGCCGGCCGTCTGGGAACGCGGCTCGGCAGGCTCGACATGAGTCTGCGCCGCGAGCTCCTCAAGCTCTTCGCCGCCTCGGCGGGCGATTATCTCGATGAGTGGTTCGAGAGCGATCCGATCAAGGCGCTCTACGGGTTCGACGGCATCGTCGGTCACTACGCCAGCCCCTTCAGCCCGGGCACGGCCTACGTGCTGCTGCATCATTGCTTTGGTGAGGTGAACGGGAAAAAAGGCGTATGGGGCCACGCCGTCGGCGGCATGGGCGCGATCACCCAGGCCATGGCGAGATCGGCCGCGGCCCGTGGCGCCGACATCCGCGTGGGCAGCGCGGTGCGTGAGGTCATCGTCGAGCGCGGACGCGCGGTCGGGGTGGTCACCGAGAGTGGGGAGGCGCTGCGTGCCGCGGCGGTCGTCTCCAATCTGAACCCGAAGCTGCTTTACCGGCAACTCATCGATCCTGCGGCCCTGCCGCAGGAGTTCCGCGAGCGCATCGCGCAGTGGCGCTGCGGCTCGGGGACGTTCCGGATGAACGTGGCGCTCGCGGAGCTGCCGGACTTCACCTGTCTGCCCGGCAAGGCGCCGGCCGATCATCACACCGCGGGCATCATCCTCGCGCCAACCTTGCGCTACATGGAGCAGGCCTACTTCGATGCCCGCGCCCACGGCTGGTCGCGCCGCCCGATCGTGGAGTTGGTCATCCCCTCGACCCTCGATGACAGCCTCGCGCCGCCCGGAAGGCACGTGGCGAGCCTCTTCTGCCAGCACGTCGCGCCGCAGCTCCCCAATGGCGAGTCGTGGGATGAGCACCGGGAGAGCGTCGCCGATCTCATGATCGACACGGTCAACGGCTTCGCGCCCAACTTCAAGGCGTCCGTGCTCGGACGTCAGATCATGAGCCCGCTCGATCTGGAGCGGACCTTCGGCCTCATCGGCGGGGACATCTTCCACGGCAAGCTGCAGCTCGATCAGATGTTATCCGCGCGGCCGATGCTCGGATACGGCAACTACCGCGGACCGCTGCCGGGGCTTTACATGTGCGGTGCGGGGACGCACCCGGGCGGGGGAGTCACCGGCGCGCCGGGCCACAACGCGGCGCGTGAGATTCTTGCCGACTTTCGGCGCCGGCGCTTGCATCGAGTCGCCTGAGCCGGTGGACGTTGCGCATGAGCCACATCCATCCGGGTCCGGTGCCACCTTTCAAAAAAGATCCGGTTCGGGCACATTAGACGCACTTTGAGCACCCCCGCAGAGCCTGTCGGGACACTCGACGTTGCGCTGACGCACGCCTCCCGCCTGCTGGCCGTGAAGCCGGCGGCCGCGGCCGAGCAAGCTCACGAGATCCTCAAGGTCGTTCCCCGACAGCCCCAGGCCTTGGCTCTCCTCGGATTGGCGCGCGCCGCGATCGGGGATGTCGAGGGGTCGATCGACGCGCTGACGCGCGCGGTCTCGTTACGGCCTGACCTGCCCGAGGCGTGGCTCGCCCTGGCGGACCAGCTTCGTGCCCGCGGTGACGCGGAGAGCGCCGACCGGGCGTACGCCCGCTACATCAAGGCGGCGACGCGCGATCCGCGACTGCTCGGCGCCGCCTCGGCGCTGTGCGATAACCGCATTCCGGAAGCGGAAGCCCTGTTGCGGGCGCATCTCGCCCAGTACCCCACGGACGTGGCGGCCTTGCGGATGCTCGCGGAGGTGGCGGCGCGGCTGCTGCGCTACTCGGATGCGCAGCGGCTCCTCGAGCGCTGCCTCGAGCTCGCGCCCTCCTTCGATGCGGCCCGCCACAACTACGCCACGGTGCTCAACCGGCAGGGCAGGAGCGCCGATGCCCTGCAGCAGTGCGCGCGGCTGCTGGCGAAGGAGCCGCACAATCCCAGTTACCGCAGCCTCCAGGCGGCCACCGCCGCCAATCTCGGTGACTATGCGGATTCCATTGTGGCGTATGAGTCGGTATTGAGGGACTACCCGCAGCAACCGAAGCTCTGGACGAGCTACGGCCACGCGCTGCGTACCGCCGGCAAAGTACCCGAGAGCATCGCAGCCTATCGTCGGGCATTGTCCTTCGAGCCGACGCTGGGTGAAGCCTGGTGGAGCTTGGCGAACCTCAAGACTTTCCGCTTCAACGAGGCCGACGTGCTCGCCATGCGCCAGGCATTCTTGCGCGCGGATCTCGCCGACGAGGACCGGCTGCACTTCGAGTTCGCGCTCGGCAAGGCGCTCGAGGACGCGGGGTCTTACGAGGACTCGTTCGCTCACTACGCGGCGGGTAATGCGCTGCGCCGCAGCCAGCACGGCTACGATCCGGCGGAACTGTCGTGCTTCGTGCGCCGTTCGAAGCAGGTGTTGACGAGAGAATTCTTCGCCGAGCGGACCGGTGCGGGTGCCGAGGCGCGGGACCCGATCTTCATCGTGGGCCTGCCGCGCGCGGGCTCGACGCTCATCGAGCAGATCCTCGGGAGCCATCCCCTCGTCGAGGGAACGATGGAGCTGCCGCAGCTGCCGAACATTGCGCGCAAGCTCGCCGGCCCCAAGCAGGTAGAGGAGGGGACCTTTCTAAAGAGCCTCGCTGCGCTCAGCCGCGATGAGCTCCGCGCCCTCGGCGAGGGGTATCTCGCCGAGACTCGTATCATGCGCAAGACCGAGGCGCCGTTCTTCATCGATAAGATGCCGAACAACTGCTGGTATGTCGGCCTCATCCATCTCATCCTGCCGAACGCGGTCATCATCGACGCGCGCCGCCACCCCCTCGGTTGCTGCTTCTCCTGCTTCAAGCAGCACTTCGCGCGCGGTCAATGGTTTACTTACGGGCTCGAGGACCTGGGGCGCTACTATCAGGGTTACGTCGAGCTCATGGCGCATTTCGACGAAGTCCTGCCGGCAAGGGTGAGCCGGGTGTTCTACGAGCGTGTCGTCGAGGACACCGAGATCGAGGTGCGCCGGCTCCTCGAGGCCTGTCGGCTGCCGTTCGACCCCAAGTGCCTGCGGTTCCATGAGAACGACCGGGCCGTGCGGACCGCCAGTTCCGAGCAGGTCCGCCAGCCGATCTTCCGCGAAGGGGTGGACCAGTGGCGTCACTTTGAGCCCTGGCTCGGGACGCTCGCGCGTGCCTTGGGCGATGCTCTGACCGAATATCCGAGAGTTCCGGCCTTCGAACCGGCCGGGACCGAGTTATCTTAAGCGATCAATAATCCGCGGTACGGGGAGTCACCATGACGCGTAGTCGACGTAGAAAGCTGTCACGCGAGCGGGCGAAAACGCTCGGCGCCATCGTCCGTCGCGGCCTGCCTCTGGCCTCCGCGATCATTGCCGCCATCCCCGCCGCGCGCGCGCAGCAGGCCGCGGGCGGCGCAGACCAGCTGCAGACCATCGTGGTCACGGCGCAGAAGGTCCAGGAGAATCTGCAGAGCGTGCCGATCAGCGTCGAAGTGTTCGACGCCAAGAAGATGCGGCAGCTCAACATCGTGAATCTCGATGACTACGTCGAGTTCGCGCCGGCCATCTCCTACGTGCGCAGCCAGGGCGAAGGCGGCAATGGCGAGCCAGGCGAATCGCTCATCTATATCCGCGGCGTGGTGAGCGGCGGTGACGGCAACCACTCGGGCTCCGAGCCCTCCGTCGGCGTCTATCTCGATGAGCAGCCGGTGACGACCATCACCGGCGCCCTGCCGCTTCACCTCTACGACATCAACCGTATCGAGGTGCTCGAAGGTCCGCAGGGGACGCTCTTCGGCGCGAGCTCCGAGGCCGGCACGGTGCGCATGATCACCAACAAGCCGGATCCGTCGAAGTTCGCCGCCGGTTACGACATTCAAGGTAACAAGATCGAAGATGGCGGGACGGGCGACACCGTCGAGGGTTTCGTCAACGTGCCGATCACCGACCAGGCGGCCATCCGCCTCGTGGCGTGGCAGGAGCACGACGGCGGCTACATCAGCAACGTCGCGGGTACGGATCCGAACGGCTGCATCTTCAACGGCGTGCGCTCATTCCCCTCCTGGGCGCTCTCGGCGAGCGGCGTCGGCCCCGGGGGTGGCACCGGGCAATGCGCCACGGGAGCGCCGATCGGCGCGGGCTCGATCACCAACGCCCCCTGGCGCGCGAGCAACTACAACACCGTCGATACTTATGGCGGACGCGCCGAGCTCAGGTTCGACCTGGGAGACCACTGGACGATCACGCCCACCTTCCAGGGACAGTCGGAAAAGAGCGGGGGTCCCTTCGGCTACGACCCGGTGGTGGGCGACCTTCAGACCGTGCAATTCGGGCCGGACACGACCCGCGACAACTGGACCCAGAGCACCCTCACGGTCGAGGGCAAGGTGAGCAACCTCGACATCGTCTACACCGGCGGCTACGTGAAGCGCACCCAGCACTCGGTCTCCGATTACGCCGACTACGGGGAGTTCTACGACAAGAACACCAGCTACGGCGCCTACTATATCGGTAACTCCGGCCAGGCGATCATGCCGCAGCAGTTCGTGATCGGCGGCGGCGATTTCGAGATGTGGAGCCAGGAGTTTCGCGTCACGACGCCGGTCGATCTGCCCGTGCATGCGACCGCCGGAGTGTTCCTGGAGCGCCAGATGCACAACATCTGGCAGCTCTACACCATGCCGGGCTACGGCTGGACCAACGTCGATGGCGGCAATCCCAATGGGTTCTCCTACGCCAATTCGATTCCCGGCTTCCCCAACGCCATCTGGCTCACCGACGAGCAGCGCGTCGACCGCGACAAAGCGGTGTTCGCCCAGGCCACCTGGGATATCACCCGCCAGCTCTCCCTTACCGGCGGGGTACGCTTCTACAAGTACGATAATTCGCTGATCGGGTTCTACGGGTTCAATTACCCGAATTACGCGAGCGAGGGCGTGCCGTCGTGCTTCGAGCCGGCGACCGTCAAGTTCGCACCCTGTAACGACCTCGATGCCGAGACCAGCGCCACCGGCCACGTTCCCAGGGTCAACCTGACCTACAACATCACTCCCGACAAGATGGTCTATGCGACGTATTCGGAGGGCTTCCGGCCGGGCGGCGTCAATCGGGTAGGGGGTAACATCCCGTATCAGGCGGACTTCCTGAAGAACTATGAGGTGGGCTGGAAGACCCAGTGGCTCGGTAACACGCTGCGCTGGAACGGGGCGCTCTTCTGGGAGAACTGGAACAACTTCCAGTTCTCCTTCCTCGGTTCGAACAGTGTCACGATCATCAGGAACGGCGGCAACGCGCGCATCAAGGGCATCGAGTCGAGCCTCGACTGGCTGCCGGTGAGCAGCCTGCTGCTCAGCGCCAATTTCACGCTGATGGATCCGATTCTGACCCAGAACTACTACGGCTGCATCCCGGGCGCCGCGAACTGCACGCCCCTGCCGCCTCCGGAGGCTCCGGCGGGAACGAACCTGCCGGTCACGCCGAAGTTCAAGGGCAACCTCATCGCGCGTTACTCGTTCGCTGTCAACGGCGACTGGAAGCCCTACGCCCAGATTTCCGCGATGTACCAGACGCAGACCTCGCCCGTGCTGCTCACGGCACAGGATTCGGTATACGGCAACATGCCGGCGTATGCGCTCGTCAATCTGAAGTTGGGAGCCGACAGCGCGAACGGCATGCGCGCGGATCTGTTCATCAGCAACCTCATGAACCGGCGGGCCGAGTACTCGCGCTACACGGAAAGTAATCCGATCACCGACAGTCAGGTGTACATCGTGCCGGCGCAGCCGCGCACGTTCGGCCTGGAGTTCGGACAGGACTTCTGATCGGCCTGAGGCGCTATGGTTGATCATCATGCAGGTCATCCGTCACAGCTTCGTTGCCCTGATTGCCCTGATTGCCCTGGCCCTGGTGCGCGTGCCGGCGGCGCTCGCCGAGCCGCTGCATTTCTTCGCGCGACCGGCCAACGGGCTCGCCCTCACCCCGCCCATGGGCTGGAACAGCTGGAATCATTTCGGCTGCAACGTGAGCGCCTCGCTGATCGAGGGCGAAGCCGATGCGATGGTCGCCTCGGGAATGAGGGACGCGGGCTATCGCTACGTCGTCATCGATGACTGCTGGCAGGTCGCCCGCGATGCCAACGGCAACATCGTGCCGGACCCGCAACGATTTCCGCAGGGAATGCAGGCGGTGGCCGATTACGTGCACGCCAAGGGGTTGAAGTTCGGCATTTACTCCGATGTCGGCGATCACACCTGTCAGATGCGGCCCGGCAGCCGCGGGCACGAGTACCAGGACGCGCTGCAATACGCCCGCTGGGGAGTCGATTACCTCAAATACGACTGGTGCAATACCGGCGGCCTCGATGCCCGCTCCGCTTACGCGACCATGAGCGATGCGCTGCGGGCGAGCGGGCGGCCGATCGTCTTCAGCCTCTGCGACTGGGGACGTTATCAGCCCTGGCTCTGGGGCGCTCAGGCGGGCGGTAATCTTTGGCGGACCACGGGGGATATCTCCGACGTCTGGTCGGCTCAGCGCGACGGCACTAATGGGGTGCTGCAGATTCTCGATCTTCAGGTGGGTCTTGCGGGTTACGCGGCGCCCGGTCACTGGAACGATCCTGACATGCTCGAGATCGGCAATGGAGGGATGACCGGCGCGCAGGACCGGGCGCAGTTCAGTCTGTGGGCGATGCTGGCCGCGCCGCTGATCGCCGGCAATGACCTGCGCCAGATGAGCGCGGCGACCCGCGCCATCCTCACCAACCGTGAAGTCATCGCGGTCGATCAGGATGCGCTCGGGATGGAAGGGCAGAGAGTGTGGAAGGACGGGGACGCGGAGATCTGGGCAAGGCCGTTGCAAGGCGGGAGCGAGGCTATCGTGCTTCTCAACCGGGGCGAGCAACCTCTGCCCATCCGGCTCGACTGGTCGGTGCTGCATCTGCCCGCTTATCTGCCGCTCCGATTCCGGGATCTTTGGCGGCACCAGAACCTGCCCGTGGCAACGCACAGCCTGACCCTGCAGGTGCCAGCGACCTCGGTCATCATGTTGCGGGAAACGCCCGTGCGGCCCCGCCGCTGAGGGGCGCGGGGGAAAGTGGCAAGTCGCGGGCCCGTGCGCGGTGCTCCTCGGAAGAGCCGCCGCGGACCCCCCGCGAAGCAGGCGGATCGTCAGCTTCGGCCTTACGCCGCCAAGCGCAAATTCGCGCGCACACCGGAGCCGGGTCCGGTGCTCGCCTCCGGGCGTGGCGGGCCACTCCTCTTCGTGGTGCAGAAACACGCGGCGCGGCGACTGCACTACGACTTTCGGCTGGAGCTGGATGGGGTGCTCAAGTCCTGGGCGGTCCCGAAGGGCCCTTCGCTCGATCCCGGCGACAAGCGGATGGCGGTCGCGGTGGAGGATCATCCATTCGACTACGCCTCCTTCGAAGGCGTGATTCCCCCGGGGGAGTATGGCGCCGGCCGCGTGATCGTGTGGGATTGCGGCGTCTACTCGCCGGATGAGGATCGGGAATACTCCTTCGCCGATCGCGAGCAGGCGCAGCATCGAGTGCGGCTTGCGCTTAAGCAGGGCAAGCTCGGATTCTTCATGCGCGGTGAGAAGCTCAAAGGCTCGTTCGCACTGGTGAGGACCTCCACGGCAGCGCAATGGCTGCTGATCAAGCACAAGGATCCGTTCGCGCGCAAGGAGGACATCCTCCTTCAGGACCGTTCCGTGCTCTCGGGCGTCTCGCTCGATGACTTGTCGACCGGCGCATCGCCGCCGCGGCGCGCTGCGGCGCGGCTCGCCCCCGCCGGGCCGGCGGAGGCCATGCCTGACTCGCTCGCGCCCATGCTCGCCGTCACGGGCGAAGCGGCGCGCTCGGATCCCGCCTGGCTTTTCGAGCCCAAGCTCGATGGCTACCGTGTGATCGCTTTCGTCGCGGGCACGGCAGTGCGACTGCGTTCCCGGCGGGGCATCGACCTCACCGCGCAATTTCCCGAGATCGTCTCCGAGCTCGCCGCCTTTGGCGCCGATCGCATGATCCTCGACGGCGAGATCGTGGTGTTGGGGGAGGGGGGGCGGCCGTCCTTCAACGCGCTGCAGAATCGGGCGCAGCGGCGCGGTCGCGAGGAGGTGGCGCAGGCACAGCGCGCGGCCCCGGCGGTCCTGGTGTGCTTTGACCTGTTGCATTTCGCCGGCACAAATACCCGGTCCGCGCCCTATGAAGACCGGCGGCGGTATCTGGCACAGTGTCTGCTGCCCTCCGCTCATGTCCAACTCATTCACGCGAGCTCCGACGCCGAGACGCTCTATGCGGCGGCGATCGGCAGCGGCTACGAAGGCGTCGTCGCCAAGCGACGCGACAGCCCCTATCAGCCGGGTCAGCGTTCCGCCGCCTGGCTCAAGGTGAAACCGGTGCGTTCGGCGGAATTCGTCATCGGCGGCTGGACCCGCGGCAAGGGCTCACGCGAGCCGCTCGGCGCGCTGCTCCTCGGATACTGGGACGGGGACACGCTCGAGTATGCCGGTCACGTCGGCTCCGGACTCGATGCCGCCGCCGTCGCGGAGCTGACGCGACGGACGCGCGAGCTGACGCGCAAGCAGCCGCCGTTCGCCCACAAGCCGCCCCTGCATCGGCCGACGACCTGGCTCGAGCCGCGGCTGGTCGCCGAAGTCTCGTTTCTCGATTGGACGCCCTCGGGCCTGCTGCGCGCGCCGGTATTCCTGCGCCTCCGGGATGATGTGGCGCCGCAGTCGATCACCCGGGGACAGCAGGCGCTGGCGGGCGAGGCTCCGCGAGCGCCCGCGAGCGGCGATGAGGTCGATGCCGTGTTGCAGCAGCTGGCCGGCACCGGCGCGCGCCTGGATCTCGCCGTGGGCGGCGAGCGGCTTCGGCTCACGAATCTCGATCGGGTGTACTGGCCCGAGGCTGCGGGGGGCCACGCGCCGATCACGAAGCGCATGTTTCTTCGTTATCTTGCCGCCGTGTCGCGCTTCATGTTGCCGCACCTCGAGGACCGGCCGCTCACCATGATCCGCATGCCGGAGGGCATTCACGGCGAGCGCTTCTATCAGAAGCACTGGGAGCAGGCGCTGCCCGAGTTCGTCGACACGGTCGCCATCTTCACGGAGCACCAGGGCGGGAGCGACCGCTACATTCTCGTCAACAATCTGCCGACACTCCTTTGGCTCGGTCAGAACGGCACCCTGGAGCTGCATGTCTGGCACTCGCGCGCCAACGCGCAGGCGGATGCGGCCGGCACCGGCACCGATTACGCGAGCTCCCTGGGAGCGCTCGAGCGCTCGGCGCTCAACTACCCTGACTTCCTCGTCTTCGACATCGATCCCTACATCTACTCCGGCAAGGAGGCGAAGGGGGCGGAGCCCGAGCTCAACGAGAAGGGCTTCGCGATCGGCAAGAAGGTCGCGTTCTGGCTGCGCGCGCTGCTTCAGGAGATGGGTCTGCGCGCGATCGTGAAGACCTCGGGCAAGACCGGCCTGCACGTTTTCGTGCCGATCGAGCGCAACGTGACCTTTGACACCGTGCGTCAGATCTGCGAGAGGGTCGGCCGGCACGTCCTCAAGGACCATCCCAGGGAGGTCACGGTCGAGTGGTCGGTCGGCAAGCGCACCGGCAAGATCTTCATCGATTACAACATGAACGTGCGCGGCAAGACCCTGGCCGCGGCCTACTCCCCCCGCGGCAGTCCCGGGGCGCCCATTTCCATGCCCCTCAGCTGGGATGAGCTGGAACGGGCTACCCCGGGGGACTTTACGCTGGGAAGCGTGATTACCCGCTTGGAAAGGACCGGTGACCGGTGGCATGATTGGCTTTCGACCAAGCAGAATCTGGCACGCATCTTGGGAAAAACCACCCGGTAGGCGGGGCATCTCGCCCCGGAGGCAACCATGGCCGCACGGTCGATTGGATCCGTCACCATCTCGTTCGGGCTCGTCGCGATACCGGTCAAGCTCTATAGCGCGACCCAGTCGGCGAACGCCATCTCCTTCAACCTGCTGCACAAGGGCTGCGGATCTCGCCTGAGGCAACAGTACGTGTGCCTCAAGGACGGCTCCATCGTCGAGCGCGACGACATGGTGAAGGGCTACGAGTTCGCCAAGGACCAGTACGTCACCTTCGAGCCCGAGGAGATCAAGGCCCTGGAGGAAGCGGGCACCCACGCGATCGAGATCTCGGAATTCGTTCCCATCGAGTCGGTCGATCCGGTCTACTTCGACAAGACCTACTACCTCGCGCCCGACAAAGGCGGCGCGAAGCCGTATGCGCTCCTCACCGAGGCGCTGAAGCAGGCGAAGCGCTGCGCGGTCGGCCGTTGGGCGGCGCGCGGCAAAGCCTACCTCGTGATGCTTCGCCCGGTCGGCGACATGCTGACCCTGCAGCAGCTGCACTTCGCCGCCGACGTTCGTCCGGCGAGCGAGATCGAAATCCCGAAGCAGGACGTGAAGGCGGCCGAGCTCACTCTCGCGCAGCAACTCATCAACCAGCAGGCTTCGGCGAAGTTCGAGCCTACCGCCTACACCGATGAGCTGCGAGCGCGCATTCAGGCGGCGATCGAGAAGAAGGTGGAAGGTCATCAGATTTCCGTGTCCGACTTCCCGGCCGAGCGCGGCGGCAAGGTGATCGATCTCATGGAGGCGCTGCGCGCGAGTCTCGAGAAAGCCGACGCGGCGCGCGCCTCGACCGCTCAGTTGGGTCCGCGCCGGGCGCCGAAGCGCGCCGAGGAGCCGCAGCCGGCCAAGCCCTCACGCAAGGCGGGCAAGCGCTAGCGGACCTCCCCCCGATGAACCTATACAGCATGCGGGACGTGGAGCGGGTCCTGCAGCTGCCGCGCAGCACCCTGCAGGGGCTCGTGCGGCTCGGCTTCGTCCATCCCGCCCGCGGCCCGCGGCGGCAGTATCTGTTCTCGTTCCAGGACCTGATCATCCTGCGCGCGGCCCGCGCGCTCGTGCAGGCCAACATCCCGCGCCGCAGAATCCGCCGCTCGCTCGGGCAGCTGCGGCAGCGTCTGCCGGAGACGGTGCCGCTCTCGGGCCTCGCCATCTGCGCGGTGGGCGATCGGGTGGTGGTGCGCGAGGGAGCCAACCACTGGCAGGCCGATGACGGCCAGTACCTGCTCGGACTCGATGTCAGCGTGCAAAACGGCGCTCTCAAGGTGATCGAGCACCGGCCGGCCAAAGCTGTCGCGAGGCCCGCGGCGCCAGCCGACACCGCGGCCCCCGGGGGCGAGGCCACCGGGGCGGGTGAATGGTTCTGCGCGGCTTTGCGTCTCGAGGGCACCAACCCGCTCGCCGCCATCGATGCCTATGCCCGGTCCGCCGAAGCCGATCCCCTCAATTCCGCGGCCTGGCTCAACTGGGGACGACTGCTGCACGAGCGGGGCGACACCCGCGCCGCGGAGAAGGTGTACCGTCGCGCGCTCGAGCAGTGCGGCGCCGACTCGCTGCTGCTGTTCAATCTCGGGGTCGCGCTCGAGGATCTGGGAGAGAAGGCGGCGGCCCTGGATGCCTACCACGCCGCCGTCTCGGAGGATCCGAATTTCGCCGATTGCCATTACAACCTGGCGCGCCTCTACGAGTCGGCGGGCAAAACCCAACATGCGATCCGCCATCTCGGACAGTACCGCCGGCTCGTGACGCGGACCGATCATTGAGCCGCGGGAGTCAGCCGCCTTGGGTCTTTGGGTCGGAACGTCCGGATATAATTACCCCGAATGGCGCGGAAGCTTCTACCCGCAGAAGCTCGCCACGACGAAGATGCTGCCGTATTACTCGCAGAGGCTCGCGACCGTAGAGATCAATTACACCTTCTATCGCTCGCCCAATCCATCGATTCTCGCCGGCTGGAGCCGGCAGACTCCGCCGCACTTCAAATTCACCCTGAAGGCGCCCAAGCGGATCACGCACGATGCGCGTCTGCGCGACTGCGCCGAATCGCTCCGCTATTTCCTCGACACGGCCGGTACGCTCGGCGCGAAGCTCGCAATGCTGCTCTTTCAGCTGCCGCCGTTCTTCAAAAAGGATCTGGCGGTGCTCGATGCCTTTCTCGAGACGTTGCCGTCCGGCACCCGCGCCGCGTTCGAGTTTCGTCACGCCTCATGGCTCGCCGAGGAAGTGCTCGAGCGCTTGCGGGCGAGGAATCTCACGCTCTGCGTGGCCGATAGCGAGAAGCTGTCGACTCCCGTCGAGGTCACCGCCGATTACGGCTATTTCCGCTTGCGGGACGAGGGCTATACGCCGCGCGACCTCGAGCAATGGGCGCGCACGATCCGGGAGAAAACCGCGCGCTGCCGCGAGGTCTTCGTGTACTTCAAGCACGAAGCGGCGGGCAAGGGTCCGCAGTTCGCGCGCCTGCTGTTGGATGCGCTCGCGAGCGCCGACCGATGAGCGAGTTGGGCGCAAGCGCGATGCCGCCTCGAGGTGATGTCGTGCCCGCGAGAATGCCCGCCTTCTATCTGACGCACGGCGGCGGTCCATGGCCCTATATGAGCGGAGAGGCGCGCCTCGCCCACGCGAGGCTCGAAGAGTCGCTGCGGCAGCTCCCGCGGCAGCTGCCCCAGACGCCGGAAGCGATCCTCGTCGTCTCGGGCCACTGGGAGGAGAGGGATTTCGCCGTTATGGCTGGCGCGGCACCGGGGATGATCTACGACTTCGGCGGCTTTCCGGAGGAGTTGTATCACATCCGCTACCCCGCGGCCGGCTGCCCGCGGATCGCCGAGCGGGCGCTCTCCCTCATCCAACAGGCGAAGCTCGCCGCGCACCTGGATCCCGGGCGCGGCTTTGATCATGGCACCTATTCGTTGCTCGCCGTTTGTTACCCGCAAGCGGACGTGCCGGTCCTGCAGCTGTCGCTTCGGGCCGATTACGATCCGCAAGCGCACCTGAAGGTCGGGCAGGCCCTGGCGCCGCTTCGGGACGAGGGGGTTCTCATGATCGGCAGCGGCAGCAGCTATCACAACCTCCGCCGTTTCTTCGAGCGCCGCGGTCGACGGCCGGACTCGGGGCAGTTCGATGCCTGGCTCAGGCAGACGCTCCTTGACTCCTCACCGGCGCAACGCTCGCAGCGCCTGCTCGAGTGGGCGCACGCTCCGGCTGCGCGGGAGGCGCATCCGCGGGAGGATCACCTCATGCCCCTGCACGTGGTGGTTGGAGCGGCCCAAGAGGAGCCCGGACGGCTCATTTACAGTCAGGAGGACTTCCTGGGCACGATCACCCTTTCGAGCTACCGTTTCGGCTAGCCTCGAATTGCACGCGGATTTCGCTGCAGCCTGCGGATCCGCGCCGCGCTACCGGGCGGGCGCCCGCCTCAGGCCGCGGCGAGCTTCGCGGCGATTCGTGTCACGTGCTCGCCCTGGAATCGGCACATCTCGAGCTCGAGCGCGGTCGGCATGCGCAGCTCCGCGCCCACTCCGGTGACGCAGCTCGCGCCGTAGGGCGTGCCGCCGGTCACCTCGCGCAGGGTCGTGAGGTCCTTGAACGTGTAGGGTAGGCCGACGATGACCATGCCATGGTGCAGGAGCGTCAGGTGAAAGGAGGTCAGCGTCGTTTCCTGGCCTCCATGTTGGCTCGCGGTGCTGCAGAAGACACTGCCGACTTTCCCCACCAGCGCGCCCCGGGTCCAGAGCGGCCCGGTCTGGTCGAGGAAGTTGCGCATCTGCGCCGCCATGTTGCCAAAGCGCGTCGGAGTGCCGAAGAGGATTGCATCGTAACGCTCGAGCTCGGCCGGCTCGGCCAGAGGGGCGGACTGCTCCAGGCGAAAGCCCGAGGCTCTGCAGACCTCGAGCGGCACGATCTCGGGTACGCGCTTGATCTCGACGCTGGCGCCGGAGATCCTGCGCGCGCCTTCGGCCTGTGCCTGCGCCATCATCTCGAGATGGCCGTAGCTGCTGTAGTAGAGGACGAGGACGTTCGGCATGAGTGCTTCTCCTAAGGTCGTGAGGCGGCGTGGCGCTCGAGGAACGCCCGCAGGACCGCGTTGTACGAAGAGGGATTATCAAGATTGGGCAGGTGCCGCGCGCCGCGGATGATCGCGCGATGCGCGCAAGGCAGCGCCGAGGCGAGCGCATCCGCGGCCCGCACCCGGGCCGGGAGATCGTGCTCGCCGGTGAGGATGAGGGCGGGTGTTCTGAGCGATGAGTCCGTGACCGGCTCGCGAAGATCCTCCGGGGCAGGCGGCTGCGGCAGCAGGTCCTCGCCGCCATAGCGAGCCATCATGCGCTCGAGAAGGGCGCGTGCGCGCGCGGAGCGCGTTTCCAGCTGCATGAGGGGATGGCCCGCCCAGAGGCGGCGGAAGGTCTCGAGATCGCCGCGGACGATGAGACTGCGATACTCGCTCAGTGGCACGTCCTCGCCTGCTTCGGCACCTTCTTGCGTGACCGCGACCGCGCGCGGTGGCCCGTCGAGAACGAGGCAGGAAAGCCGCTCGGGAATGATGCGGCCCAAACGCAGGGCGACCCGAGCGCCTTGTGACATCCCGAGGCAGGCGAGCCGCTCGAGGCGCAGGCTGTCGCAAAGACGCAGCGCATCCTGCACATCCGCGCTGAGGGAGGCGCGCCCGCAGGAGAGGCCGAAGCCGCGCCGGTCGAACCGGATGAGGCGGAAGGCGCCGCCGAGCGCTGCAACCTGCGGCTCCCACATGTCGAGGTCGAGCGTCCAGCCGTGAATGAGCAACACGGCGGGCCCCTCGCCTTCGTCGCGGTAACGCAGCAGGGCGTCTGCGACAGGCAGGTAACGATCCGGGCTGGCCGACGGCGCCTGCATTCGCGCATTCGAATAGCGAAATAGTTTTCGCTATGAGGTTAGAGGCGGAGCGAGGCACCGTCAAGTGACGCCGCGCCCCGTGAAGGGCCGGTCAGACCTGCGCGCTCAGTGAAAGTCCGGGGATCGCCCGCAGGTCGGCCGAGATCCGGCGGCTGAGCTGGCGCAGCATGCCGAGGCGTTCGCGCACGAGCTTCGCCCGGGTGATTCTTCCCGAGTGGCTCGAGGTGTTGAGCGCGGCGACGACTCTGCCGGACTGATCGAGGACCGGCACGGCGAGGGCGACGACGCCATAGGCGAGCTCGTCGGCGACCGCCGCGTAGCCGCAACGGCGGCACTCCTCGATGAGCGCGCGCAGCGCGGTTCGATCGCAGACCGTGCGATCCGTCAGCGCTTCGAGCCTGGCGGTCTCGAAGTACTGCTGCAGGCGCTCGGGACTCAGGCCGGCGAGCAGCACGCGGCCCATCGAGGTCGCGTGGGCCGGAAAGCGGCTGCCAACATGCGCCTCGAGCCGAAGCAGAGTTCGGACCGAGGCGCGCGCGACGTAAACGATGTCGTTGCCGTCGAGCACGGACATCGCCGCTGAATCGCCGGTTTTGCGCGCCAGCTCCTCGAGGTGAGTCTTCGTGAGGTGCTCGATGTCCATCGAGTCGAGATAGGCGGCGCCGAGCTCGAGCACTTTCGGCCGCAGCAGGAAGCTGCGCCCGTGACGGGTCACGTAGCCGAGATCCTCGAGGGTGAGCAGGCAGCGGCGCGCGGTCGCGGCGGGAACGGCGGCGGTGCGCGCGATGTCGCTCAGGGTCGGAGCGGGGTGCTCGCGCGTGAAGGCGCGAATGACCGCGATGCCCTTGGCGAGGCCGCCCATCGCTTCGCGGCGGCCGGGTGGAGCTTTGCGTGCAGCCATGAGAGGAAGTCTATTTCGATATGCGAAAGGACGAAAGAGGCGCCATCGCCCCCGCGAAGGCCCCGCGCGCCGAGGCGCCCCGGGGCTTGACGGCTGCGTGGCGGCGGTTCACGATCTATTCGTATAACGAAGTGAGTTTCGCTATACGAAAATGAAGATCGGCCCGCCATCGCACCAGGCCACTGCCATCTGCGGCTCCACGGATGAGGCGATCTTCGTCCGCGGCCGCGACCTGGCCAATGACCTCATGGGCAGGATTGGCTTCACCGACTATTTCTGGCTGCTCGTGACGGGCGCCAACCCGACACCGGCGCAGAGCCGAATTCTCGATGCGACGCTCGTCGCCATCGCCGAGCACGGACTGGTGCCGAGTGTGCAGGCGAGCCGAATGACCCTCGCCGCCGCGCCCGAGGCGCTTCAGGGGGCGGTTGCCGCGGGGCTCCTCGGCTGCGGCTCGGTCGTGCTCGGATCGGCCGAGGCGGCCGGGCGTTTCTTCGCGGAAATCGTCCGGCGGACCGGCAATGGCCAGGCGCTCGAGGCGGCCGCCGGCGCGTTGGTGCGCGAATACCGCGCGGAGCGGCGTGCGCTCCCGGGCTTCGGACATCCTCTGCACAAGCGCACGGATCCCAGGGCGCAGCGGCTGCTTGCGATCGCGCAAGAGGTTGGGACCGCCGGCGGGTACGCGGACGCTGCACGCGCCGTGCAACGGGTGCTTCCCGAGCTGATCGGCAAGCCGCTCACTCTCAATGTTTCCGGCGCCATACCGGCGGTGCTGCTCGATGCCGGCTATCCGCTGCTTGCGCTCAAGGGAGTGCCGTTGCTCGCGCGTACCGCCGGTCTCATCGGGCACCTCCTCGAGGAGCAGATCCGGCCGATCGGCTTCGCCATGTCGGATGCCGCCGCCGAGGCGATCCGTTACGACGGCGATGCGCCGCCGGGATCGAAGCCGAAGCCATGAGCGCACCGAGCCAACAGCGGGCGGGGCTCGGGGCAGTTCTCGAGGGGATCCGAGTGATCGAGCAGGGCACCTTCATCACCGGTCCATGCGCGGGAATGATGCTCGCGGACCTCGGCGCCGATGTCATCAAGGTCGAGAGCCCGGAAGGGGATCCTTACCGCAGTTATCAGCGCGGCAGCTACTCGCCGCATTTCCAGGCCTACAACCGCAACAAGCGCGGTCTCGTGCTCGATCTGAAGCGCGCGGCCGACCGGCAGCTGTTCGAAGGCCTCGTCCGTGAAGCGGACGTCTTCATCCAGAACTTCAGGCCCGGCACCGCCGAACGTCTTGGCTCGGGCCCCGAGCGCCTGCGGGAATTGAATCCGCGGCTCATCTACTGCGCGATCAGCGGCTTCGGCCGCGATGGCCCCTATGCCGAGCGGCCGAGCTACGACTCGGTGGCGCAGGCGCTCAGCGGTTTTCTGAGCGTGGTGGTCGATCCACACGATCCGCAGTTCCTCGGGCCAGCGCTCGCGGATGCCATCACCGGCATCTATGCCGCCTATGGAATTCTCGGCGCGCTGGTGCAACGGGCGCGCAGCGGCGATGGCACGCTCGTCGAGGTGTCGATGCTCGAGGCGATGACGCATTTCGCGGTGGAGCCCTTCGCGGCCTACTTCGCCCTCGGAACGGTGCCGCGCTCGGATGACCGGCCGCGCCTCGCGCAGGCCTACATCCTGAAGAGCGCCGATGGGCGGCTGATCGTCCTGCATCTTTCGTCGCTCGAGAAGTTCTGGACCGGCCTCATCGAGGCACTGGGCGACCCGCCGCTCGCGCGCGACCCGCGCTTCCACACGCGACAGGCCCGCATCGACAACTACGAAGCGCTGCGCTCGGAGCTCATGAGCCGCTTCGCGGCGAAGGATCTGGCGCACTGGGCCGAGAGGCTCCGCCGCCACGATGTGCCGCATGCGCCGATCAACGGTGTCGATGAGGTCGTTGCCGACCCTCAGGTGGCGCACCTCGGGCTCATCGTGCCGGTCGAGGCGGCGCATGGCGGTGAGCGCGCCGTGCGGCCGCCCGTCAGATTCGCGGGCGGGCGCGCGAGCAGCGTCCACGCCGCTCCGCTGCTCGATGAGCACGGAGCGCAGATCCGCGAGGCGCTCGGACGCGGCGTGAAATGGCCCCTCCGAAGGTGAGGGCGGCCGGAACCCGATATCGAATCCGCAAAGGGGGATAATAACGTGCGCACATCTCATGCAGGATGGTTAGCCGCGCTGACCATGGGGCTCTCGCCGCTGATCACCATTCCCGCCGCAGCGCAGTCCATCGCGACCCTCCAGGAGGTCATCGTGACGGCGCGCAAGCGGCCGGAGCTCTTCCGCAATCTGCCGATGACCGCGAGCGTGTTCACGCTCCAGACGATCAAGGCGGCCAACATCACGAGCCCGCGCGACTTCATCGCGATGGTGCCGAATATGACGCTGGTGCAGACGCAGAACGTCGGTAACGCCTTCGTCACCATCCGGGGCATTTCGCAGGCTCGTAACAGCGAGCCGTCGGTCGCCGTGATCGTCGACGGCGTCGAGGAGACGGATCCGGAAGAGTTTGCCACGGAGCTCTACGACGTCCGGCAGATCGAGGTGTTGAAGGGGCCGCAGGGAGCTCTCTACGGGCGCGATGCCATCGGTGGGGCGATCATCATCACCACCGCTCCGCCGTCCGATCACTTCGAAGGCGACGTGACGGTCGGCGCCGGCAACGGGCCCTCGGAGCGCACCCGAGGCACGATGAGCGGTCCGCTCGACTCATCCGGCACGCTCAAGTACCGGGCGAGCCTCAACTTCTACAACACGGATGGATACCTGCAGAACGTCTACCTCGACCGCAAGGCCGACCCCTACCGCGACTACTCGGGCACCTTCCGCCTGCTTTGGCAGCCGAACGATGCCTTCAGCGCCGATCTGCGCCCCTTCTACGATCGGGTACAGACCACGGCCTACTACTATGTGATACCGCGCGATGACGAGGCGAACGTGTTCTCCAGCTTCACGACCCCGCCCAACGCGAATGACATCACGAGTCCGATCCAGGTCAACAACGAGGGCACGGATAACCGCGACATCATCGACATCCCCCTGAAGCTCGACTACCGCCCGGGCGGATACGGAACCTTCACCTCGATCACCGACTACGACCAGACCAAGGAGATCGACACCGGAGATGCCTATGACTTCCGGCCGATCAATACGTCCGTCGCCTACAATTACTTCTTCGCCACTATCCCGGCGTCGCTCGGCGGACCGTTCGATGAGAGCCAGAGCCAGTTCATCCGCGTGCGCACGTGGAGCCAGGACCTGCGTTTCACCTCACCTTCGGGCGAGCGCTTCACCTGGATCGGGGGGCTTTATTTCCTGCACAAGGAGCGTTTCATCTCCACCGGCAACATCGTCGATCGGGGCTTGGGCGTTCCGGCCGTCTACGAGACTCCGATCGTCGATCCGACCAATCCCTTCGCCACCAATACGAGTGTCACCTTTCTTGCGGACGGCCAGAAAAGCAACGCCTGGGCGGGCTACGGTGATGCCACCTACAAGCTCACCCAGCGCTGGGAAGTCGATGCGGCCCTGCGCTACGACCAGGACAAGGTAAGCGACACCACCCGCACGCCGCCTTACTTCCTGGCGATGGTCCTGGACCCGACCGCTTACACGGGCGAGGTGCGCACGGAAACCTGGGGCGCGTGGCAGCCGAAGTTCACGCTGCGCTACCAGCCGAATGAGAATTGGACGCTCTACAGCGACTGGAGCCGCGGCTTTCGCAGCGGCGGATTCAACCAGACGGGGGTGGGCAGCGTTGCCGTCGCAAACGGCATCAAGGGCGTGAACGACACCTTCAACGCCGAGATCGCCGATACCTACGAGCTCGGCGTCAAGGGAGACATGCTTGACCACCGGTTGAGCCTCGATGCGGATGTGTTTCACACCCACTCGGACAACGGCTATTTCTTCGTTTACCTGTCGCAGAACTCCACCCAGAACCTCGGCAACCTCAATGCGACCTACAAGGGGGCGGAGTTCCAGCTCACGGCCTATCCGAGCGAGCATCTGCAGCTCTATGCCGGCTATGGCTACACCGGCAGTCGGATCACCCAGATGGCCGATCCCACCGTGCTCGGCAATCAGGCGCCACTGGTCTCTCGCGACACGGTCAATGCGGGCGCGATGTACGTGCATCCGCTCACGGACGGACTCAAAGGGACGGCGCGCCTCGACTTTCAGAACATCGGGCGCACCTGGTGGGACCCGCAGAACTCGACCTCGCGCGATCCGATCTCGCTCGTCAACCTGGACCTCAGTCTGCAGCGCGGACAGTGGACGCTCACCGCCTGGTCGAAGAACCTCACCAATACGATCTATAATGCGGAATTCTCCCCAGGAGGGTTCCTCTGGCGGGCCCTGCCGCGCCGCTACGGGCTCGATTTCGAGTATCGCTTCTGACCTGGAGGTATCATGGCTACCCTCGCAAAGCTGCCTTCCCGCCTGCATCACAACGCCTACGTCACGCACGATCTCGAGGCGACGCGCAGGTTCTACGAGGACGTGATCGGTTTGCCGCTGATGGCCACCTGGTGCGAGATCGATCAGCTCTTCGGCGCCGAGCGCGTGTATTGCCACCTGTTCTTCGGGATCGGCGACGGCGGGGCGCTGGCATTCTTCAAGTTCGCCAAGCCCGAGGACGACCGGCAGTTCGGCCCGCAGATGCCCTTCACGCCGTTTCATCACATCGCCTTGAATGTCGAGGGCGACACGCAGGCGGAGATCGAGCGGCGGCTGGAGGAGAACGGCTACACGCCGCCGAAGACCTTCGTGCTCGAGCACGGCTATTGCCGCTCGGTGTACGTCACCGATCCGAACGGGCTCATCCTCGAGTTCACGCGCGATCACCCGAAGGCGGATGAGATCGCGCGAACCCGGCGCGCCAGCGCTCACAAAGAGCTCGAGCGCTGGCTGGCGGGCGACCATACTTCCAACAATACCTATCGGCCCGAAGGCACCTGATGCGCCGAAGCGCCGATCGCTTTCTGACGACTCACGTCGGCAGCCTGCCGCGCAGCCAGGCCGTTACGGATGTGCTCTTTGCGCGGGCCGCCGGCAAGCCGGATGAGCCGGGGGCGGCGGCCGTCATCGGCAACGCGGTGAAGGCGGTCGTGCAGCGCCAGGTCGATGTCGGCATCGACATCGTCAGCGACGGCGAGATGGGCAAGATCAGCTATGCGACCTACGTAGCGGAGCGATTTTCCGGTTTCGACGGCGACACCCCGCGCGAGCCCGGACAGGATCTGGTTGAATTTCCGGGTCTGCTGAAGAAGCTCGCGGAGCGGGGCGCGACGGCGAAATACCGCAGGCCGCGCTGCGTCGGACCCGTGCGGGTGAAGGACACGCGGCCGCTCGCGGCGGACCTCGAGAACCTCGAGGCGGCGGCCGCCGCCGCCTCGCCCCTCGAGGCCTTCATGAACGCCGCCTCTCCAGGCGTCGTCGCCTTGTTTCAGCCCAACGATTTCTATCCCAGCCAGGATGAGTACCTCGAGGCGCTGGCCGAGGCGCTGCGGAGCGAGTACGAAGCGATCGTCGCCGCCGGCTTCCTGTTGCAGATCGATGCGCCCGATCTTGGCATGGGCCGGCATACGATGTATCGCGATCGCACCGAGGAGGAATTCACCGCTCTCGCCGCGAGGCACATCGAGGTGCTCAATCACGCCTTGAGGAATGTGCCGGCGGAGCGCGTGCGCATGCACCTCTGCTGGGGAAATTACGAGGGGCCGCATCATCACGACATTGCCCTTGCCCGGCTGCTTCCGCTGGTGCTGCGGGCCAAGCCGCAGGCGCTGCTCTTCGAGGCCGCGAATCCCCGCCATGCCCACGAGTGGGCTGTTTTCAAGGACGTGAAGCTTCCCGAGGAGAAAGTGCTGATTCCCGGCGTCATCAGCTCGACCACCAATTACGTCGAGCATCCGCTGCTCGTCGCGGAGCGGCTCGAGCGGCTCGCCTCGCTCGTCGGGCGGGAGCGTGTGATCGGCGGCAGCGACTGCGGCTACGGAACCTTCGCCGGCTTCGGCCCGGTGGAGCCGGACATTGCGTACCTGAAGCTCGCCGCCCTGGTCGAGGGCGCACGGATTGCGAGCGCGAGACTCTGGCGGCATTGAGCGGTGAATCGCGCCGGGCGGCTGCGACCGCCGGCGCGAGCGGCTCGCGTGCTCGAGATCAGCGCAGTGTCGCCTCCAGGATCACGGTGGGACTTCGGGTCGGAGTCACCGCGCTGAGGCGCATTCCCGCATCGCATGCCGGCAGGGCATCGGTAAAGAAGCTGCCGGAGCGCAGCGTCAGCCGGTCGGATGATGGCGAGGACGCGAGCGCCTCGATGACATGGGGAAGGTCGAACAACACGCCGGTCACCTCCGGATTCGCGGCGAGTACCGCCCGCAGCAGATGGCCGCGTCCGCCGCCGATATCGGCGATGCGCTTGAACCCTGAGAAATCATACACACGGAGCACAGTGTCGATCTGCTCGTGGGACTTGGCCGTCATGGCATCGTCGAATAGCCGCGCTTCCTCGGGGTGATGCGCGAAGTATTCAAAGGTGCCCCCGGGAGCGATGCAGCTCATGGCCGACTCGCCGGTGCGGACCGAATGCTCGAGCTTGCCGTAGGCCTGCCAATGCACCGGCATCCCCATCATGCCGACGAATGCCCGCAGCGATTGCGGATGATCCGTGCGCAGCAGTCTCGATGCCGCGGTATGGCCGAAGCTTCCGGCGAGCTCCTCAAACACACCATGGGCGGCCAGCGCGCGCAGCACCCGCGCCAGAGCCTGGGGGTGCGCGCCGACCGCCCGCGCCAGCGCTTCGGGACTCTCGGCAGCATCGCCGATGTGGTCGGCGACACCGAGCGAGGCGATGACGTGCAGGCAACGCGACTCCCAATAGCCGGTCGCAAGCTGAAGAGCGGTTTGGCGTGGGTCGGTGGCGGTCATGGCATGTCCTGGGCTTGGCGGGATGAGTACCGATGGGGTATTTTCGACCAGAGGAGGCAAATTATGAAACTGTTCTATGCGACCGGGTCGTGCTCACTGTCGCCCCATATCGTCGCCTACGAGGCCGGCATCGCGGTACATCCGCAGAAGGTGGATCTGAAGAGCAAGACCGTGGCTTGTGCAGGCGACTTCCTCAGCATCAATCCCAAAGGCTATGTGCCGGCGCTGCAGTTGGATGACGGCGAGGTGCTCACCGAGGGTCCGGTGATCGTCCAGTATCTCGCCGACCTCAAGCCCGAGACCGGCTTGGCGCCGCCCGCGGGGACGATGGCGCGCTATCGCCTTCAGGAGTGGCTCGGTTACATCAACTCCGAGCTGCACAAGACCTATTCGCTGCTGTTCCGGCAGGACACCGCGGCGCAGACGCGCCTCGAGCGGGAGGGGTATCTGCGCAAACGCTATACGGTGGTCGAAAAGCAGCTCGAGAGCCACCCGTATCTTCTCGGGGATACCTTCACGGTGGCCGACGCCTACCTGTTCACGATCACCAGCTTTGCGGACGTCGTGAAGTTCGATCTTTCCGCGTTCCCCAACGTTCGAGCCTTCCAGGAACGGGTCTTCGCGCGTCCGGCCGTGAAGGCGGCGATGAGAGCGGAAGGACTCATCAATTGATCACCTGATCCGCGGTGTTGTGATCGATCCGTCGGTACAGCGGCGCGGCCGCTGCGGTGCGCGGGCGCTCGGGATCCTGAGCGTCATCGCGCTGGCGGCCGATCTGTTAAGATCGGCCGCGCGGTCGATCCGATCGACGCCGGGGTGCTGATGGGGCGCGGCGGTGAGCTATCTCGAGAAGTTCAAGGTACGGCCCGGCTCCCGGGTGAGCCTCGCCGACATCGATCCCGCATTCAAGGGGCACTACGAGGGGGCCGAGGACGCCGCGCCGGAGCTGGAGCAATTCCGTAAGAGCCTGTGGAACCTGCAGGAGTTGCTCTACGTCGAGCGGCGGCAGTCCCTGTTGATTTGCCTGCAGGCACTGGATACCGGCGGCAAGGACGGAATCATCAATCACGTCCTCGGCTCCATGAATCCGCAGGGCTGCCGGGTCGCGCACTTCCGCGAGCCCTCCGTGGAGGAGGCTGCGCACGATTTTCTCTGGCGTGCGCATCGCGTGGCGCCGGCGCGCGGCGAGGTGGTCATCTTCAACCGCTCACATTACGAGGACGTGCTCGTCGTGAGGGTGCACGATCTGGCGCCGAAGCACGTGTGGTCGGAACGCTATGGGCAGATCAACGACTTCGAAAGAACGCTCATCGACAGCGGGACTCTGATCCTCAAGTTCTACCTGCACATCTCCAAGGACGAGCAGCTCGCGCGCTTCAAGGCGCGACTCGATGACCCGACGAAGCAGTGGAAGATCAGCGAAGCCGACTATGCGGAGCGGGAATTCTGGGACAAGTACATGACGGCCTACGAGAAGGCGCTCTCGCGCTGCAGCTCCAAACGCGCTCCATGGTTCGTCATTCCATCGAATCACAAGTGGTTCCGCGACCTCGCGGTCGGGCGGATCGTGGTCGAGCACCTCGAGGGCCTCGGGTTGAAGTATCCGAAGCCCACGGTGGACATCGCCCGTATCCGGCGCGAGTACCACGCGATGAAGAAGAGCCGCAGGAAGAAGAAGTAGAATGCGCCGGACTGCGCTGTGGGGTGCCGGGAAGGAGGTCGCGTGAGCGCTCATTATCTTCTGAAAACAGAACCCTCCGAGTATTCCTTTGCCGACTTATCCCGCGACCAGGAGACGATCTGGGATGGAGTCTCCAACCCCGTGGCGCTCAGGAATCTGCGCGGCATGAGCCCCGGCGATCGGCTCGTCATCTATGAGACCGGGAAGGTGAAGAGTGCCGTGGGTGCGGCGAGTGTGATTTCGGTGCAGGGCGCGGATGCCAGGGACCCGAGAGTCAAAATCAAAGCCGCGAAGCTCTTGCCCAAGGCGGTGCCGCTCTCGCAGATCAAGGCCAACAGGCTGTTCGCTGACTCACCCCTGGTGCGCCAGGGACGCCTGAGTGTCGTGCCGCTCAGCAAAGAGCAGTACCGCTACATGACCGGCGAATGATCCCGTCCAGGTCTTTGGCGATCGTCGGCGGAACGGGCGCGCTCGGGCGCGCTCTGGCAGTGCGCGCGCTGCGGCACGGCATCCGGGTCTGCATCGGCTCGCGGCTCGCGGAGCGGGCCGAAGCCGTGGCGCAGGAGCTGCGGCGTGAGGTGACCGGCGCGAGCGTGAGTGCGGCCTCCAACCTCGAGGCGGCGCGCACGGGCGAGCTGATCGCGGTCACGGTGCCGTACGCGAGCCAACGGGAGACGTTGCTGGCGATCCGCGAAGCGGCCAAGGGCAAGATCGTGATCGACACGACCGTCCCCCTGGTACCGCCGCGCGTCGCGCGCGTGCAGCTGCCGCCCGAGGGCTGTGCGGCGGTGCGTGCGCAGAATGAGCTCGGGCCCGAGACCCGGGTGGTTTCGGCGCTGCACACCGTTGCCGCGGCGAGATTGGGCTCCGATGCCTCCGCCCGGGAGATCGGAGACATCCTGGTGTTCGGCGATGACAAGCCGAGCCGCGAGGTCGTGGTGGCGTTGCTTGCGGCGATGGATCTCTCGGCCCTTCACGGCGGCTCGCTGGCCAATTCGGCTGCCGCCGAGGCGTTCACCTCCGTGCTGATCTTCCTCAACAAGTCCTACGGGGCGGATCACGCGGGGCTCAGGATCATCGGGATCGGAACGGAGCGGCCGGGCTGATGGTGCCGCTCGATACCCTAGGCATCGTCGGCGCGGGCGCGATGGGCGCCGGGATCGCTCAATCGGCACTGACGGTGGGATTCAGGGTCATTCTCCATGACTCGAGCGCCGCGGCGCTCGCCAAGGCACGCGGCGAGGTGCGCGCGCGCCTGGCGCGGCTGGCGGAGAAGGGGCAGCTCACCGCCGAGGCGCTTGCCGATGCCGAGCGGCGGCTCATACTCGCCGATCGCCTGGAGGATCTCGCCCCGGCTCCGTTCGTGATCGAGGCCGTCGTCGAGGAGCTCGAGGCGAAGCAGCGGCTGTTCTCGGCGCTCGAGGACATCGTGACCGCCGATACCGTGCTCGCCACCAACACCTCATCGTTGCGGGTCGCCGCCATCGCGCGCATCTGCCGGCATCGGGAGCGAGTCTGCGGACTGCACTTCTTCAATCCCGTGCCGCTCATGCGGCTCGTGGAGGTGGTTCAGGCGGCTGATACCTCGGAACCCACGATGCGGCGTGCGCTCGCCTTGGCTGAGCGGCTCGGCAAGACGGCGGTGCGGGTGAAGGACGTGCCGGGGTTTCTCGTGAATCTTCTCGGGCGCGCCTATGTGACCGAGGCGTTACATATCGAGCACGAGGGGGTGGCTCCGGTGGCGATCATCGACCGGATCATGCGCGAGGCGGCGGGCTTTCGCATGGGCCCTTTCGAGCTGATGGACCTGACGGGCATCGATGTCAATTTTCCGGCGACCCGGGCGGTCTATGAGGGCTTCCAGCACGATCCGCGGTTGAAGACCACGGGGTTGCACGAGTCGCTTTTCCTGGCGGGGCAGCTCGGGCGCAAGAGCGGCCGCGGATTCCACGATTACACGGAGGGGGCGGGGGCCGCGCGCGCAGGCGAGAGCGGCAAGTCAGGCACCGCGGCCTCCGCAGGAGCCACCGTCGCTGCGTGGATTGCGGAGAATGCCGGCGGATTCGAATGGCTCACCGAGCGCGGCGTGAGACTCGTCGCGGCGGATCAGGCCGAGGTGCTTCTCGTGAATCCGGGCGGCGAGGACGCGGCCACCGCCGCCGCGAGACTTGGGCTCGATCCGGCTCGAGTCGTCGCGGTTGATTTCCTGGGAAAGGAGAGAGAATTCCTCACCCTGATGTCCCCCCTCGGCGGTCAGGGCACGGCGCACAAGCTCGCGGCCTTTCTGCGCGCCAGGGGCCTGTCGGTGGCGGTGATCAAGGATTCTCCGGGTTTCGTGGCGCCGCGGATTCTCGCCATGGTGGTGAATCTCGCTTGCGAGGTGGCGCAGATCGGAGTCGGTACTCCGCAGGATATCGACACGGCGATGCGACTCGCGCAGAACTATCCGCGCGGTCCTTTCGAATGGGGTGAATGGCTCGGTGCGCGGCAGGTTCACGACATGTTGCGACGGATGCAGGAGATCACCGGCTCCGATCGCTACCGCCCGAGCCTCTGGCTGCGGCGGCGGGCCTTGCTCGGGCTGTCGCTGAGAGAATCCGAGTGATCGCCGATGACTGACATGACGGAATCCTTCAGCGCCCGCTCGTGGCTGTTCGCCCCCGGTGACAGCGAGCGCAAGATGGAAAAAGCGGCCGCGAGCTCGGCGGACATCGTTCTTCTCGACCTGGAGGATGCGGTGGCCGAGGGCCAAAAGGCCGAGGCCCGGGCGCGTCTCTGCGCGTTCCTTGCCGCGCAATCCGCCGATCGCTCCCGCCTCTGGGTGCGCATCAACGCGTTGCAGGGTCCGCACGCGGCGGCGGATCTCGCCGCGGTGATGCGGGGGCGGCCGGGCGGAATCATGTTGCCCAAGTCCCGCGGGCGGCAGGATGTCGAAGGGCTCGACCGAGCCCTCGCCGAGCTCGAATCCGCCACCGGCATCGCGCGGGGCTCGACGCGAGTCATCGCGCTCGTCACCGAGACTGCCGCGAGCATGTTCACGACCGGAAGCTACGCGAGCGCACCGAGACTCGTGGCCATGACCTGGGGCGCCGAGGATCTCGCCGATGCGGTGGGCGCCAGCGAGAACCGCAATCCGGATGGCAGTTATCTGTTCCTCTATGAGATGGCGCGCAGCTTCTGCCTGCTCGGCGCCGCGGCGGCGGGGGTTGCCGCCGTCGAGACGATCCATGGAGACTTCCGCGACGAGGCCGGCCTTCGCCAGCGCGCGCAGCAGGCGCGGCGCGCGGGGTTTCGCGGCATGCTCGCGATCCATCCCGCGCAGGTGCCGGTCATCAACGAGGCATTCACGCCGGGCACCGAGGAGCTCGAGGCGGCCCGGGAAATCGTCGATCTGTTCGCCGCCCACCCTGGAGCCGGCGCGATCGGCCACAAGGGCGTGATGCTCGATCGCCCGCACCTCGCGCGCGCGCAAGCGCTGCTCGCGCTTGCCGCCCGAGCTGTCAAGAGCTCATGAGATAGGAGGATCAATGGCGGGTCGCTGGTTTGAGGAATGGCGGGTAGGCGAGCGAATCGCTCATGAGATTCGGCGAACGGTGACGGAGACCGACAATCTCCTTTTCTCGACCATGACGCACAATGCTCAGCCGCTGCACATCGATCTCGAGGCGGCGAGGGCGAGCGAGTTCGGTCAGATACTGGTGAACGGCACGTTCACCTTCGCGCTGATGATCGGCCTCAGCGTCGGTGACACGACGGTGGGCACGCTCGTCGCCAATCTGGGCTATGACCGGGTGGTGATGCCGAAGCCGGTGTTCATCGGCGACACCCTCCGCGCCGACACCGAGGTGATGAGCCTCAGGGAGAGCCGCTCCCGTCCCAACGCGGGGATCGTCACCTTCCAGCATCGGGCGATCAACCAAAGGGAGGAGGTCGTCTGTCAGTGCCTGCGATCCGCCCTCATCAAGCGCAAACCGCAGGACATACCGCCCGCCGCCGCCCGCAGCGGGTAACCGCGCTCAGCGCGCCGTCGGCATCGCGAACTCGGCCCCCTCGCGCGCGCGCGAAGGCCAGCGCTGCATGACCGACTTCTGGCGCGTATAGAAGCGAACCCCTTCCTCGCCGTAGGCGTGCATGTCGCCGAAGAGGCTGCTCTTCCAGCCGCCAAATCCGTGCCAGGCCATCGGCACCGGGATCGGCACGTTGATCCCGACCATGCCCGCATCGATCCGGCGCGTGAATTCGCGCGCCACCTCCCCGTCCCGCGTGTAGCAGGCGGCGCCGTTGGCAAGCTCGTGGCCGTTGGTCAGCCGGATGGCCTCGCCGAGGTCCTTCACCCGCACGCAACTTAACACCGGCCCGAAGATCTCGTCCTTGTAAAGAGTCATCTCGGGCCGCACATGGTCGAAGAGGGTGCCGCCGAGGAAGAACCCGCCCTCGTGTCCTTGAACCTTGAGCCCGCGGCCGTCCGTCACCAGCGCCGCGCCTTCGCGCACGCCGGTATCGATGTAGCTCACGATGCGCTCGAGTGCCTGGTGGGTGATGACAGGACCCATCTCCACCCCGGCATCCATGCCGTTTCCGACTCGCAGCGCCGCGACGCGCTCGGCGAGCCGGGGGATGAGCCGCTCCGCGACCTCGCCCACCAGCACGGCGACGCTCACCGCCATGCAACGCTCGCCCGCCGATCCGTAGGCCGCGCCAATGAGTCCGTCGACGGCCTGCTCGAGGTCGGCGTCGGGCATGACGATGAGGTGATTCTTCGCGCCGCCGAGCGCCTGCACGCGCTTGCCGAGCTGCGCGCCGCGAGCGTAGAGCCGCCGCGCGATGGGTGTCGAGCCGACGAAGCTCAGGGCTTTCACCTGCCCGTGCTCGAGCAGTGCTTCCACGGCGACCTTGTCGCCCTGCACGACATTGAAGACGCCATCCGGCAGGCCGGCTTGCTTGAGCAGCTCCGCCATGACGAGCGAGACGGAGGGGTCGCGCTCGCTCGGCTTGAGCACGAAGGTGTTACCTGCGGCGATCGCGATCGGAAACATCCAACAGGGCACCATGCAGGGAAAGTTGAACGGGGTGACGCCCGCTATCACCCCGAGCGGCTGGCGCAGCGTCCAGTTGTCGATGCCGCTCGAGACCTGATCGGTGAAATCACCCTTGAGGAGCTGGGGGATGCCGCAGGCGAATTCGACCACGTCGATTCCACGCATGACCTCGCCCTGCGCATCGGCGAATACCTTGCCGTGCTCCGCGGTGATGAGCGCCGCGAGCTCATCGCG
>JBAUOO010000272.1:0-2385 GCA_049579785.1 Steroidobacteraceae bacterium
GCTCCGGGCCGCCACGGCCTGAGGGCCGACGGGCGGCCCGGCGCGGGCGCCGACTACCACCGCGCCGGCCATGAGCACCAGCGCCATCGCGACGGCCACCGGTCTGCGCACGGCATTCATAATCGCCGAAACATAGCCGCCAGCGCGTGAATCGAGGCTGAATCACCCTGCTTCGGCCTAGACCTCGCGCTTGGCCTGCCTCCAGAGCGCATCCCACTGACCGGCATCGAGCGAGTGAAGCTCTGCCCCGCGCTCGGCCGCCAGGGCCTCCATGCGCCGGAAGCGCCGCTCGAATTTCGCGTTGGCGGCCCGGAGCGCCTCCTCGGGGTCGATCTTAAGGTGCAACCCCCAGTTGGCCACGGCAAAAAGCAGGTCCCCCAGCTCCTCCGCGAGCGGCGCTTCATCCCCTTGGCGGCCTCCCGCCACCGCCTCCTCGAGCTCGCGCACCTCTTCGAGCACCTTATCCCGCACCTGGGAGGGGTTCTCCCAGTCGAAGCCGACGCGCGCTGCCCGCCGTCCGAGCTTCGCCGCGCGAGTGAGTGCCGGGAGCGCTCCCGGCACATCCGCGAGGGCGCTGTGATCGGCGGAGCCGGCCTCACGGGCCGCCTGGGCTCGCTCGCGCGCCTTCTGCGCTTCCCAGACCCTCGAGAGCTCGGCGGCGTCCACGGGCCCATCGGCGGCTTCAAACACATGGGGGTGGCGGCGGATCAGCTTCGCCTGAATGGCGCGCGCGACGTCGGTGAAATCGAACCAACCTTTCTCTTGCGCCATGCGCGCATGAAACACGACCTGAAAGAGCAGGTCCCCGAGCTCGTCCCGCAGCTTCCCGGGCTCGCCACGCTCGATGGCGTCGGCGACTTCATACGCCTCCTCGATGGTGTAGGGAGCGATGCTGCGGAAGGTCTGCTCGCGGTCCCAGGGACAGCCGCGCTGCGGATCGCGCAGGCGCGCCATCAGCTCAAGGAGCGCGGCCATCGCCTCCGCGGGATCGGCGCCGCGATTCACGTCCGACCCTCGATACAGAGTCGGTAGAGCGTCACGAGCATGCCGGCCGTGGCGCCCCAGATGTTGCGATTGCCGTAGGGAATATCGAACATCTTGGCCTCCGCGTCGGCGGTGCGGAAGCGATGCAGCCGCGGGCGGTAGTTTCGCGGATCGAACACGAAGGCGAGCGGCACTTCGAACGTGTCCTCGACCTCCTGCGCATCGGGGCGGAGCTCGAAACCCGGACGCACCATCGCGACCACCGGGGTGACGCGAAAGCCGCTGATGACCACGTGATCGGGAAGGAAGCCGACGACCGAGACGCAGCTCTCCTTGAGGCCGATCTCCTCACGCGCTTCCCGCAGCGCCGCCGCGGTGGGAGTGCCGTCCTGCGGCTCGATCCGCCCGCCCGGGAAGCTGACCTGACCGGCATGGTTACGCAGCTGCGTGGCTCGTTGGGTGAGGAGCACCGTCGGCTCACCGGCATGCTCGACGATCGGCACGAGCACGGCGGCCGGGACGGGCTCGAGCGGAAAGAAGCGGCGAAAGGCCCGGCTCTCCTCGACCGTGAGGCCAGGCACGATCCAGTCCTCGGGGGCATGTCTTGGCTCAGTGCCCGCGAGTCTCTCGCGGATTTTTGCCGGCCAGTCGATCGCGGCGCGACCGGGCATGCCTTGCGGCTCAGCCACCGCCGCTCGAGCCGCCTTTGATCCCGCCGCGGGCGAGGTCAGCCGGGTCGAGGAGTCGCGCCAACTCCTCGCGCGGCAGGTCGGTCATCCTTGCCGCCACCTCGCGCACCGGCCGGCCCTCGGCATACGCCTTCTTGGCGATGGCGGCGCCCTTCTCGTAGCCGATGACCGGGTTGAGAGCCGTGACCAGGATGGGATTGCGCTCGAGCGCCTCGGCGAGGCGCGCCGGATTGACCGTGAAGCCGGCGATGGCCCGATCGGCGAGCGCGCGGGAGACGTTGGCGAGGAGGCGTACGCTCTCGAGCAGATTGTAGGCGATCACCGGCAACATCACGTTCAGCTGGAAGTTGCCGGACTGTCCCGCGACCGTGATGGTGGCATCGTTGCCGATCACCTGGGCGGCCACCATGGCGGTCGCCTCCGGGATCACCGGATTGACCTTGCCCGGCATGATGCTGCTGCCTGGCTGCAGCGCCGGCAGCGAGATCTCGCCCAAGCCGGCGAGCGGTCCGCTATTCATCCAGCGAAGGTCGTTCGCGATCTTCATGAGGCTCACGGCGATGGTCTTCAACTGCCCGGAGAGCTCGACCGCGGTGTCCTGGGATGAAAGCGCCTCGAAGTAGTTGGCCGCCGGAGTGAACGGCACGTGGGTGAGATCGGCGAGCGCCTAGCAGAAGCGGGCGCCGAACTCGGCATGCGCGTTGATGCCGGT
>JBAUOO010000273.1:0-21850 GCA_049579785.1 Steroidobacteraceae bacterium
AACCAAGGGGAGTTTGGCGTCGCGAACGACCAGTTTAGGGAAACCAATTCGACGGGCTAAAGGTCCCCTCCAGTTCTGGCTCAATTGCGATTTCTTGTCGGCAGGCGTACACTCAATCTGTACAGCAACATGTACAGACACGGTGTACATCTATGGGCGACGTGAACGTCACGGAACTTCGGCAGAAGCTTCCTTCCTACCTCGAGCGCGCACGACGCGGCGAGCGTATTCGCGTCACCTCAAGGGGTGAGGTGATCGCTGAGATCTCAGGACCAAGGGCCGCAGAGGAGGAAGCTGAGCTCATCCGCAAACAACTACGCGGCACGGTGATCCATTACAAATCACCCACTGAGCCGGTACATACCGAGGAGGAGTGGACGGCCAATCAATGATCGTCGTGGATACCCACGTCCTGGTGTGGTGGGTAGATGGGGACACCAGGAAAATCTCACGAAAGGCGCGTCAGGCGCTTGAGCAACACGCTAAGCGGGACGAGCTTCTAATTGCCAGCATTTCAGTGTTCGAGATCACCACGCTCGAGCGTCGCGGCCGCCTGCGCTTCAAGATTTCGGCATCGGAGTGGCTCGCCCAGGTGCGGCGGCTCCCTGAATACCGCATTGAGCCCCTCACGGACGATATCGCCGAGCGTGCCGGTCAATTCGGAGACGCATTTCCCGGCGATCCCGCCGACCGGATGATCGCAGCAACCGCACTCACTCGCGGCGTGCCGCTTGTGACTCACGATGAGGGACTGCGCAGGATCGAGCAGTTGAAAACAATCTGGTAAGGGAAGGCTGCAAAACTAGCGTATTGACGCCCGAGCACGCGTACTCGGCTACGGTCATCCCAGACGGTGGCGGAAACGCACCTTCGCAACCCTATGGGCCGACGCTCTCCGTGACGCCCCAGCCGGCACATGAAGCAAAAGTCACGCTGCAGCGTCGTTGTGGATCCTACTGCGATCCGGCGCCGGAGCCGATCTGGTCGGGCAAGCCCAGCGAGGAGCTCGATGCAGATCTCAGGATTATTGAAACCGCCCGCTCGCGTGCGGCAGTAGCTGGCGGTAAATTGGATTATTCCGTGCGGTTCTTTGCTGCGCGTGATGGCCCTTGGCAAGCAGTCCGGCAAAGCGGAGCTCTCGCCGTGATGCCTTATGACGAGCTTCAAACCTATGTGGTTTCACGGAATTCTCGCGTCCCTTATGCAGTCCATGCATGCACTTGAAAGTACACTCCAGATTGGGGGCGCAATAGCTGCAAGCGCCGCTCCCGAAAAGCTGAGCGCTCACGACCTTGATGAGCTTGCCAGCAAGACTATGGAAGCCCAGGGTCGGCTCCAGAATTTCAGGATGTTCCTGGGATTTGAGAAAGAGGGATTTAGAGAACTGACCGCAGAACCAATCTCAGGCCCACAAGCGGACTCACTGTTGCTTGAACGTCCGCCTGTTAGCCTGTTGACTGGCCGCTTTCGGCGGCGACGAACATCCGCTTAGGGTCCGACTCCGGACGAAAGCGCCGCGACGTTTCTCAGCCCCGGGTGCAGGTTGCGTCGCATCGAGCGATTTCACGCGAACGATAGCTGAGCGGGGTTCTCAGAGCCCCTTCGCCGCGACCATCTTCTCGATGACTTTGGCCTTGTGATCGACCACGAGATGCGAGTAGCGCTTGACCATTGCGAGCGTCTTGTGTCCTAACACGTCGGCGATCTCGAGGAGTGAGGCGCCCTGCGCCGCGAGCATCGAAGCCGTGGTGTGCCGCAAGTCATGGAAGCGGAAGTCGCTGATCCCGGCCGTCTCGAGCGCGGCGTTCCAATGCGCATCGAAATGCTCATAGGGCGCATCGAGCTGCGGCTTGCCGGCCTTGGGATCGAACACCACAGTCGGCGAGGGAAACAGGTACTCGCTGCGCGCCGAGTTCTGAAGTTTGAGCTGGCGCAATGCTTCCAACGCCTTGCCTGCAAGCGGCAGCGTCCGCTCTTCTCCGTTCTTGGTGTCGTGAAGACTCGCGCGGGCCGCCTTCAGATCCACGTCGACCCATTTCAGCGACACGAGCTCACCGCGACGCGCGCCGGTCGTGATCGCGAGCAGCACCAAGGCGTGCAGCGCGGGCCAAGCGGACCCGGCGCAAGCAACCAGCAGCGCCGTGCGCTCCTCGTCCGAGAGAAACCGCGTCCGGCCCCGCGACTCCTTCTTGCGGCGGATGTCGCCGACCGGATTGCGGTCGATCAGCCGACGCTCCTTCACGGCGAAGGAGAACACATGCGAGAGCGTCGCGATATAGCGGTTCACCGTCGCGCCGCTGCGCCGGTACTCCTTGGGCGCGATCGTCTCGCCGGTCTTCTTGTCCTTCCGCGGCTTGCCTCGCGTGAAGCTCTCGGCCGCGCACGCATCCCGGGCCTTGGAGACAGCATCCGCTGTTATCTCGGCGACACTCTTGCCCGCGAACTGCTTCGACCACCAGTTGAGCTGGAGCGTCCGGGCGGCGCGCTGCACCTCATCGAACTCGGCGAGGACCGTCTCCGCGTAATCCTGGGCGAGCGCATCGAAGCTCGTGCGCTTGGCGGCGGCGTGCGGGAAGTGCCGGCCCTCGCGGATGGCGGTCTCGATCGAGGCCGCCCAGGCCTCGGCTTCTTTGCGATTCGGGAAGGTCGCCGACTGGGCCGCCCGGCCCTTTACTCGCACCTGCGCACGATAGGCCACGTCCTTCGTGAGCGGCGAGACGATGCGCTGGATGGAAGCCATGTGCGTCTCGGTGCACGGCGTGCAGCGATGAATAGATCGCTGCACTGAGTCTGCACGGAATGACGCACGCAGGGAAGCTTGCGCCGCTTCCCTGATAACAAGTGCTTGAATTTAAGAGATATATGGTGGGCCGTGTAGGGATCGAACCTACGACCAAGAGATTAAGAGTCTCCTGCTCTACCAGCTGAGCTAACGGCCCATTTGATGGGTGGGGTGGACGATGGGACTCGAACCCACGACAACCGGGATCACAACCCGGGACTCTACCAGCTGAGCTACGTCCACCGTTGTCGCATCCCCCGCCCCCCATGACCTTGCGGACCCCGGGGTACCCGCCGATTCCCCTCAGCGCCTGGCGTGCCCGGCAGGACTCGAACCTGCGACCACCGGCTTAGAAGGCCGGTGCTCTATCCAACTGAGCTACGGGCACGCGAATGCATCGCCCACTCGCTCGGTGTCCTACCTCGCTGCCCGGCATCTTGCCGCGCCGCCCGGCCTCCTGCCATGGTGCCCGCCGTCCGTGCCTGCCAGACCCGCCGCACACGGGGGCGCGCATCATACGGAACCGGCCGTGGAAGCGTCAATTTGGGTTTATTCTTGGCGCCCCCATGCCTGCTCGACCCCACCACGCCACCCCTGCTTCCGCGAATGACGCTGGCGATGCCGGCGCAGAGGCACGCGAGCTCGAGTGGCAGCTGGCGGCGACCGACCTCGGGATGGTCCGGCACTGGCTCGACCGGCACTCCCTCGTGGATGAGCTGAGCATCGAGCCGCTGAGCCCGCAGCGGCTCCACGACACCTACCTGGACACTGAGGACTGGCGCGTCTTTCGCGCAGGTTACGCGCTTCGCGTGCGCGAGAAGGAGGGCCGGTTCGAGGCGACTTTGAAGGGCCTGCGCTCGGCACGCGAGGACGTTGCCGACCGGCGCGAGATCACCGAGTCATTGCCCGAAGGCACGGTCAAAGCCCTGGCTCGCACGAGAGGCCCCGTCGGTCGCCGCATTCGCGACGTCATCGGACTGAGGCCGCTGCGGAGGCTCTTTGAGGTGCGGACCTCACGGGAGCGATTCGCGGTCCGCCGCCGCGACGCCGCTGAACAGGTGGGCGAGGTGGCTCTCGATGAGGCGCAGTTTTCCCGAGCGGACGGCCACCGCCGGCCGATGACCCTCACGCGTGTGGAGCTCGAGGCGATCGGCCGCAATGGCGCCGCACTCGAGGGACTCGCCGTGCGGCTGCGCACCGAATGCGGTCTGCAGCCCGCGACGGAGAACAAATTCGCCGCGGGGCTGCATTCGGCCGCTCTCGAGCCGCCGCGGACAGGGGCCCCCGAAGGAGAAGCGGCCCCCGTACGCGCAGCGATGGAGGCTTCAACCCGCGCCGGCGATTTTGCCGCCGTGGCACTGCAGCGACTCCTCGGCGAATGGCGGGATCATGAGCCCGCGGCAAGGCTCGGAGAAAGTCCCGAGGCATTGCATGCGCTTCGCGTGACCGCCCGTCGCATGGATACGGTCCTTCGCCTCTTTAGCGCCTACCTCCCTGCCGCGCTCGGGAAGAGCCGGCCGACCCTCAAGAGGCTGCTCGATGGGTTGGGAGCGGTTCGAGACGCGGATATTCGCCTTGAGGTGGTGGCAGCGTTTCGCAGCGGCCTTGCGCAAGGTGAGCGCGGTGCGCTCGACCCGCTGCTGCGCCATCTCGACGCCGAGAGAGCTGCGGCGCGAACCGCCATGCTGCGCGCCCTGGATGCCAAGCGCACACGCGACTGGCTCGAGAGATTACCGATCCGGCTCGGGCTCACACGCCCGAGGCCAAAATCGGCTTCCGCATCCCGAGGCAATGCGGCGGCGCTTTACGTTGTGCCCGATCTGATCCGCAGGCGCTACCGGAAATTACGCAAGTGCGTGCGCCGACTGACTCCCGAGTCGCCGATGAGTCAATACCACAACGTACGGGTGCATACGAAGAAGCTGCGCTATGCGCTCGAGGTGGTCGCCCCGACCTACGCGGAACCCGCCGAGCAGATGCTGGCGGCGTTGCTCCACCTGCAAGGCAGGCTCGGTACCCAACACGACTCCGATGAGATGGCACGATACCTGGTGCAACTCGCAGTTCATCCGCCGGCGGAGTTCGCCTCCCGGACACTCTTTCTGATGGGCAGATTGGCGGAGCTGCACACGCGCAAAGCAGCGCGTTTGGGCGAGAAGATCGAGAAACCGTGGCGCCGGTTGCGCGGCAAGCTCTGGAAGGCGCTGCGCGCGCGCATGAAGGAGCTGCGCGATGAGATGCCCAGGAGCAACGGCGCGGGTAACGGCATCGATCACGACGCCGGCGGCGGGTTGCGGCTCGCGATCCCGTCCGGCGGCTCGGCGCCCACGGCGGGCGGACGCTGAGGATGGAGCTTCTCATCCTCCGACACGCCGCGGCCTTCCCCCGCGACGCGACGCGGTGGCCCGATGACGCCGCGCGTCCTCTCACGGCGGAGGGTGTGAAGAAAGCGCGGCGGGCGGCCGCCGGCCTGAAGCGCATCACCCCACGGCCGATGCGGGTGCTGACCAGCCCGCTCGTGCGCGCGCGCGACACCGCGACGATCTTCGCGCAAGCGGCGCGTTGGCCGAAGGCAGTCGAGTGCGCAGCGCTCTCCCCTGGCGCCTCGCCCGAGGAGGTGCTCGAGGCGCTGCGGCGAGAGGGCGGCAAGCTCGAGTGCGTGGCCGTCGTCGGCCATCAGCCTCATCTCGGCCGCCTGCTCGCACTCTGCATTCGCGGCCACGCCAGAGCCGAGGGATTTGAGCTCAAGAAGAGCGCGGTCGCGTGTGTGAGGTTCGAAGGATCGCCGCGCGCCGGCCAGGGTGCGCTCGCGTGGCTGCTGGCCCCACGCATGCTTCGCCAGCTGTGGCGGCCAAAAAACAAGTGAACGCGACGCGGTAATCGGGCTGGCCGCGCAACGCGGCAGGGTGCCGCCTTGGCGCCGCCTCAATGCGCGCCGGCAGCGGCCTCGCCGCCCCCGGCGCCCGACTTACCCGGTCGTGCCAGCCACACGACGCCCGCCAATAGCACGAACAGCACCCCCGACACGTAGAAGATGTCGTTGGCGGAAAGCATATAGGCCTGGTTGGTGACCAGGTTGTTGAGCAGCGCGTAGCCCTGCTGGCTCGTCAACCCACCGGCGTGCAGTTGCCCCATTGCCTGCGTCATGGCGGCGTTCGAGCCCGTCAGATGCTCCACCAGCTGCGCGTGATGCAGCGTCGCCCGCCGGTCCCAGAGGGTCGTCGTGATGGAGGTTGCGAAGGAGCCCGCCGTGATGCGCGCGAAGTTCATGAGGCCTGAGGCGGCAGGAATGCGCTCGGGCGCGAGGCCCGAGAAGCCGAGTGTCAGCAGCGGTACGAAGAATGTCGCGAGCGCCACGCCCTGGATGACCGTCGGCACGAGGAGCGTGCCGATGTCCGCCTGCGTGTTGAAGTCCGAGCGCATGAACATCACCAGTCCGAAGACCAGGAACGAGAGGGTGACGATCCAGCGCGGATCGGTGCGGGTGAGAAACCGGCCCACCAAAGGCGTGAGCAGGATCGCCAGCACCCCCACCGGGGCCAGCACGACCCCCGCGAGCGTGGCGGTGTACCCCATGTACTGTTGCAGCCACAGCGGCAACAGCACCACGGTGCCGAAATACAGGCCGTAACCGACGAGCATGGCGAGGGTGCTCACGGAGAAATTGCGTCCGCGGAAGAGGCTGAGGTCGACGATGGGGTGCTCATCGGTCAGCTCCCACACGAGAAAGATCACGAAGCCGAGCGTCGCGATGATGGCGAGCGTCACGATGTAGGATGAGTTGAACCAGTCGAGGTCCTTACCCTTGTCGAGCAGGATCTGCATCGCACCGACCCAGAGGATGAGCAGCCCCAGTCCCACTTTGTCGATCGGCAGACGCGCGGTGGGCGTCTCGCGGCGCCGGTAGATCACCCCGGTGGCGATGGCGGCGCCGATACCGATCGGCACGTTGATGTAGAAGATCCAGGGCCAGGAGATATTGTCGGTGATCCAGCCGCCGAGCACGGGTCCCACCACCGGAGCCACCAGCGTGGTCATGGACCATACGGCGAGCGCGGCGCCCGCCCTGGCCTTCGGATAGCTCGCGAGCAGCAATGATTGCGACAGGGGAATCATCGGACCCGCCACCGCTCCCTGAAGCGCGCGGAACGCGACCAGCATTCCGATCGAGGGCGCCAGTCCACAGAGGAAGGAGGCGAGGACGAAGAGCAGCGTCGAGGCGGTGAAGAGCCGCACCTGCCCGATCCGACGGGTGAGCCAGCCAGTCAGCGGCATCGAGATGGCGTTCGCCACCGCGAATGAGGTGATCACCCACGTCCCCTGATCGGGTGAGACCCCGAGATCCCCGGCGATGGCGGGGATTGCCACGTTGGCGATCGACGTGTCGAGCACGTTCATGAAGGTCGCGAGTGAGAGCGCCAGCGTGCCGAGGGCGAGCGCGGAGCCGGTGAGGCATGGCAGAGCCGGTGCGGCGGCAGGCGGCGGCGCGGCAGCCGGCTTCGCCGGCTGCGCTGTGCCCTCGCCTTCCTGAATCACTGCGCTCATCTTGCAAAGCCCTGCGCGTCGTGTCCGACAGCCCGCGGCGCTAATCGATCAGCGAGGCAGGCGCTACCGACGGGACGGGCGCCGCGATCATGGATGACCCAAGCCGAGCGGCGAGCCGATGCGGTGCACGCCCTCGCGCCGCGCCCGGATCGTTCTGGGCAATGATCTGCTGTACCGCCGCTGCCGCCTGCGCCGCGACGGACTGGAAGACATCCGTCGAATAATCGTGCAGGTTGCTCGCAACCTCGGGCAGCCGCTGGCCGCTGTCATCGCGCACATCGACGTACGCCTTCATCGACAAGCCGATCTGCAGCGGACGCTTGGCGAGCTCCCTCGGGTCGAGCGCGATGCGCACCGGTACGCGCTGCACGATCTTGATCCAGTTGCCGGTCGCATTCTGAGCGGGCAGCAAAGAGAAGGCCGAGCCGGTGCCGGCCCCGAATCCGATCACCCGGCCGTGAAACACCGCATCGCTTCCATAGAGATCGGAGATCAGGGTGACCGGCTGCCCGACCCGCATGGAATCGAGCTGCGACTCCTTGAAGTTGGCATCGACCCAGACCTGATTGAGCGGTACGACCGACATGAGCGGCGTCCCCGTGCTGACCCGCTCACCGAGCTGCACGTCACGCTTGGCGACGAAACCCGACACGGGGGCCGGCAGCACCGTGCGCGCATAGTTGAGATACGCCGCATGCACGGCCGCGGCCGCATCGCGCACCGCCGGGTTGCTATCGATGGTGGTCCCGTCGACCCAGGCCCGGTCAGCGGCCAACTGTTGCTGCGCCGCCAGCATCGCCGCCTGCGCCGCCTTCACGGCATCATCGGCATGCTGCAGCTCTTCCTGAGAAATCGCGCCGGTGCGCTCGAGCCGGGCACGGCGCGCGTAATCGGTCTGGGCCTTGACGAGGTCGGTGCGGCGCAGCTCGACGTTCGCCTGCAGCTCCGAGGTGGTCGCGAACAGATTGCGGACCTGACGCACCGTCCTCGCAAGCTGCGCTTCCGACTCCTGCAGCGCCACCTGGGCGTCCGCCGGGTCCAGGCGCACGAGCGGCTGCCCGGCTTTCACGAACTGAGTGTTGTCCGCGCCGATCGCCACCACGGTGCCCGAAATCTGCGGCGTGATCTGCACCACGTTGCCGCTGACATAGGCGTCGTCCGTGTACACCGAGTAACGCAGATCTCGGTCCCAGTACACACCCCAGGCCGTGCCGACCAGGAGCGCGCCGCCGAGAATGAGCGTCAGCCAGCGGATCCGCGGGCTCTTCCAGCGGGAAATCTTCGCCGCGTCATTGTGAGTCGTCATGTCTCGGATCTCCCAAGCGTCGCCCCTACTTGCCGCGGCTAACAATGCCTAGGCAGGCTTTGAGCGCCAAAAAAACCGTCGCCGCGCTCAGGCGGCGTTCTCCAACATGCGCCCGAGCAAACCCTCGAGCTGTCGCGTGTCCGCGCGGCTGAAGCCGCGCAGAAAGCGGTTCTGAATCCCCATCGAGATCTCCCGCAGCCGCGGATAGACGGCGCGCCCCTGCTCGGTCATCTCGAGATAAACGAGCCTGCGGTCCTGCGGGCAACGCGCCCGGCGGATGAGTCCCTTGCTCTCGAGGCGATCGATCATGCGGGTCATGGCGCCAGCATCGTAGGACATCTCCTTGCAGATATCGGAAGCGGACTTCTTGCGCTCCGCGGTGGCGAGCCGCGCCATCACGATGAACTGCGCGGCGGTCACGCCGATATCGGCCACGCGCGGCTCCGCGGTCAGCTCCCGGTCGAGGGCCGCCAGCAGCTCCGAGCGCACCTGGCCCACCAGGTGAGCCACGCTCCTTGCGGGCTCGTAGTTCTCGCTGTCGTAAATGCTCACCAAGATCGCTCTCCGTGGACATCCCCCTGAAGGGAGATGGCGCCAATATACTTGCCTAGGCTGTCTTTGTCAAGGCGTCTATTGCGTCGGCAAGCTTCGCCTGATTTGCGGCCCCGGAACGGCCCGAACGGCCCGCCAGAGTGCTTGACGCATATGCATCAATATGGCACTTTGATGCATATGCGAACCACGCTGATCATCGACGAGGCGCTGCTGGCGAAAGCGCAGGAGCTGAGCGGACTGCGCGAAAAGACCGCTGTGTTACATGCCGGTCTGCAGGCGCTGATCGCGCGAGAGAACGCGCGCAGATTGGCGGCGCTGGGCGGCACGGAGCGTCGATTGAAACCGATTTCCCGCAGGCGCACACCGCCTGCCCGCTGATGCTCGTTGATACCTCAGTCTGGGTAGATCATCTGCGTCGAAGCAATGCCAGCTTGGTCGGACTGCTCGAGCAGGCCCAGGTTTGGACCCATGCGTTCGTCATTGGAGAGCTGGCTTGCGGAAATCTCTCGCAGCGAGCGAGGATTCTCGGTTTGCTTGCCGCCCTGCCGCAGGTGCCGATTGCCGGCCATGATGAGACGCTCGCGTTCGTTGATGCCCACCGTCTGATGGGGCGAGGTCTGGGCTGGATCGACATGCACCTGCTCGCCTCGGCGAAATTGGCGAAGCTGCCCTTCTGGACCCTGGACAAGCGGCTCGCCGTCGCCGCCACCGAACTGCAGTTGCGCAACTGAACAGCGCCGCCTCCACGCGATCGTCCGGAACGAGCAACCGGACACTGCCGGCTCCACCATCCATATTTACGCCGACGCCCATGACAACCGCCGCGATGTCGGCGCCTTCCAAGGCTATCCTCGCAAGATCCGCTTCGAGTCTCATTGAATAGGTTCTGACGGCTATCATGGACGGTGTCGCCTGGTGTGGCACGACCTCGCGGTACACGCGTGCGAAACCCCACGGGGCGCTGCAGCAGCGCCAGGTTGCCTGCGTAAGTATTGGTCGGGGCAGGGAGATTCGAACTCCCGACCCTCTGCTCCCAAAGCAGATGCGCTACCAGACTGCGCCATGCCCCGGCCGGACCCTGGGAAACGGAGCTTCGCCACAAGAGAAGCTTCCAGGATCCGAGGGATCATATGCGAGAATGCCCGCCCCTCAAAGGGCTGGAACGGCATTCGTAATGACGGCGCAGCTGATCGACGGCCGCAGGCTCGCGGCGGAGGTCAAGAATCACGTCCGGAGCAAGATCGAGGCGCTCCGCGCACTCGGCCGCAGGCAGCCCGCGCTGGCCGTCGTCAAGGTCGGAGACGACCCCGCCTCGCAGATTTACGTGCGCAACAAGCGCCGGGCGTGCGAGGAGGTGGGTATCCGCTCCGTGGCCCACGATCTGGCGCAGTCGACCTCCGAGATGGAGCTGCTGTCGATGGTCGATGAGCTCAACGGCGATACCGGCATTGACGGGATCCTCGTGCAGCTGCCGCTGCCCACCCAGATCCAGCAGACCGCCATCATCGAGCGGATCGATCCGGTCAAGGACGTCGACGGCTTCCATCCCTACAACCTCGGGCGCCTCGCGCAGCGCATTCCGGTGATGCGACCCTGTACGCCTTACGGAGTGATCAGGCTGCTCGAGCACATCGGCGTGCCGTTCAAGGGGCAGCACGCCGTGGTCGTCGGCGCTTCCAACATCGTGGGCCGGCCGATGTCGCTCGAGCTGCTGCTGATGGGTGCGACGACGACGGTCTGCCACCGCTTCACGACCGGGCTGCAGGAGTATGTGCGCCAGGCCGACATTCTGGTCGTCGCCGCCGGCAAACCCGGTCTCATTGCCGGGGAATGGATCAGGCCGGGTGCCGTCGTGATCGACGTCGGCATGAACCGTCTCGAGAACGGCCATCTGGCGGGCGATGTGCAATTCGAGAGCGCCCGGGAGCGCGCCGGCTGGATCACACCGGTACCCGGAGGCGTCGGACCCATGACGGTGGCCATGCTGATGCACAACACCCTGGAGGCCTACCAACGCCGTCATGAGGCGCCACGTTAGTCAATCGGCGGCAACCGCCAGCCGCGCAAGCGGCAACGCTTTGCCGTCACTTGATCTTTGCCTCAGCAGCGGCACCGGCTCGAGCACCCCCGCGAGCAACACCTCGAGCTCACCTGGCGGCTCGAGCGCCTTTACCTTGAGCGCCGCGAACACGGCCAATGCCACCGCTCAGACGACGGCGGCCGCCGATGTGCAGCACGGCCATCACGGCCATCATGGGCAAGGCGGCGGCTCCAGCGCCGACTCGCTGCTGGCGACACTACTGCAGCAGAATCCGTCGAGCGACGGCAGCAACTCCGCCGGCACCACCTCGACCCTCAGCACGTACGCCTAGCTCGCCGAGCGCGGCGGCGGCGAGCTACGCCCGCCGCCACTCGGTGCTGCCGTCGGGCTTGTCCTCGAGGATCACGCCGGCTTGGGCGAGCTCGCCACGGATGCGATCCGATTCCGCCCAGTTCCTCGCTTTGCGCGCGGCGGCCCGCGCGACGAGGCGCTCCTCGATCTCGGCATCGCCGAGCACGCCCGCGGATTTCGGCAGGCGCAGCCACTGCTCTGCCGGCACGCGCAAGAGACCCAGCACGCCCGCAAGCGATCTGAGCTCGGCCCCGAGAGCGGCCGCGCGCGGCGCATCGCCTGCGTCCTTCGCCAGATTCACCTCGCGGGCGAGGCCTTGCAGAACCGCGATGGCTTCGGGCGTATTGAAGTCATCGTCCATGACCTCGTGGAACCGCAGGGTGTATTTCGACTCCGAGGGCGGCGCCTCGGGCAAGCCGCGCAGTGCGAGCTGGAGGCGCTGCAGGGCGGCATCGGCCTGCTCGAGCTGATCGAGGGAATAGTGGATCGGCCCGCGGTAGTGGCTCGAGAGCATGAAGTAGCGCAGCACCTCCGGGTGCCGCACCGCCTTGCCGAGCACATCGCGCACCGTGAAGAAGTTGCCGAGTGACTTCGACATCTTCTCGTCGTCGATGTTGAGGAAGCCGTTGTGCATCCAGATCTCGGCGAAGCGATCGCCGGTGGCCGCGCAGGTCTGGGCGATCTCGTTCTCGTGGTGCGGGAACTTCAGGTCGAGGCCCCCGCCGTGGATGTCGAAATGCGAGCCGAGGAGCGCCACGGACATGGCGGAGCACTCGATGTGCCATCCCGGGCGCCCGCGGCCCCACGGGGAGTCCCACGCCGGCTCGCCGGGCTTGGCGTGCTTCCAGAGCACGAAATCGAGCGGGTCGCGCTTGGACTCATCGACCTCCACGCGCGCTCCGGCGCGCAGGTCCGCGAGGCGCTTGCCCGAGAGCCGTCCGTAGCCTTCGAACTTCGCGACCGCATACATGACGTCCGCGTTCGCTGCGAGGTAGGCGTAGCCGCGCTCGATGAGCTTCTCGATCATGCCGATGATCGCCGGCAGGTATTGCGTAGCGCGCGGCTCGTGATCCGGCCGCGCAATGCCGAGCGCGGCGCAGTCCTCGTGCATCGCGGCGATGACCCGCTCGGTGAGCGCGCCGATCGACTCACCGTTCTGCGCGGCTCGCCGGATGATCTTGTCGTCGATGTCGGTGATGTTCTGCACGTACGTCACGCGATAACCGCGGTGGCGCAGATACCGGTTGACGACATCGAACGCGATCATCATCCGCGCATGCCCGACATGGATGAAGTCGTACACCGTCATGCCGCACACGTACATGCGGATCTCGCCGGGCGTGATGGGTCTGAGCGGCTGCTTCTCGCCGGTGAGCGAGTTGTGGATGCGGATCATGTCCTGTGAGCTTTCAGGCATAGCGCTCGAGCCGCGCCCGCGCCTGGCCCGCGGGCATGGCCTTGAGGAGCGGTGCGAGCTCCGGTCCGTGGCTGCGACCGGTAAGCGCAAGACGCAGCGGCATGTAGAGCTCCGCGCCCTTCCTGCCGGTCGCGGCGCGGATTGCCGAGGCGATGGCCGGCAGGTCATTGCCACTTTGCGCGGCGGCCTGCGCCGCCGTCGCGAAGTAGCTCTCGCCGGCCTGGCGGATGATCGCCTCGCCATCGGGCTCCAGGGCGGGCGGTGGACCAAACACGATCCGCGCCCACGGCCGCGCGTCTTCCGGCAAAACCACATTCGGCAGGATCGCGGCGATGAAGGCGCGCGCGGCGCGCTCGTCGAGACCTGCCGGCAGCACCGCCGCGAGCCATGCGCGCGCCTCATCCGGCGGCAGCCGGTGCGCCGCCTCCTTTTGCCAAACCCGAAGCTGCTGCGCATCGAAATGCGCCGAGGCTCGCCCGAGGTGTTCGGGATCGAATGCGCGGGCCATGGCCTCGAGGTCGAGCAGCGCATGCTCGCCGCTCGAGTGTCCGAGGCGAAAGAGATGGTTGCGCAGCGCCTCCGGACGGTAGCCGCTCTCGCGATACTCGCGCACGCTCGTCGCGCCGTGGCGCTTGGAAAGCGGCGCTCCATCGGAGCCGAGAATCAGCGACACATGGCCATAGCTCGGCGCGCGAAGCGCGAGCGCTTCGAGGATCAGCAGCTGTCTTGGCGTGTTGGCGAGATGGTCTTCGCCGCGCAGCACGTGCGTGACGCCCATCGAGGCATCATCGACGGCGTTGCAGAAGAAGAACGCCGCGGTGCCATCCGCGCGGCGGATGACGAAGTCCCCGATGTCATCCGAGGCAAAGCTCTGTGGCCCGTGGACCAGATCCACGAACTCGATGCGCCGCCCGGCGGGAACGCGATATCGCAAGGTGGCGGGAAGTCCCCGAGCCTGCCTGCTGCGGCGCTCCTCGCCCGAGAGCTCCCGGCAGGTGCCGGCGTACCGCGGCGGGCGTCCCGAGCCGAGCTGCGCCCGGCGCGAGGCTTCGAGCTCGAGCGGGGTGCAGAAGCAGGGATAGACGACACCCTGCCGCTCGAGCGCCTCGAAGAAGCGCGCGTAGAGCGCGCCGCGCTGCGACTGGCGATAAGGCCCACGGTCATCCTCCCGATCCGGTCCCGCGTCCCAGTCCAACCCGAGCCAGCGCAGGTCCTCGAGCACCCTCGCGAGGTGAGTTTCCTGGCTGCGCTGCGCGTCGGTGTCCTCGATCCGCAGCAGGAAACGCCCGCCCGTGCCCCGCGCCAGCAGGAGGTTAAAGAGCGCGGTACGCGCGTTGCCGAGGTGCAATTCACCCGTGGGGCTCGGCGCAAAGCGCGTCACCGCCGCGCGAGCGAACCCTGCGGGAGCTGTGCTGTCCATTCCGCTCATGCGGCAATGGTACGGGGTTTGCCATGGGAGCGACATCGCTCAGCTCGCGATGCCTCGGCGCTGCTAAGATTCCGCACCTCCACGACCTAAGCGACGGAGACCAGATGCGCGCCCGGCACCGGACCTTGAAACAGAGAACCCTGATACTCGCCTTGACGGCCGCCTCGGCCTTTCTCCTGCTCGCGCGGCCTGCGGCGCGCGCGGACGACCTCCCCTCCTCGAGCCCCGAGGTGAGGGTCACGACGAACATGGGCTCGTTCGTGATTGAGCTGTATCCCGGGCGGGCGCCCCTCACCGTGGCCAATTTCCTGCGCTACGTGCACGAGGGCTTCTATAACAACACCCTGTTTCACCGGGTCGTCGCGAATTTCGTCATTCAGGGCGGCGGCCACGCGGCGACGGCCCCCTACGCCCTCAAGCCCACCTATCCTGCGATCGTCAACGAGTCGGGCAACGGCCTGCAGAACAAGCGCGGGGCCGTCGGCCTCGCGCGCGCCGCCGGCCCTCACACCGGCAACGCCCAGTTCTACGTCAATCTCGTCGACAACCCGGAGCTCGATCCGCTGCCCACCCGCTGGGGTTACGCGGTGTTCGGTCAGGTGGTGCAGGGAATGGACGTGGTCGATCGCATCGGGGTGGTGCCAACGGGCGCCATGGGCCCCTTCAAGTCAGACGCGCCGCTGAAACCCGTGATCATCCAGAGCATCGAGGTCATCAGCCCGCCGCAGCTCTCGACGCCCACGCCCAGTGGGCCCCCGGGCGGGGCGCCAGCCGCAACACCGCCGGCGGGAACGCCCCCGGCCACGAGCCCGCAAGCACAGCCGGGCAAGCCCGCACAGGGCCAGACACCGCCTCCCGGCCAAAAGCCTGCGACGCCGCCCCCGGCGACACCGCCGGGCGCGACGCCCGCTCCGCCATCCGGCGCCACGCCGCCGCAGTCATCGTCGCAATCGCAACCGAAGTCTCAGTCGGGCGAGGCCGATCAACCTGACGGCACGGGATGACGCCCGCAGCAGACCCCGCCGCGCCCCAAGCTCCAGGCTCAAAGCCCGCGCGCCAGCTGTTCGTCTCCGACGTGCATCTCGATGCCGCGGCGCCGGAGGCGCAGCGGCAGTTCCTCGAGTTTCTGCGCGCCCATGTCGCGAGTCCCTCGGCGAACGTTCGCGCGCTCTACATCCTGGGAGATCTCTTCGAGACCTGGGTCGGGGATGATGATTCCGGTGACGAACGCGACGCCGTGCTCGCTGCCTTGCGGGAGCTCACGGAGCAAGGCATCAGTTGCTTCCTGCTGCACGGCAACCGGGATTTTCTCCTCGGCGAGGACTTCTGCCGGCGAACCGGCTGTCAATTATTGCCTGACCCGGTGATTGCGCAGCTCGATGGCGAGCGGGTGTTGCTCACGCACGGCGATGCGTTCTGCACCGATGATCATTCCTATCAGGAGCTGCGCAGCATCGTCAGAACACCCGCCTGGCAACGGCGATTCCTCAGCCTGCCGCTTGCGGACCGGCGGCTGCTCGCCGAGCAAGCACGCGCCGGCAGCCGAGCGCATACCGCGCGCACCATCCCGAAGATCATGGACGTCAACGCCGCGGCGGTGACCGCGGCGTTCAAAGCCGCGCGCGTGCGGCGGATCATTCACGGCCACACCCACAGGCCCGCCGTGCACGATGCGCTGCTGGAGGATCAGCCCGTTCAGCGCATCGTACTCGGTGCCTGGTACGAGCAGGGCAGCTATCTCCTCTGCGAAGCCGGCTGCTACGAGCTGCGCACGCTGCCTCGCTGAGTGCTCATTGCTCGGCCGATCCTGGGCCTCGCCCCTGGCGGGGCCGACGCGCTGCGCGCGTCGTCATGAACCGCTCCGGGCGGTTCATTGCGGCCCGGGTCCCGGTCCGGGAGGCGGTCCCATGGCGGGGCCCATGCCGTGCATCATCATCCCGTGCATCATCATTCCGTGCTTCATCATTGCATGCATCATCATGCCCCGTCCGGGCATGAGGGCCTTCAGCTTCCTCATCTGCGTCGGGCTCAACACTGACGCCAGCCGCTGCTGCGTCTCCTTGCGCGCTGCCTCATGAGCGGCGCGCGCCTGCTTCATGGCCTGCCGGACCTGTTGCATGGCCGGCTTCATTTTGGCGCGCTCGTCGGCGAAGATCGCCTGGACCTGCTGTCGTTGAGCGGGCGTCAGGTCGAGCAGGAGCGCAAGCCGATCCATCCGGCGCTGCTCCATTTTCTGCCGCCAATGGGCCGCCTCCTTCCACGAATGGTGTCCGTGCCATTGCGGGGCCGGTGGTGGCGGTGACTGGGCGAGCGCCGTACCCGTCACGGCGAGCATCGCGAGCAGGGCAACACTGCGTCTGATCATCGGGGATCCTCCAGGCTCTGGTGAGGAGGACACTCTAGCGCGCAGTATGTCAACGCACAGTAAACAATTCTGACGATCAGCCGCCTCACGGCGGCTCAGCTGCCCCGCGGCAGCGTGAGCCGCGCCTCGATCCCCCCTTCGGGACGATTGCGCAGCACGAGCGTGCCGCCGTGCGCCTGCGCCACATCGCGCGCGATACTGAGCCCCAGGCCGGTACCCCCCGTGTCGCGGTTGCGCGAGGACTCGAGGCGATAGAACGGCTCGAACACCTTCTCCAGCTCTTCGGCGGGGATGCCGGGCCCCTCGTCACAAATGCTGATCTCGAGCCGCGCGCCATCCCGCACGAGAATGCGCGCGTGGCCGCCGAAGTTGACGGCGTTGCCGACGAGGTTGGTAATGCAGCGCTTCAGCGCCTGCGGCTTGACCGGCAACGGCCCCGCGGCACGCCCTTCCACCGTCACGTCCTTGCCCATCTCCACGAACTCCGCGCGCACGGTCTCGAGCAGCAGGTTGACGTCGAGTGGCTCGAGCGCCTCCTCGTCATTGAGACCCCGAAAGAGCGCGAGCGCGCCACGCACCATGCTCTCCATCTCATCGAGCTCCTTGCCGAAGCGCGCCTGCAGCGCCGGGTCTTCGATCTGCGTCTCGACCTGAAGCCGCAGGCGTGTCAACGGCGTCTTCAGATCGTGGGACATCGCGGCGAGGACGCGAGTGCGACTATCAAGATAGCGGTGCAGGCGGTCCTGCATGGTGTTGAAGGCGCGCGCCGCATGGCGCAGCTCGCGTGCGCCGCTCTCTTCCAGCTTTGGCTGTCGCGCACTCCGTCCGATGTTGTCCGCCGCGGCCGCGAGCCGCGACAGCGGCCGGGTGATGCTGCGGGCCGCGATATAGAGTGCAATGACGAGCAGGATCACCAGCAGGATCATGTTGACCATGAGACTCATGGGCAACGGCGTCCCGGGAGCGATGCGCCTCACCCGGTAAACGAGACGCGACTGGTCGGGCAAGCGGACCTCGACATCGTAAGTCTCGGTCGGATGATCCGCCGGCAGGCCGAAGAAAGGCGACGGGATCGGGATGACGAAATCGGCCGGCGCGGTCGCCGGCCGCACGGTCACCTCGTAACCGCTGCCGAGGTCCGCCCGCAACTGCTGCGCCAGCACCTGTTGCAGGTCCGAGGCGAACGGGAGTTGGATGAAGAGGTGCGGCCATGAGTGTGCGCTCATCGGCGCCAGCGCCGCGCGAGGCCTGGGAGAAGCCGCGGGAGGCGCGGGCCCCGCGGCGCTCGGGTGCGCCGGCATGCCGGTCTGCGCCGTATCGGCCTCGATGGGTGGCAACAGATACAGTTGTCCGTGCCAAGGGTGCCCCCGCAGCCTCAGGCCCTGTCGTTCGTGAGGCAGCGCGAGCCGCGCGGCCTGCTCCTTCAGCCGCGCGATCGTGGGGGCGCGCTGCTCGATCGGCAGCTGCTCGAGCAGCAGCGTGATCTGAGTGATCCGCCGCGACCACTCCCGAACGCTGCTGTCGAGCACGAATCGCTCGAGATGACGTGCGAAGAGGTACAGGGTCGCGGCCTGCGCGAGCACCACGGCGATCACCAGGGCGGCGATCAGCCGGCCGAACAGCGACTGCGGCCAGAGTGGGAATCGCATCGGAGGCGGTAATTTCAGTCAGGCGCTCTCGACCGGCACTCCGATGACATAACCCTCACCGTACACCGTCTTGATGATCTGCGGCGCGCGCGCATCGTCCCCGAGTATCTGTCGCAGCCGGCTCACCCGGACGTCGATGCTGCGATCGAACGGATCGGCCTCCCGTCCCCTGAGCAGCTCGGTGAGCTGTGCGCGCGAGAGCACGCGATTGCCGGCGGAGAGCAGCACCGCGAGCAGCCGGTACTCCGCCCCGCTCAGGGCCACTTCGCGGCCGCCGCCATCGGTCAGGGTCCGCCGGGTCGTATCGAGCCGCCAGCCCGCGAAGCTGAAGCCGCGCACGAGCTCGGGATTGGGGTCGCGGGGCGCATGCGCGGCCCGGCGCAGGACGGCGCGGATGCGAACGAGAAGCTCGCGCGGATTGAACGGTTTCGGCAGATAATCGTCGGCGCCGATCTCGAGCCCGACGATCCGATCGACGTCCTCGCCCCGGGCCGTCAACATGATGACCGGGATCTGTGAATGGGTGCGCAGCTCCCGGCACAGGGTCAGCCCGTCCTCGCCGGGCAACATCAGATCGAGCACGATCAGATCGACCGAGGCGCGCTCGAGCACACGTCGCATTTCGCGGCCGTCCGCCACCGCGGTCGTGCGGAAATCGTTCTTCTCGAGATACTGACTCAACAGCGAGCGGATCTCGCGGTCGTCATCGACGATCAAGAGGTGCGGACGGTCGGCCATCGCAAGAAGATAATCGTGACGCTTACGGGCGTTGTAAGGAACTGTTAGGCCGTGGCACTGGCCATCCCCTGCATCGCCGGCGGCCCCGAATGGAGGCGCAGCTGCCCATCCGGTGTGCTCACCAGCCGGGCCTCGCAATCGGCGAGCTGCCGCAGCCGCGGCCGCCACTGCGCCGCGGCCTCCTCGCGCGCGAGCTCGAGGTACTCCTCGAAGTGTCGCGCCTCCGACCGGGCGAGCTGCTCGTAGAACCCGGCCACCTGCGCCGGTAGCCGCGGCGCAAGCAGACGGAAGCGCTCGCACGAGCGCGCCTCGATCAGCGCGCCGGTGAGCAGCAGATCGAGCTTGCGTCCGGGGTCGGCCGTGCGCAGCACCGCCCGAAGCCCGGCGGCGTAGCGACCCGGCCGCTGCCGCTCGAACGGCACCTCGAGCGCGGTCATCAGCTTCTGCACCTGCTCGAAGTGCCGCAGCTCCTCGCGCGCCAGGGGCGACAGGGTGCTCGAGAGCCGCCGGTCCTCGGGATAGGCGAACATCAGGGCAAGCGCCGTGGAAGCGGCCTTCTTCTCACATTGCGCATGATCGTTGAGGAGCTCCCGCCAGCGCTCGGCCGCCGCCTCCACCCAAGCAGGGGCAGTGGGGGCAAGGAGGATGTCATACCTGCGACCGGGGGTCTCAGACATCAGGCGCGCTCGAGGAAGCGCTCGAGCCGGCGATCGAGCGCCTCTGCGGCCTCGCGCGCGCTCCCGAAGCGATCCTCCGGCCGCTTGGCGAGCAGCTGCTCGAGCAGGGGCTGCAATCCCTCGAGCGCATCGGCGAGCTGCGGCACCGGCTCCTTGCGGTGCTTGTAGATGACCGCCATCGGATTCTCGGCCCGGTACGGCTTGCCGCCCGTCAACATCTCGTAAAGGATCACGCCGAGGCTGTAAAGATCACTGCGCGGATCCGTCGGCTCCCCGTGTCCCTGCTCCGGGCTCATGTAATGCGGCGTGCCGAAGATGAGGCCGCGCTCGGTGAGGTCCTGTCTCTGCACCTCATCCTTCGAGAGCCCGAAGTCGATGAGGGCGATGCTGCCGTCGTCGCGCAGCATCACGTTACCGGGCTTCAGGTCGCGGTGTACCACGCCGCCCGCGTGCAGTGCATCGAGCGCCCGCGCGATCGCCGCGGCGACCCGCACCGCCCATCGCGGCGCAATCGGTGCCTTCATGCGCCGGCGCAGATCGCCGCGCGGGAAGTACTCCATCACGAGCCATGCGTGCTCATCGCTCACGCCGAGGTCGAACAGCTTCACGATGCCCGGATCGCGGATGCGCTGTGCGATCTCGTACTCGTGCAGGAAACGCAGAAACGAGTCCGGGCTGTCCCCGTCGGGCTCATCGCGCACCACCTTGAGTGCGACCACCGAGTGCGTGAGCTCACGCTCCGCAAGATAGATGTCCGCTCGCGCGCCCGCTGCCACCTGGCCCAGGCGCCGGTAGCCGCGGATGAAGGCGCCGCCGAAACATTGCGACTCCGGCACGACCCGCGGGTCGTTGGAGTGGCTCGGACGCGTTTTCTTCGGCGTTTCCTCGGGCATTGGTGCTTATATCACGTCAGACCGGGGACAGCTTGAGACCGATGACCACATCCGCGACGTTGGTTCCGGTAGGGCCGGTGCGCACCAGCGCGTCCGCCGCCGCGAGCGCCGTGCCGGAATCGGCGCGCCGCAGGCAATCCGCCGCATCGAGTCCGGCGAGTGCGATGCGCGCGCAGGTCTCGGCATCGACCAGACCCCCTGCCGCCTCGGTCGGGCCATCCGTGCCATCGGTTCCGGCGGCGAGCAACAGCAGCTCAGGATATTCCGGAAGATAGGTCGCGGCGGCGAGCGCCAAATGCTGGTTGCGTCCGCCACGGCCCGGATGCGCCGGCAGGCGTACGGTCGATTCGCCGCCCCAGACGCGCACCTGGGAATTTCCGACGCAAAGCTCGTGCGTGAAACGCGCCGCGAGGCGCGTCGCCTCGCCCGCGAATCGCTCCGGCACCCGCTCGGCGCTCAGCCCTCGCGCCCGCGCCGCCGTGACGATACCCTCCGTGGCGAGATCCACGGAAGCGATCACCTCCCGCTCGATGCGATCCGCACCGTCGGCCGCCGGACCGAGGAGTCCGGAGCCGATGACCGCGGGGTCATCGTCCGGCACGTCGGACAGGAAGAGCGCGCGCGCGGCGCGACCTGCGAGATGGGCCGCGAGACGCCCGCCCTTGATCCGCGACAGGCGCGCTCGGCGCGCGTTGAGCTCGCCGATCGCAACGGCATCGGCGAGGCCGCGGGCCGAGAGTTGCTCGAGCTGCGCGAGCGTGGCACCGGGCACGAGCACTTCCACCAGGCTCGATGCGCCCCCCGAGATGAGAAACAACGGCAAAACCGCCGCCGGCAGCGCGTCCACCCACTCGAGGAGCCGCCGACCCGCCGTGAGCGAGCGCTCATCCGGAAGCGGATGGGCGCTCTCATGCGCCTCGAGGCCCGCCAGCGACAGCAGCTCCGCAGCGAGATGTCCACTTTTCGTGATCACCAACACGCGCTCGAGCGAGCGGCCGAGCGCATCGTGCGCCCCGAGCGCCATGGATGAGGCCGCCTTGCCCACCGCCGCGGCCCAGATGCGCGCCGCGGGCGCCGGCGCTCTCGCGAGCAACGCTTCGCG
>JBAUOO010000274.1:0-11874 GCA_049579785.1 Steroidobacteraceae bacterium
CCACCGGGGAGCCGGCCGGCTCCCGGGAATAGACGAGCTCGTCGGGTCTGGCGTTCATCGGGGGAGCATACCCTTCCTTTTCGCGCAATTTGACTAAAGAAACTTCACAATGTTAATTTCACACCAAACCTGCCGTCGCGGGATTGCATCCTCATGACCCCACTGCTGCGCAAAGGTCACTTTCTCGGCGCCAAGCTGCGCTCGATCCGCAAGCGTAACGGTCTCACGCTCGAGGAGTTGTCGGCGCGCTGCATACAGCGTAACGCGGAGCACGCGCCGTCGGTTTCCTACCTCAGCATGATCGAGAGTGGCAAACGCGCCCCCTCGAGCGACCTGCTCGAGCTCATCGCCGGGGTGTTTCAACGCGACGCGCAGTGGTTCCTCGATGAAAGCGCCGATCTCGAGCTGCCGACGCCCGCAACACCCTCCGGCGGCGCCGCCAAGGTGCCGCTCGAGCCCGCGTTCCTTTTTTCCAAGGACGTCCTGCAGGCGGCGATCCCGGAGCTCCTTGCCCAGACCGGCACCAGCGGCCGGCAGTTCGCGCACCTCCTCATCCGCTCCCATCAGGAGATGTCACGCAACGACTTTCCCGATCTCGAGCGCGCCGCGGACGGAGTGGGCGAGCGCAGGTTCCCGTTGTCGGTGGATGACCTACAGCGCCTCTGCAAGCGCCATGGCCTCGAGATTCGTTGGTTCGACCGAAAGCCCCTGCTGGCCCGCGACAAGGACCGCGAGGTCCGTAGCATGGTGCGCTCCTTCTTCGAGCCGCCGCGCGTCATCTATGCCAACCGCGCGCTGCAATCGGATCCGGCGCGGCTGAAATTCGATCTGGCGGCGCACATCGCCCACAAGGTGCTGCACGGGGGCGACGGCCTCAGATCGGCGCATGCCACCGGCGGGGAGATGGGCGGCAGCCCCGAGGGCAGCTCCGATACCGCCGGCATGAACGCCCAGGATGTGCTGCACGCATGGCGGGATTTCGAATGCAGCTTCTTTGCCGGCGCGTTGCTCGCCCCGCGGGTCCCCTTCAGGCGGTTTCTCGCCCGTGAGCGCTATCGGGTCGAGCCCGGGATGCGCCTGGAGCTGACCCCCGCGGTGATCATGCGGCGCATGACCAAGGTTTCCTCCTATCCCTACTGGCACTTCTTCGACGCCTACCCGCCCGGGTATCTGCGCGCCGTCTATCGCGGCAACGGCATACCGCTGCCCTGGGGCAACCTCGCGCAGGTGAGCGATCCCTGCCCCAACTGGGCCGTGTTCCGCATGATCGATGGCCCCCGCGGCGAGGCCGGCTCGCAGATATCGGTCCTTCGCGATGGCGATCGCTCCCTCCTCTACTGCTGCCACTCCCGCCGGGTGAAGGACATGGCGGGCAATCCCCACGTCCTCTCGGTCGGCGTCGACCTCGCTCCCGCGCTCGATGCCAACGGCGTCGCAAGCGGCAAGGTGATCGAGAGCATCTTCGACGAATGTCTGCATCGGCGCGGCGAGGGCCGCATTCCGAGAAACGCCACCGAGGCGCTGGTGGCGGTCGCCAATGTCCTCAACATCGCCTGGATCGAGGACGCTGTGCAGCAGCCGGCCCGCATCATCTGCCCTCGTAGCAGCCGCTGCCCGCGGCCTGAGCGGTGCGAAGGCGCCCGAGCGCGGCCCTCCCGCGCGCGCGAGATCGATGATGTCAGGGACGAGATCCTCGGCAAGGAGCCGGCGGCAGCGAGCTGATTCTCCCGCGGCCGCTCGAGCGCCGCGCTTGCGCTTGCCCTTGCATCAGCGTGAGCAATCCTGTGCTTGATTGCGCCTCACCCGCGAAACACCTGGCCGGAGCCGTCACGAGAACTTCGGTGCACGAGCAACTGGATGCGCTTTCCACCTGGCTCGAAGCGCGGCGGGAGCATCTGCTGCAACTCTGGCGGGAAGCGGTCCGGCGCGATGCGGCCGAGCACGGCATGCTATGCGCACCGCTCCCGCCAGCGACCCCGAGCCTGACCGCGGCTGAGCGAGCAGGCAGGTCCCGATCAGCCGACGAAGATCGTCGCCGGATGCTCGAGCCGCTCCTTCAGTGCCTGGATCATGGCGGCGGCATCGTAGCCGTCGACGAAGCGATGATCGAACGATGAGGAGAGGTTCATCATGCGGCGCACCGCGATGGCGCCCCCGATCACCACCGGCCGCTCGACGGCGCGGTTGACCCCGATGATGGCGACTTCGGGCGCGTTGATGATGGGTGTGCTCGCGATGCCTCCCAGCTTGCCGAGACTCGTCAGCGTAATGGTGGAGCCGGTGAGCTCCTCGCGCGTCGCCTTGTTGCTGCGGGCCGCATCGGTCACCCGGCGCATCTCGGCCGCGACGTCCCACAGCGATCGCCGCTGCGCCTCACGCACGACCGGAACCTTGAGTCCTTCCGGAGTCTGTGTCGCGACTCCAAGATGCACCGCGCGATAGCGCACGATGACACCCCGCTCCGCATCGTAATGCGCATTGCACTGCGGGAACTCCTCCAGCACCCGCACGAGGGCGAGCGCCAGAAACGGCAGATAGGTGAGCGCGCCCACCCCGGCCTCGAGCTTCGTGTTGAGATGGCGGCGAAGCGATTCCAGCTCCGTGACATCGACCTCCTCGACGTAGGCGAAGTGCGGAATGTTGCGCTTCGCATCGCTCATCCGCTGCGCGATGAGTCGCCTGAGGCCGATGACCTTGATCTCCTCCGTGCCGCCGCCGGAGATACGCGCCGCCGGTCTCGCCGCGGGCAGGCTGCTCACCGCGGCCCCGGCGCGGCCCGTGGGCCGCGCCGCGGCGTATGCCTCGAAGTCCTGGCGCACGATGCGCCCCTGCGGTCCCGACCCCGCAACCTGGCGCAGATCGATTCCCGCCTCCTTTGCCCGGCGACGGATCGCCGGCGAAGTCAACACACGGGGATTGTGATCCGAAGCGCCCGCCGTGCCCGCTGCGCCCGCGTTGGTGGCAGCCGCGGGCGAGCGCCGCGCGGCACCGTTGCTCGCGCCGCCGTTTCCCGCAGGGGCGGCCGGCGGCGCAGGGGCGCCAGCTGATTGCGCCGCGGCGGTCTCGATCACGAGCAGCTCCGAGCCCACCGGCACGGAGTCCCCCGGCTGGCCGGTGGTCGAGACGATCCTGCCGCTGACGGGCGCAGGAACCTCCACCGCCGCCTTCTCGGTCATGACTTCGACCAGAACGTCATCTTCCGACACGACATCGCCCGGTTTCACGCGCCAGCCGATGATCTCCGCCTGGACGGTCCCCTCGCCGAGGTCCGGCAGCTTGAAAACGTAGCGGCTCATGTTTCCTCCATGACGCGCGCGAGCGCCGCGGCAATGCGCGCCGGCCCCGGGAAGTACTCCCACTCGAACGCATGGGGGTAAGGGGTGTCCCAGCCGGTGACGCGCATGATCGGCGCCTCGAGATGCCAGAAGCATTCCTCCTGCACCGTCGCCGCGAGCTCCGCGCCGAAGCCGCTGTAGCGTGTCGCCTCGTGGACGATCACGCAGCGGCCGGTCTTGCAGACCGAGGTGCAGAGCGTATCGGTGTCGAGCGGCGCGAGCGCACGAACATCGATGATCTCCGCGTCCACCTTGGCCAATCTGACAGCCGCCTCCGCGACGTGCACCATCGTGCCGTAGGCGAGGATGGTCACATCCTTGCCCGCACGAACGACCTCGGCCTTGGTCAGGGGAACCTTGTAGTAGCCTTCCGGCACCGCGCCCTTGGGATGAGTGCTCCAGGGCACCGCCGGCTTGTGCGGATCGCCGTCGAAAGGCCCGTTGTAGAGCCGCTTCGGCTCGAAGAACACCACCGGGTCATCATCCTCGATCGAGCTGATGAGCAAGCCCTTCGCGTCGTAGGGATTGGAGGGCATCACCACCCTGATGCCGCAGACGTGTGTGAAGACACCTTCCGGACTCTGCGAATGCGTCTGACCCCCGCGGATGCCGCCGCCACAGGGCGTGCGGATCGTCACCGGCGCGGAGAACTCCCCCGCGGTGCGATAACGCAGCCGCGCGAGCTCGCTCACGATCTGATCGAATGCCGGGTAGATGTAATCGGCGAACTGAATCTCCGCGACCGGCTTCAGGCCGTTCACGCCCATGCCGATGGCGGCAGCCACGATACCGCCCTCGGCGATCGGGGTATCGAGCACCCGCTGCTCGCCATACTTGCGCTGCAGCCCGTCGGTGCAGCGGAACACGCCGCCGAAGTAGCCGACGTCCTCGCCGAGGATGACGACGCGCGGATCCCGCTCGAGCATGATATCCATGGCGGAGTTGAGCGCCTGCACCATGTTCATGTGCGCCATGCCTCAGCCCTCCTTCGCGACGGCAGGCGCATGCGTCTCGAGGCTGCGCTCCGCCTCCGCGCCCTTTGCCGGCTGAGTCTGCGCCAGACGCTTGAGCTCCTCACGCTGACGCACGAGGTGCGGCGGCATGTCGTGAAAGACGTCCTCGAACATGGTGGCCGGGTCGAGTCTCGGCCCCTCGGTGAGCGTGCCGAAGCCCGCCGCCTCCTTCCAGCACGCGACCACGTGCGCCTCGAGCTGCTTCTCCAGCGCCGCGTGACGCTCATCGGACCATTCGCCGACACCGATCAGATGTTGCTTCAGGCGTGCAATGGGGTCCCCGAGCGGCCAGGCCGCCCATTCCTCCTTCGGCCGGTATCGCGACGGATCGTCGCTGGTCGAATGCGCCCCCCCGCGGTAGGTGACGTGCTCGATCAGGGTCGCGCCGCCGCTTTGGCGGGCGCGCTCGGCTGCCCACTGGGTAACGCCGTAGACCGCGAGGAAATCGTTGCCGTCGACCCGCACGCCTGGTATGCCATAGCCAGGTCCATACTCCGCGAACGTGCGCCGCTCACCGCCGGCGAAGCCCTGAAAGGTCGAGATCGCCCACTGGTTGTTGACGATGTTGAGAATCACGGGCGCCTGGTAGACGGCCGCGAAAGTCATGCCGTGGTGGAAGTCCGCCTCCGCGCTCGCGCCCTCGCCGATCCAGGCGGCGGCGAGGCGGTCCTCGCCCTTGATGGCCGCGGCCATGGCCCAGCCCACCGCCTGCGGAAACTGCGTGGCGAGATTGCCCGAGATCGAGAAGATGTTGCCCGCGCCCCAGTGGTACATGATGGGCATCTGGCGCCCGCGGCACCTGTCGTGGGTGTTCGACAGACACTGACACATGAGATCGACGAGGCTCAGGCCGCGGACGATGAAGAGCCCCTGGTTGCGATAGGAGGGAAAGAGCATGTCCCCGGGCTGCAGCGCCATCGCCTGAGCGATGGACACGGCCTCTTCGCCGGTCGATTTCATGTAGAAGGAGATGCGCCCCTGGCGCTGCATGCGCTGCATGCGATCGTCGAACAACCGCGTGAGCAGCATGTGCCGCAGCCCGACCTGCAGGTCCTCGGGATCGAGGTGCGGGTTCCAGGGTCCCACCGCGCGTCCCTCGTCATCGAGGACACGCACCAGCTCCCTGCCGAGATTCTCGATCTCTCGGGCCGGCGCCCGCGCGTCCGGACGGGCGACGGCACCCGCCGGCGAGAGCGGCACATAGCTGAAATCCGGCTTCTCGCCCGGGCGGGCCGGCGGGTGGGGGACGTGCAAACGCGATCGTTGGGCCATTGGGAACCAGCCTTTTTCAGCACCGCCAGCGGTTTCCCGGGGCTCCGCGCACCTGCGCGGTCGGGGTTCTTCAGGGCGGCCCGGTGCGAATTTTAGCGCCTCGAATGCGCAACGCGCGTTCCAATCGGTTCACAATCAGGCCCGGTGGCGCAACGAACTTGGCAAGTCGAGCCGCCCCCGGGGCCACCCCGGGGGCGGCAGCCGCGGGAGCCGGCGGCTACTGCGTCATCTGACCGGGGTGCGGGTGCATCCGGTAACGGTCGGCCTTGGCGCCGGCTACCAGGACGTAGCCTGAGCTCCTGCGCCGTGCTGAGCGCCATCCCGGGAGCCGTCTTGCGGTTTGAGGCCGCCTGGCTGCCGGTCTCGCGCTCATGCGGGTTGGTCTTGTTGTATCCAGGTGCCACCTGCGGTTGGTTGACCGACGGCGCAGCGCCCGCTCTCGCACAGCGCCACTTCAACTCCCCGGGCATGACCATCACATACCGATCCTTGGCGAACTCCTAGCCCTTGACGATCTCGTCCCGGCTGGCGACCTGATGCTCCGCGACACAAACATACCGCTGTTTCAGGCGCGAGCAGTCCATGGCGGAGGGACAGCTTCACCGGGATCGCCACCAGCCCGATGGCACCGCCTCCGCAAGTTCCGCGCCACTGCAACGTGCGAGGTTTAAAGTACCGTCCATGAGCATCAACAGCAGCTCCCGCGCCGGCTCCGTCGCGCGGGTGCGTGTCGGCCGCGAGGTCGCCGGACGCGGCGGCAAAGGGGTTTCGGTGATCTCAGGCCTGCCACTTGCCACCGCTGAACTCGAGGCCCTTGCCAGCCGGCTGAAGAGACTCTGCGGCGCCGGTGGGGCCGTCCGGGACGGAGTCATCGAGATCCAGGGCGAGCATCGGGAGCGGCTGGTCGCGGAGCTGCGCAAGCTCGGCTACGGCGCCAAGCGGGCGGGCGGCTGAGATTACGGTGACGCAGGGCCCGGAACCCGCGCATAATGCAGGAGTTTGCAATGAGCATCACTCAGGCAGAGCACGACGTGTCGAACAACCAGCCAATACCCAGCCGGACACGAACCGGGGATGCCCTGCTGTTCGCCCGCAATTTCTTCCGCCACCCGCGCATGCTCGGCTCGATCGTTCCGAGCTCGAGGTTCCTCATCAAGCAGCTGCTACAGCCGATCGACTGGCATCAGGCACGTGTCATCGTGGAGTACGGACCCGGAGTGGGCTGCATCACGGCGGAGATCCTGCGGCGCATGCGCTCCGATGCGGTCCTGATCGCCATCGAGTTGAACCCCGACTTCGTCCGCCATCTGCGCGTGTCATTGTGCGACGAGCGGCTGAAGGTCGTGGAGGGCTCGGCGGAGGCGGTGGGCGAGATTCTCGAGCGTTTCGGCCGCGGCAAGGCCAACTACATCATCTCGGGCATACCCTTCAGCACCCTGTCGGCCGAGGTCCGGGGGCGCATCCTGCGCAACACTTCGAAGGCGCTCGCAGCCGGCGGCGCCTTCCTCGTGTTTCAGTTCTCCACGCGCGTGCTCGAGGATCTGCAACGCGTCTTCCATTACGTCCGTCGCAAGTTCGAGCCGCTCAACGTCCTGCCGGCGCACCTTTTTTTCTGTCAGCTCGGAGCGGCCTAGAGTCCGCGACTAGCGCGGCCCCCCCGGGCCCTCGGGCGGTGCCGCGGCCGACTCGCGCACGATCAGCTCGTGCGGAACCAGATGATCGACGGCCGCTCCGGGCAGTCCGTCGCGGCGCTTGCGAATCTCGCGGATGAGCAGGTCGAGCGCCACTTCGGCCATGGCCGCGGTGGGTTGCCGGATCGTGGTGAGCTCCGGCCAAACCGTGGTGGCGATCGCCGTATCGTCGAAACCAACCACCGAGAGGTCACGCGGCACGTCGAGGCCGCGGCGATGGGCCACGGAGACGGTGGCCGCCGCCATGTCGTCGTTGCTCGCGAAGATCGCGGTCGGACGCGGATCGCTCGCCAACAGCTTCTCGGCCGCTTCGAGCCCGGAGCGATAACTGAAGAACCCCTGCTCGATGAGCGGCGGCTGGGGTTTGCATTCCGCTTCGCGCAGCGCCGTCTCGAATCCCAGCCAGCGCTCGCCGCTGGCCGTTTGGTTGGGATGCCCCTTGATGAAGCCGATGCGCCGGTGCCCGAGCGAGAGCAGGTAGCGCGTCATCTCGAAAGCGGCCTTGAAGTCATCGATGCGCACGCAGGAGGCATCGGAGCGAAAACGCCCGGTCGCCACGGCGACCGTGGGAATGACCGCCTTCTTCAGTTCCGCGAGGATGACATGCGACTCGCACACCGGTGGGGGCAGGATGACACCCGCAACCGAGCCGTCGATCAGCCTGCGCACCGCGGCGCGCTCGGCCGATGGCGAGCTCACCTCGCACTTTTCCAACAGCAGCTGCGCGCTCTTGCGACTGCTCTCATCGAGCGCGCCCAACAGAAATTCGCTCAGATACGCGGCGCTCGGGTTGGCGTAGAGCAGTCCGATACGCAGACTCTGCGCGCCGGCGAGGCTGCGAGCGGCCGGGTTGGGGGCATAGCGCAGCTCCTTGACGGCCGCGAGCACCGCGGCCCGCGTGGACTCGCGCACGTTGCGCTCTCCGTTGACGACGCGGGAAACGGTCATCGGCGAGACGCCCGCCCTGCGGGCCACGTCGTGGATGGTCGTGCCGCGTCGGCTGCGGCGGCTGCTCTTGCGTGCGGGTGCGCGCCCGGAAGCCATCATTTCGAGTTCTCATGCGGCCTGCGACACGGCCCGTGAGCGAACATTCTACCGAAGTCGCGGTAGCGTTAGCGGGCTTTTGCCGCAACCGCTCGAGACCCGACTCATCGGCCGCCTCGCAGCGGACGGCGAGCTTCGGCTCCGTGCCCGAGGCGCGCAGCAGCCGTCGGTCCCGGTCACCCGTATCCCATCGGTGGTGTCCACGTGCGCACCCGCGGCGGCGAGCGGCGCCTGTGCGCGCTGCATGGCCTCGCGAACGCGCACGTATCCTGACGGCGCCATCACCGCGCGGCCGCTGTTGATTGCACGGCATTCCAACGTACCCCGTGCGCGGCAGTTCCGCTGCGCGCGGCCGCGCCGAGAAGTCCGAGATAGAGCCGCTCCAGACGCTCGGCGCTGCGCGACCAGGTGAGCCGCCGCTCGGCGCGGACGCGGGCGGCACGACCCATCGCGCGCAGCCGAGCCGGCTCGGCCAACATCTCCTGCAACGCGCGCGCCAACGCTTCGGTCTCGAGCCTGGGGACGAGCCTGCCGGTGACACCGTCCTCGATGAGCTCCGGAACGCCGCCGCTCGCGCTCGCGAGCACCGGTACGCCGCAGGCCATCGCCTCCGCGACGGGCAATCCATATGACTCCTGCCAGACCGAAGGCAAAACCAGCAGGTCCGCGGCGCGATAGGCGCGAATGAGCGCGGGCAGAGGCACGGTGCCGAGGAAGCGCACTCGCGCCGACGCCTCCGGCGTGAGACGCGCGCGCAGCGCGCCGCTGTAGCTGCGGTGCTGCCCGAACAACTCCTTCGCGAGCCACGAGCGCAGGGAGTGGCCGTAGAACCCGCGCACCGCGTCGAGCGCGCGCGGATCGCCGCCGAGCAGTCGGCTGAGCAGATCGTAGGGCATGAGGCACGGTTTGCCGATCAGCGTCAGCTCGAGGCTGACACCTTCGCGCGTCAGTCGATCAAACGCCTCCATGAGCAGGTGCACTGCCTTGTCGGGGGCGCTGATGCATGTGGACGACGGTCCTGATTGCGGGTGCGGCGCGCTTGAGCAGCGATGCGAATTGCATCTGATTCGGCAGATGCACGATATCCGGACGGCACCTCGCAAGATCGCGCGCGACCCGCGAGAAGTACTCGCGGTAATACAACCGGGAGGTGAAGTACGGCGGATCCCACCTGAGGCCTCCCGCAACGAGCTGCACGGCCTTGTGGAGCCGGCGCGCCACGAAGCGGATCCGCCGGATCTCGATCGCGCCGCAGCGCTCGACGCCAGGCTGGCCGTGTGCACGCGGCGCGTACACGATGACCTCGTGATGGCGAGCCAGGCAGCGCGCGAGCTCCCAGTTGACGATGGCAACCGAGCCACGCTGCTCGCTGCCGGCGACCATGGGATCCTGGGGCTGGTTGAGAATCGCGATTTTCATTGCCGGAGCGGCCGAGGAAACGCTCCAGCAAGATAAGGACCTCGACCGGTCAGTGCCGGGCGGTCACCGGAAAATGCACGAAGATCTGCTGCACGGCCTCGTCGATCGACTCGGCGGGGTGATAGATCATTCGGCGCGTGAGCTCGGAGAACGCCGTTCCACTCCAGACCACCGACTTGTCCGTCCGGTCGATCAGATCGATGCTGAGCGCCGTGGTGGTGATCGTGCGGACATCATTGTAATAGCCGCCCCATCCCGGTCCCCAAGGCCCCCAGGGGCCCCACGGATAAGGTGCCCAGCCCCAGCCCCAGCCCCAGCCCATCCCCATGCCGAAGGCCGGTCCCGCGGTCATGCCTGCCACCGTGTCATGCGCGCGCACGGTGAAGTTCACCAGCAGGTCTGGCGCCTGTCCCGCCGCAGCCGGTACATATCCGCGGGATTGAAGCTCCGCACCCACATCCTTCTCGAGCTGCTGGGTGGTGAGGGACTTGTAAGGCCCGGTATCCGTTCCCGGTTTTGCCACGAAGCTATAGGTGTGAAAGCTGGCGAGGTCTACCCGCTCCGCGACGCGGGTTCGGACCTCCGGTCCCGTGGTGCAGGCCGCCAGCAACGTCGTCACGATGCAGAGCGCGATGAGCTTGACCCGACTCATTTGGACCTCTCTCAACCTCAGACCCCGGCAACGTGCCGGAGTTCGGGCCGTTGACGGCGGCCGCCGCTTCACTTTAGTACACTCGGATCCACCATGACCATCAGGGTACCGCCCGCCGCGGGCCGCCACCGATCCATCCGGTTGCGGGCCGCCCGCGTCTTTGTGCTGGTCGCGCTGCTCGCGTCCGCGGTCAATGCCCCCGCCGCGCCCTCTGCCGAGGCACACGAACCGACGGTGGCGGATCTCAGAGCGACAGGCATCCCGCCCATCGACGCGCGTACCTCGCTCCTCGTCGTCTCGCCCCATCCGGATGATGAGACCCTCTGCTGCGCCGGGGTGATCCAGCGGGTGGTGGCCGCCGGCGGCCACGCCAGCATCGTCTGGCTGACCGGCGGTGATGCTTCGGAGCTCGACCTGCTGTTTATCGAGAAGGCGCTGCTGATCCAGCCGCAGAAAATGCGCGATCTGGCCGCCAGGCGGATGCGCGAAGCGCGCGCCGCGGCCGCAATTCTCGGCGTGCCGCCCCGCCGGCAGTTCTTCCTCGGCTATCCGGACGGAGGGCTGCTGACGCTGATCACGGACCATTTCACGGTACCGTATTACTCGAAGTTCACCGGTGCGACGACCGTGCCCTACGCCGATACGCTTGGCGCCGGCCATCCTTACACCGGCGAGAGCCTGGAGCGGGATTTTGCGCGTGTGCTCGATCGTGCCCGGCCAACGCTCATTCTGGCACCCAGCCCGGAGGATGCTCACCCCGATCACCGCGCGGCGGGAATCATGACGTTGCAGGTGCTGAGCCGTCGTCACGAGCTCTCGAGAGCGCGCTTCTGGATCGTGCACGGCGGCGCCCTGTGGCCGAGCCCGCGGGGTCTACGGGCGAACCTGCCCCTGAGCGTTCCACCGCGCGGCCGCGGCCTGGGGCTCGCCGCCTTTCCTCTCGATCGGCTCGAGGAGGCGGACAAGCTCGAGGCCGTGCGCCAGTACCAAACGCAGATGCGCGTCATGTCCTCCTTCCTCCTCTCCTTCGTGCGCACCAATGAGTTGTTCTCCACGCTCCCCGTACCGCCGCCTGGGCGCCGCGCTCTTTCTTCTGCTTCTCTGCCCACGACCGGGCCTCGCTGATCCGATCGGCGCGGTCAATCGGGCGCGGGTCGAGTACTGCGGCTTCTCGCGACACTCCCGGCTCACCGAGAGCCGCGGGCTCGATGAGATCGCGCGCTTGCTCGCACGCGGCCAGACGCTCGATCAGGCGGAGCTTCGTGCCGGCTACCACGCCACGAGATCGCTGTGGATCGAGATTTCCGGCGCGACGGACGATACGTCCGTCGAGCGGATGGTGCGCCAGCGGTTCTGTCGGCAGATCGCGCAGCCCTGGCTGCGCGAGATCGGCGACTACCAACGGGGTGATGAGCTGTGGCTGGTTTTCGCGCAGCCCTTCCTCACGC